>JBBQEJ010000114.1:0-17093 GCA_038320555.1 Vicinamibacterales bacterium | reverse complement strand
CTCCGGCTGATACGCATAAACGCCGTTGAGCGTCGTCGTGTGTTGAGGCAGGTCGAGATACAGCGAGTACGGCACCATGGGCCCGGCGAATCTGTTTCCCTCCTCGACGTGGTAGATGTCGGCGAGGCGATCGGGGTCGGCCACTCCCGCCGGCGCGCGCAGCAACAGCGCGTTGGCCACAGTGAAGATCGTCGTCGTCGCGCCGATGCCGATTGCCAGCGACAGGGCGGCGGTAAGCGCGAAGATCGGGTTGCGAAGGAGCAGCCGCGAGCCCTGGCGCAGATCCCGTCGGGCATCGTCGAACCACGGAAACGACCGCGCGTCGCGCTGGAGTTCTTTGGCCAGCTCGACGCCGCCGAACGCTCGACGCGCGGCGAGCGTGGCGTCCTCGGCGGACATACCGCGCCGCCGAAACTCGTCCTCGAGCAGCGACAGATGCGACGCGAGCTCACGAACGAGTTCCGGCTCGCCTCTCCCGGGTCGGAGGGCGTTATAAGACCTGTGAAGCAAGCGCCTCAGACGCGACATCGTTTCACCGCTGCATACTTTCGCGAGTCGGGGTTTCCGATTCGCGATTCGTGATTCGACTACGACTCTCCCAGCAACAGCTTGTTCACGAGACCCGCAAGCCTGCGCCACCGCTCTGTTTGCTTCTCGAGCGCGCGGGCGCCGGCTTTGGTCACGGCGTAGTACTTGGCCTCGCGATGGTTCTCCGTCGTCTGCCAGGTGCCCTTGATCCAGCCGTTCTGTTCGAGTCGTACCAACGCGGCGTACAAGGTTCCCTGGTTCAGTGAGAACGGATGGTCGGCCATCTGCTCGAGGCGCGCGGCAAGTCCGTACGCATGCTGCGGCCCCATGGTCGTCAACGCCCGAAGGACGATCAGATCGAGCGTGCCCTGAAGGAGCTCAACGCGTGGATTTTGTTCACTGGTCATCGCAGTGGAGTGACCCTAACCTCTCACTCCTTGCACTGGGATGTCAAGTGGAGACCGATCGTCAATCGACATTTTTCAGAGCCCATAGGAGCATCAGAATGGGTACTTCTGTCTGGTAAGTCACCTTAGGGGATGACTTTAGACGCGTCTCTGGAGCCCTTCAGTCGCCGTAGGCTGACATTTTTCCCTGACAGCGGAATAACACGCAATACGTCGTCCACAGGCGTATACTCGGCAATTCACAGTAAAACGGACGCCATTTCGACACGCTGCAAATGACGAATGGCCTGGTCGCGCGAGCCGATCGCTTGCGCGCCTACATCTATCGTAGTCGGAGGACGACATGCGAGTTTTCAAACGTGCGCTCCGCGCCAGCGCTGCAATCAGCTGGCTCCTCTCCCTCCTTGACGTCCGGGTCGCTGCGCAAGTGCCGGTGGCCGGTCGCAACGTCAACATCACCAACGGCGGACCCACGGAGCTGAGTGTGAGTCCACCTGTCTTCGCCGGCGATTTCAACAAGAAGATGCAGAACGAGGCCAGCTGCGCGGTCAATCCGCAGCGTCCCTCGCATATTCTGTGTGCATACAATGATTACAAGCTGGTGCTCGATTTGCCGGGCCTGGATCCCGGCATCGTCATCACGCGCGACGCGTGGATGGGCGTCGCGCAGTCGATCGATCTCGGCAATCACTGGCGCACCGACGCGCTTCTTGGATCGTATCTGGACACGCGGACGATGCCGAACGGCATCCCATCGCCATTAAAGGACGGGTATAACTTCCGTGCCGCCGCCGATGCGACGGCCATTGCCACGCCCTCCGCTCTCGTGCACGTGAGCGGGATCTTTTTCAAGAGTCCGGGTGGCAAAGGTGGCATCGCGGTCTCGACCTTCTTCGATCCAGGTATCGATGAAACCAACCCCACGCCGTTCCAGACCGTTCGGCAGACGTTGATCACCCTGGGCAGCGATGGTCCGAACAAGGCGCGGTTCATCGACAAGCCGTGGATGGACTACGGGCCGAAAAGCGGTACTTGCTCCTTTAATGTGCAGGTTAAGAAAGCTGACGGCACTTACACGAGCGTCCCAAAAACGGTCGACAACTATCCGATTTACCTCGCCTGGGCAGTCTTCACCGGCAACGATCCGACCGACAACAACACAGAACAGTATTTTTCGAAGTCGCTCGATTGCAACCAGACCTGGACCCAGCCAATCAAGATCAGCTCGAGTGCGACCAACCAGGCCATCGCGCTGGCGACGCAGCCCGGGACGAACTACATCTACGCCGCGTACCGCCGTTTCGGCGATAACAACCAAACCGATGCGATCATGTGGCTTCGTTCCACAAACGGGGGGAATACCTTTATTACTCCCCAGAAGATTGCCGACATCTGTCCGTTCGCGCAGGGCACAAACGAGTATAAGTTCCGAATCAATACGTTCCCGACTCTTGCCGCCGGACCAAAGGGCGTGTACGCAGCGTGGTCGGGCAAGCGACGAAACGCTTCGGGCGCCTGTGTCGGGGACGCGCTCATTCACGTGTCCTGGTACAACGGGACCAGTTGGTCCGCACCAACGGTTGTGGAAGATCCACTCACGTCATCTATCGGCAATCATCAGATCCAACCGTCCTTCGCCTATAACAACGGACACGCCGGTCTGATCTGGTACGACTTTCGGAACGATTTGGCCTCGATTAATGGTAACCGAGACCTAGCGCGTAGTTCCGACGCGATCGAGGAGCCTCATCCTGCACCAGGCACTCCTGCGACGCGTCACACTGTCGACGTGCGCGGCGTGATCGCCAGCCTCGACGCAACAACCGGGGCTCCGACGTTCGGTCCCTCTGCCGAGATTTCTCGCTACCTGACCGGTATCAGCAGAACTGGGGTTACAGGGCAGCTTCAGTTCAACCGCCCGGGTATGCGCATGTTCCGTCTCGCGCCGGCGTCCGTGCCACGCGGTGTGCCGTTCTTTTCCGATTACCTCCATCTGACACCTGCAGCCCCCAACAGTGCAGGATCGGCTCCGCTCTTCTTTGCGTCGTGGACCGACACGCGCGACGCGTTGAGCCACACGCTGCCGACCACGTACGCGGCCCCCAATTGGCCGGCATTTGGGCTACCTGGATCGCCGAGCCTCGTCGATCCCAGCCAGACACGTCCGGTCTGTGGGACGAATGCGCTCTCCGGCGTCCTGGACATGAACGTCTACGGAGCGATGGTGACCAAAGGCGGCCTGCTCGCTTACTCGCCGAGCAGCTCGAAGCCGCTCGGCAGCATCCCGCGTACATTCGCCGTGATCGTGAGGAACACGGATAGCTCGCCGAAGACGATCACCCTGAGCATTACCAATCAGCCAACCGGTGGAGTGACACTGTTTACACCGGAAAACCTCGGCACCCTGACCGCGACGATTCCGCGCCTTTCCAGCATCGCGCGGACCGTCCAAGTGTCCGAAGACTCGAACCCGAGCACGACGCTGGCCCCAAATGCCACGGTCACGGTCGCGGTCACGGAGGTCGGTGGAACCGGACAGACGATCGCAGTGCTGTTGAATGCGGGCGCCGATCCCACCGCCGATCCACTCTTGGTCCCGCCCGAGACCGACACGCCCGACATCCCGGACGCCTTCGACCTCAGCGTGATTCAGGCACCCGAAATCGACAGTCCCGAAATCGACAGTCCCGAAATCGACAGCTCTGCGCTCAGCCCGGAAATCGACAGTCCCGAAATCGACAGTCCCGAAATCGACAGTCCCGAAATTGACAGCCCCGAAATCGACAGTGCCGCGATCACGGACGTCAGCTACACATTCGAAAACAAGGGCAGCGGGACAAATGTGTTCCGAACTCGGTACGCGGGCGATCTGGATCCGACGCTGTATCAGATTCAGCTGCTCATTCGCGATCAGTACGGATCCCAGGCCAGCAACTGCCTGCCGAGTCAGTTCACAGCGAATCAGGTGGCCGTCAACATCAACAACGCCGATGTGACGAGCGGCGACTTCGATCCGTTGGGTAAGAACGCCAGCGCTGTATTACCGCCGGGCGGCAAGGCCATTGTGACCGCACGGATCCGGTTGCTGAAGGGAAAGGTCGACCCCGCGGGGGATCTGACCGTCGATCGCATCAAAGCCGCGTTTGGACTCGTCGTGAGGGCAGATGCAAAACAGGGAGCCGCGCGGCCGACAGCGGTGCTGGATCACGCGAAGCCGAAGATTAGCCAGCCGCCGGACATCACCGTTCCGAAGACCAGTTCAGCTGGCGCGGTTGTGACGTTCCCGAACCCGCCCGTATACGATCGCGTGGACGCGGTGCTCCAGATTCCCGTGACGGCCCCGTGTAAATCGGCTACGGGATTGGTATCCGGTTCG
This sequence comes from Vicinamibacterales bacterium, assembly GCA_038320555.1. Taxonomy (GTDB): domain Bacteria; phylum Acidobacteriota; class Vicinamibacteria; order Vicinamibacterales; family 2-12-FULL-66-21; genus JALZOC01. The sequence continues at coordinate 12,782 of JBBQEJ010000114.1, read as the reverse complement.
CTGTTCCCAATCGGGACGACTGTCGTCACATGCACGTCGACAGACTCACATACCAACAGTGCATCGGTCAGCTTCAACGTGACTGTGACGCTGTCGTCCAAAGGAAAATGACAGGTCGAGGCCCGCAATTACTGCACGCGCTTGCGGGCGTCGACGGCGAGCGGATCTTTTGAAGTTGGCGGCCTGAGCGCCAGGAATTTCTTGTAGTTGTCCATGGCGGCGGGCCTCTGCCCGACGCCTTCCTGCGCGCGCGCGAGCCAGTAATGTAGGGGTGCCAGATATCGAAACGACGGCACGTCGTTGAGGAAGATCGCTGTGGCCTCACCCCGCCGTTTCAAACAGGCCTCGAGCTCCGGCAGGCCTTCTGCGTAATGCCCAGCCTCGACGTATGCCACGCCGAGACCGAACCGTGCCAGCCACAAGTCTGCGAGCTTCTGCGCGCCGCGAAATATCTCGACCGCATCCCCCAAGTGGTGCCCCCGCGCGGCGACCTCAGCCTCGATGACTTTGGCGTACGCGCGCGCCTGCGGCTGGAGGCGGTTCTGTAACTCGCCGGCAATCTCCCGAGCCGCCACGGCGTTGCCGCTCCTCAGCAGAATTCCGGCGGCCGGGACCAGAATCGATTCGTCCCGACCCGCCTTCATCGCCTGCGCGACGGCGGCGACCGCGGCCTTGCTCTGCCCTTGCGCTTCAAGCGCCTCGGCCAGGGCGATTGATTTCGCGGCAACGGCAGCCGGACTCTTGATGCCTTCGTCCTCGGCGATGCCCGCCTTCAGCGTCGATACGGCATCGATCAGGTTTCCTTGATACAACAGCAAGTCGGCCACGCCCATCGCGGCCAGCGAGGCGCCCTGCTTGTCGATCTTTCCCATCTGGGCGTACGCCTCGCGGGCCGCGTCGACGTCCGACCGGCTGAGCGCCGCCATTGCACGCGGCAGATACGCGCGGTAGTACGTCGGACTCTGTTGCAGAACCCGCGACGCTTCTTTGTCGGCGGTCGCGAAATCTCCCGCGTACATCGCGTACAACGCCTGGTTGCTCCAGAGCTTGAAGCTGCCTTGGTAGATATCCATCGCACGCCGGTTCTCTTCGAGGGCGCGCGGGAAGTCCATTGTGTAGAAATAGGAGATCGCCAGGTTGGTGTGCCCGGCGCGATCCGACGGATACTTCTCGAGCAGCTTGCTGTAATTGTCGATGGCCTGCTGGTAATTGTGCGTGATGGTGAGGGCATAGGTGCCATACACCCTGAACTTTTCGCGCTCCGTCATCCGATCCATCAGCGCGAACGCCTGTTTGTACAATTTCTCCGCCTCGTCGCGACGGCCTAGGCTGTACGCACTGACCGCCCAGCTCGAGTACGCCCGGCCGAATTTCGCGTCCTCCGCAATCGCGCGCTTGTAGTAATCGATCGATTCCTCGTACTTGCTGTTGATCTGCAGTTCCTGGCCACGGGTATAGTCCTGCAGCGCTTCGAGCGACGCCGCCGTGACGGTTTCCGCCGCCCCGATCTTCGCACTGGCCGGCGTTTCGTCGCCGAGCGAGCCGCGGATGTTCGATGCAAGCGAGCCCACGGCGCGCAGGACTTCGCTTTTCGACGAGGCCTTCGCACTCGCCGACCCAAGCACTTTGTTGACTGCGGGATCGATCGCTTTGACGACAATCGTGTACCCTGAGCCGGTGGGTTCGATCGACCCGCTCAGGACGACTTTGATCCCCTCGCGCACGGCCAGGAGAATGGCGTTGGCTTCTGAGAGCGTGCTGCCATGTTGAATCTGCTCGACGGCGCGCTGCGCCTCTTCACGCCGGTAGGACGTGATGAACGACGCGCCTTCGAGCGCAATGCTCAACGCACTTTCGACGGTCCCATGGAACACAGGGTCGTTCGCACGGTTGTCGAAGTCCGCGATGAGCACCGACAGGGGCTCATGTTGAACCGGCGCGACGGGCCCGCGCGCCAGCCAATAGGTTGCTCCCACCACCGCCAGTAGCAGCGCGGCGGCCGCAGCTACCAGGCGCTTGGTGAGCCGCCGTGCGATCCGCAGGGGTTTGCCCTCGGCGTCCAGACGATTCAGCTCCGCCTCGAGCTCCACCGTCGTCTGGTACCGTTTCGCGGGATCCGGTTCGATGCACCGCGTCACGATCCGATCGACGGCTTCAGGGATGTCCGGCTCGATCGAGCGCGGAGGAGGCGGCGCTTTCTCCATCCGTCCCTGCAGCTCGGCAATCGAGCTTACCGCATGGTCGGCGCGGCGGCGTCCGACGAGCAGGTCGTACAGAATCAAGCCGAAGGCGTAGATGTCGGCGCGCTGATCGGCAGACTGGCCTTTGGCCTGCTCGGGTGCCATGTACGCGACCGTGCCGACGACGGCGCCGAAGGTGGTGGCGTCCGCGAAAGCAGGCATCGACCGCTTGATTTGAGACGGCATGCTCTCCCACGACGTCGCCTCGCGCGCCGCTCCGCCAGTTGAGCGGGCGATGCCGAAGTCCATGATCATCGCCTCGTCGTCGGCGTCAACCATGATGTTGGCGGGCTTCAAATCGCGGTGAACGACGCCTGCCGCGTGTGCGGCAACAAGACCCGAGGTCACCGCACGCGCGATTCTGAGCACCTTGGCGATCGGCAGCCTGCCGGCTTCGGCTATGGTCGCGAGATCGTCGCCATCGACGAACGGCATCGTGATGTACTTGATGCCCCCGACTTCGCCGAGATCGTGAATGCGCACGACATTCTTGTGCGTGACCTGACGCGCCAGCAGCAGTTCCCGCTTGAAGCGCCGCTCGATTTCCGCGGCAGCACTGGGATCGGCCATCGCCTCGGGCCGAATCACCTTGATGGCGACAACAACGCCCAACTCCGCGTCCCACGCCTGATAGACCGCACCCATCCCGCCGATGCCGAGCAGGCGAATGATGTGATACCGCGCCCCGAACCCCTGACCAATTTTGAGAGGGCCGGAGTCCGACGTACCAAGTCGGGGAGACTTATCACCCTTTCCTGGCGCTCGAGTCCCCGGAGGCGTCAGAAGCCTCGTGGCCGCTGGATCGTCATCGCCCAGCCGAATGAATGAATCCTCGTCGGGCCACCCGTCGGCCCCACCGATTCCAACCTGAGTGGGAGGCGATTCGAGGTCGCCCAGCCGGGTCGCATCATCGTCAGAAGACAGACGGGCGCGCTGGGCGGGCTGCCGCTCGGCTCGGCCAGGCGGCAAGAATACCGTGGCAGTGTCGGGCACAGGCGTGAGTCCTGCTGTGGCGACACCGGCGCCCAGCGTCCGGTTGCACGCCTGGCATCGCGAAGCGGAGGGACTTACGGCAGTGCCGCACTGTGGGCAGCGCATTTCGCCTTCTTGGTAATGCAGAGCCTGATTATGCCGCGAATGGCTCGGCACCAAAAGTGAATTGAGACCCTGATGATTGAGCCTTGTCTTCAGGCCGCGACGAGCTGCAGATAGCTGTCGCCGAACGGGATTGCTGCTAGATCGCCGGTCCGGAGTGGCAAAATGAGGGGTGCGGACCCGTTTTCGGGGTATGACGCGGAAACCCCGCCCGGATGCCCTTACGCCGTCATGACCGCGCTGCGACGCCGGTCAGCAGATTCCTCTCGCCGCTCGCGATTGGAGTACGTGACAGGCTGTCGGTGTCCGGCCGGGCGAAGACCTCACGGACCTCCGCCCAGGAGGACACCCGCGGATAGCGGGTCTCGCCGGCGTTATGCGGCGCCGAGAACAGCAGCGGCCGCCCTTTGAAGCTGAGGAAATGTCTCGCCCTGTCGTCAATGAGGTAATCGGCGTCGATCACACCCTTGTCGCCGCAGAAGACGATGTTCGAGGAGGGGATGAACGCAAAGTACCGCCGGAGCCAGTGGTATTTGGCGTCGAACGAACACGGCACTTCCATCGCGGCCGTGACGATGAACACCTCGTGCCGGAGGGTGAGCTCGCGGATTACATCCTGGCAATCCGGCAGCACGGCGAGCTGCTCGAAGAATGTCGAGTCGAGCATGGCCTCGGCCGTTGCTCGATGCTCTGGGGGAACGAACTCCTCCAGATGACGGCCGTGCAGGTCGTCGATAGCGAGTCGTGCGCCGAACGCGGTGTTGTACCGACGCAGGTGCTCGGCAACGGCATCGGCCATCACCTCGTCCATGTCGATCGCAATGCGAAGGCGGCGCGGGCGGACGGCCGCCGATCGTCTTGCCCTGGACTTCATGACCGCGACCGCCGCCACGAGGATGATCGATGCGACGTTGGCGCCAATCACGGCTCCCGCACGATTCAGCAGGCCGTAGGCGAGCCACAGGCCCTGGCCGATCAGGTACATCGCCAGCATCGATGATGAGAGATCCCCGCCTCCCTGCCGTCTCACTTTTGCGAGCTGGGGAAGGAAGGCAAGAGTGGTGAGCAGGGCGGCGAGCGTACCGAGGACCGCGCTCCAGGTTGGGACAGACATTCGGCGGACACTCCTTCATACAGGGTCCCGCAGATCTCTCCATGCTGTCCAATGAAACATGTGCCGTCATTTGATAACCTGTGGTTATGGAGCTTGCACTGGACGACTTTCGGGCGATTGTCGTCCTCGCCGAAACGCTGCACTTCGGCCGTGCCGCCGATCGTCTGCACATTTCGCAGCCTGCCCTGAGCAAGCGGATCCGCCGGATGGAGGAACGGGTCGGCGGGCCGCTCCTCCTGCGGCGGTACCGCGACGTACGGCTCACGGAAGCGGGACGCGTCCTCGCGGAACGGGGACGCCTCCTCCTGCACGAGTCCGCGGCGACGCTTGCGCTGTCGCAACGCGCGGCGAGCGGCCAGACCGGGTTGCTGCGGATCGGCTTCGGGATTGCGAGCATTCTCGGGCTGCTGCCCGGCGTGCTGCTGCGGTTTCGACGCGGTTATCCAGACGTGCAGTTGCAGCTCCGCGACATGTCGACGCCCGAACAGGTGAACGCGCTGCGTGACGGCGGCATCGACATCGGGTTCGTGCGGCTTCCGGTGTCGGACGACCGGCTGGTGATGCGGCCCGTGCTGCACGAACGGCTCGTCGCCGCGCTCGGCCCACGCAGTCCCTGGCATCCGCGTCTGGGTCTCCGGTCGGTCGCGTCCGAGCCGTTCATCATCATTGCGCGCGCGAGGTCGGCAAGCTTCTACGACCACGCGCTGAGCATCTGCGCCGCGTCCGGCTTTGCGCCGCGCGTCGTGCAGGAGGCCAACGAGCTCTTTACCGTTCTTTCGCTGGTGGGCGCCGGTCTTGGGGTCTCGCTGGTGCCGCGGTCGGCGGCGCTCCTGCGCCTGCCTGGCGTCAGGTTTCGCGAGGTGAAACTACCCGAGGCCGCCTGGAACATCGCGATCGCGTGGCATCGCGATTCCGGATCGATGCCGCTGGTTCAGCGTTTTGTCGCCATGGTTAGCACGCCGCGCGCCGCGCCGATGACCAGACGGCGTTCATAACAAGAGCCCACGAGGTCAGGAGGAAATTTTGCCTCTTGTAAAAAGGCGACGAACTCTCCTTGTAGCGCAGCTCTTTAGGGCTGCCTCGCGGCCCGGCAGGCCTGAAGGCCCGCGCTACATGTCGCATCAATTGTCCCAGGCCTCCCGATCAGCAAGCGATTCTTCGGCGTGATGTCGGCGGGGATGGTCTGCGTCCAGACCCGATAGCCGTGCCGCTCGAGACGCGACGCCCGCACGATGTCGATGGCAAGGGCGCCATCGACCCACCCTGACAGGGCGCGTGCATCACCGCCGGCGAGATCGTGACAGCATGGCAACACCGCCACGCGCGCCTGCGCCGCCACAGCGCGCGCGAGCACTCGATCGGTGAGCGCTCCGCATGCGTGGCTCGACACCACGACATCTGTGGGACCGATGTCCACCTCGTCGATGTCGCTGACGACACACATCACGCGGCCGGACAGTCTGGGCCACGCCTCGACCAGGACGTCGTGCACCCTGGCGCTCGAGGGTGGCAGCGTGCTGTCGGCGACGAGCGCGGAGGGAGACGAGTCGTCCAGCAGGAGCAGGATCTGGCCGAGCAGACCGTGGCCGGCGCCCAGGTCGATGACGCGTCCACCGCGAAAGAGCCGCCGCACTCTCCGCGCAACCTCCCACGCTTCATAGAGCTCTTTGCGCGGCAGGCAGCCCGCATGACAAACCGCGCGCGCCACCCGGTGAAAAAGCGTGTCGTCAGGAAAGCGGGCGGCGTCCCGCTCCGTCAAGCGAGCCTTGGAGGAAGGCGAGAACACGCTCAAACAGTACATCCTCGCCGGCCTGTGCTGCCGCCTATAATGGCGACTCGATGCTCGTTTCCACGTCGTAAATATAGAGCGTCGACTTGTCGTCCTCCGGCATGAAGTAGCCGCGCAGGCCCGTCGCGCTCGGCTCGATCCAGACCGGGTTGTGCGTCATGTCCAGCCCGCCGGCCGTCCAGAGAAGCACCGGTACCTGATGCAGCGGACGCCCGTCGTGGAGGTCGACGAGGTCGATCCCGCCGAGCCGGAACGGTTCGGCCGCCGGCGTCCGTCGCAACTCGGTCACCCCCGTGCATAGCATGCGGCCGCCCCCGACATATTTGCAGTCCTGATAGTCAAGATAGTGCGACGTGTTCAACGTGCGCAGCGTTTCAGGAGGCGTGGTGGCGTTGGTGACCCTTCCGTCGTGGCCCAATGTCCAGCGATAGAAGCGACGCGAGCCCCAGCTCACCCCGTGCAGCGTGTTGTCGTCGGTATTGTGAACGATGCCGCCGATGTGGTCGCCGAAGCGAAACACCTCGGTCGCTTTCATGCTCTCGGGATCGATGCGATAAATGATTGAGCGGCTGTTCGGCCGGTACTCGGCCACCGGCACCCAGATGTACTTCCCGTCGAAGTCGATCCCGCCGGGGTGATAGATCGTCTGTTCTCCCAGCCTGAGATCGGCGATGAGGTTCCCTGCCGTGTCGATCTTGAACAAATGGCCCACGCCATCGCCGGCATCCCGGTCATGGCCGTCAATCGGCTCTGGCAGGCGCCTCGTCGGCACTTTGATCTCGACGGACGAGACATAGAGCGTCAGGCCGATTTTCACCATGCCCTGCGGATGATGTGTAACGAATCCGATGGGCTTCGACGCCACCAGCTTCCACGAAGAGTCTCGCGTCAGCTTCATCACGCGTTCCGCGGTGATCGATCGGGTATCGGCTCGAACGGACGGCAATGCCACGGCCGCGGCCGTGAACGCCATCACACAGGTCAACACGTGGCGCACGAGCGATCCTCCCTGAGCGTATACTTCGGCCGCGACGGTGTTCGAAGGCGTCTACATCATTGTGTCGACGTGTCGGCGGCGCCGATGAGGATACGGACGCGGTCGAGAAGTTGCTGGCCGGTTTCGCTCGGGTCATGCGTCCCAAAGTCGACGGGCAGCTCAATCACAGGGAGCGCGTCGACGAGCTCGTTGAACCTTTCCGCGGTCCACGTGTCTTTTGCAGAGCGCACCTCGGCGCTGACAACCACGAGCTTCGGCCCCGCGGCCTTCAGCAGAATCAGCGCATCGGGCAGATTGTCCACGGTGATGACTCTGAATCCTGCTTGCCGCAGCAACTCGCCGATGTAGTTGAGGAGATCCACCGACTTCTCCACGCAAAGGATGTTCGCGGGAAGAAACGGCAACGACTTGTCCGGGCGCTTCGCACTGTCGTAAAACGCCGCGATCGCGTCCGCCTCGGAGTCATACGAGTCAAATACCGTCGCCAGCCTGGTGATCCTCAGCATGTCGGCGATCTTGGCGGAGACTGCGCAGAGTTTCAGGTTGCCGTGTCCCGTCCGTGTGAGGATTCGCACCAGGAGACCCAGGCCGCTGCTGTCGATGAAGTCCACGTCTCCCAGGTGCAGAACGATCCAGGGCGCGTTGGGAAGCAGGTCATTCGTGTGCTGTCGCAAGGCCGCAGACTCGGCGCCCTCAATGATCCGGCCATCGCATTTCAGAACGGTAATGTCGCCGACCGTGCGGCTTTGGAACGAGAGGGGCATGCTGTCTCTTTGTAACCAGGGCCGCGGCAATTGTCCAGGACGATGATAGCTCGGAGCCATTGCGAGCATGCAGCGAATCGGGTTCGTCTGGTGCCCGGTCGTAGTGTCTAAATGTCGCGGAGGACCGTCAGCGGATCGAGCCGCGATGCGCGGTAGGCGGGCACCAGGCTCGCCATAAGTGCCACGATCGCCAGCATGCCGGCGACGATCGCGAGCGTGAGGGGATCTTGCGCACCTCTACCGTCGGCTGGTCTCGCGGCAGCAGCTCGGCATTCGCGCGCGCGAAGAAGAGGTTCCCGACATTTGCGCAGGCGATCAGCAGGACCAGCGCGACAGCGGCGAGCAGCATCACCAGCGTCATGCGGATGTCGCCGACATCAGTTCCTGCAACGGAACGACGGTGGCGCCCCAGCCCGCGTTCGCCTCCGGGTATTCCTGCTCGAGCCGCTTGGAAATGACGTTCATCTCTGATTGCGCCTGCGCGCTGTCCACGCCGGGTTTCAGCCGTGCGATGACGTGGGCGTTGTGATTGTCGCGCACGGCACGCGCGGCATCCGAATAGGCCAGCGGCACCCAGATGTCTCTCGCCGTCACAGCCCACGATGCCACCGCGAACGCCGCGGGCATCACGCCGATGATGCTGTACGCCTCGCCGTCGAGCGTGAGCGTGCGCCCGATGACGTCCGCGGTGCCGCCGAAGTGGGACTTCCACAATCCGCCGCTCAGGATGACGACGTGCGAACGTGCCGGGGCGTCTTCCTCGGGAAGAAACACGCGTCCCAGCGAAGGACTGGCGCGCACGACCTTGAAAAAGTCGTCGCCGACGGCACCCGCCAGGACGGCTTCGGCGTTACCGCCGCCCGTGAGCGTGAACTGCCTGAACCGATAAATGGGGTCGGCAACCAGCGTGCGCATGATGGAGTCACTCCGCGAAGGTGACAAAGACAAAGGCGGCGAATGCCGACCGAAGGTGTACCATCGCCTTAGACGTGTACACTTGCCGGATGGTTGACGAATCAGCTCCGGTCAAACAATTGTCCGCGCCCGGGCTCAAGGCCCTCCTCGACAGCGGCATTCCAGTTGAGCTCGTCGACGTCCGGACGCCCGAAGAGCGCGCCATCGCGAAGCTCGAAGGCTCGCGTCTTCTCGATCAGGCCTATCACGACTACCTGCTCGGTCTGGACCGGCACGCGGTGATCGTGTTCCAGTGTCATCACGGAATCCGGAGCCAGTCCGCCGCGGAGTATTTTCTGCGCGAGGGGTTCCGGAATCTTTCCAACCTGCAGGGCGGACTGGACGCCTGGTCCCGGCTCGTGGATCCGTCGGTACCGCGCTACTGACGCTTCCCGGCGTACTGTGACTGAGCGCTCACCATCACACCAGGTCGATCTCTTACGCACTCTTACGGGGACGTTACGACCACGGCGCTGCAGGTCCGCCCGCCGCTGCGTCTGTACCCGTGAGGAATGCTCGAATCGAAATACATGGAGTCGCCTGCTTCGAGAGCGTATTGGTCGCCGGCAACGTGCACACTCAGTGTGCCCGCGAGCGCGTAGATGAACTCCACCCCAGAGTGGGCGTGAGGGCGCAGTCGGTCCACGGCCAGAGGAAAAAACTCGGCGTAATACGAGTTGAATCGCCGCTCGGTCGCCGGATAGTCGAGCGACTCGAATCGATAGGCAACCTGCAGCGAGCCAGGCAAATCAGGGAGCCGCACGCGTTCCGCTTTTCGGACGACCGCGAGCAGGGGCTTCTCGCGGGCACCGGCGAAAAAGAAGTCCAGGCCGACGCTGAAGACGAGCGCGATGCGCAGCAGCGTCGGCAGCGTCGGGAACAAGCGGTCTCGCTCGATCTTCGAGAGCAGCGCCGGAGACAGTCCCGTGTGCTGACCCAGCTCGACGAGGCCCATTTTTTTCTTCAATCGCAGCGCTCGGATCCTGCCGCCGATGCCGTAGCCGCTCAATTCGTTCTTCAACGTTGCCGACAGCATCATTCCTCCGTTTTTTCATCACACTCAAATTACGAACAGTTCTGGTCCTGCCATTCACACGAGTTTCTCGGTTCGGGGTATTTTACTTGTAGTAATTTTAAATTTCACTATATTCAAATGATGAGAGTCGAAAGCGCCAACTCCGCGGCTATGGACGCGAAAGTCCTGCTCACCGGCGCCACCGGATACATCGGCAGCCGCCTTCTTCGTCAATTCGAAGAGGGCGGCCGCGCCGTCCGTTGTCTCGTCAGGCAACCGGACAAGATCGGTGCGACGGGGGCGACTACTGAAGTGGTGCGAGGCGACTGCCTCGATGAGGATTCGCTCGACCGCGCCCTCGCGGACGTAGAGTCCGCCTACTACCTCGTGCACTCGATGGGCGGCGGGCCCGACTTCGCAGACGTCGACCGACGCGCCGCCACCACCTTCGGGCGCGCGGCCGCGCGCGCCGGCGTGCAACGCATTGTCTATCTCGGCGGATTGGCGGACGAGACAGGCCCGCTCTCGGCGCATCTGAAAAGTCGAGCCGAGACGGGCACGGTGCTGCGCGCCAGCGGTGTCCCCGTCGTCGAGTTTCGGGCATCCATCGTCATCGGGGCCGGGAGTCTGTCGTTCGAAATGATTCAGGCGCTGGTCGAGCGGCTGCCCGTCATGGTCTGTCCCCGCTGGGTCGCCACGCTCACGCAACCCATCGCCATCGACGACCTGCTGGATTATCTGGAGGCGGCGCTCGATCTGCCCGAGGGACTCAGCGGCATTTTCGAGATCGGCGGACCGGAGGTCGTTTCTTACGGCGACATGATGCGGGAATACGCGCGCCTCCGCGGACTGCGTCGGCTGCTGCTGCCCGTACCCGTCTTGACTCCGCATTTGTCGGGTCTCTGGCTCGCACTGGTCACGCCGTCGCAGGCTCATGTCGGTCGCGCGCTCGTCGAGGGGTTGAAAAATGCGACGGTCGGCCACTCGACGGCGACCCGCGACACCTTTCGAATCGAACCCATGCCGCTCCGCGCCGCATTCCTCAAAGCGATTGACGACGGCTCGGCGGCGCGCCAGAAGGTGGATTCGCGGACGATTGTCGTCGATGTGCCACCCGCGCAAGCCTTCGCACCCGTGCGGCGAATCGGCGGAGCCGAGGGTTGGTACTCAAGCACGCTGCTCTGGCAGGTGCGCGGCTGGATTGATCGAAGCCTCGGGGGCGTTGGCATGGGGCGCGGGCGCAGCGACCAGGACGCCTGTGCTGTTGGAGACGCGATCGACGGATGGACTGTCGAAGCCTATGAACCCGATCGCCTCCTGCGGCTCGCGGCCGACTTGAAACTGCCGGGGCGCGGCTGGCTGGAATTCAAGGTCACCCCGCTCGAGGACGGGCAGCGGTCAGAGATTCGGCAGACCGCCACGTTCGATCCGCGCGGCGTGATGGGCCGGGTGTATTGGTACGCCATTCTGCCGGTGCACAGTTGGATCTTCCGCGGGATGCTCGGGCGGATCGCGCGCCGTGCCCCCGAAGCGGAATCCCGATCACGTGTCGGTGGATTCGCGTATCGTTCGGTCATAGGCGCCCGCGCCGCAGATGTTTTTCAATGGCATGAGCGGCCGGAGGCGTTGCTGGATCTGATCCCGCCGCACCGGTGGATTCGTGTCGAAAGTCGGACCGGTGGCCTGCACGACGGCGGCCGGGTCACGTTCTCGTTCGGGGTCGGGCCGCTGCGGGTGCGGTGGGAGGCGCGTCATTACGGTTACATGCGCGGGACGCAGTTCTGCGACGAGCAGATCCGCGGACCGTTCAAGACCTGGCGGCACACACACCGGATTGAACCGATCGGCACAGACCGGAGCCTATACGAGGATCGCATCGAATACGCCGTGCCCGGCGGAGCACTGGCCCAACGGATCGCGCATCCAGTGCTCAGTCGCCTCCTGCTGCGGCTGTTCGCGCTGCGCCATCAGATCGTGCGCGCAAGCTTCCCGGATTCTCGCGTGAACGGCACGTGAATGTAGGCCAATGAGACGGAGAGTCGTCGTCAACGACAGGATCCAGCTCGCGTACGTGTACTACCGCACCGAGCCCATCGGACGAAACTTCGCGCCGCAATTCCGGCCGCAGCTGAGCCCGAGGCAGATGCTCCAACTGGGTGTATTCGGCGGCAAGTACATGACCGATTGCCAGGGGGAATTTCCTGCAAGCTGGTTCACCCGCGCGAAGCTCTGCGCTGAGCGCCGCGACGCCCGCCTCGACTGTTTCGGCGTCAACGCCTCGCAGTCTCTCGCCGTATGGCGAAGGAATGGCTGGATCCGTCCTCAAGATCCTCGTGGCTGGTTTCAGTGGTACTGCCGGTATTACATGGGTCGCAGAACCGCCGACGATAGACGACAGATCAGGCGCTGGCTCGCGATTACGAGGCACGTGTCGGCCATCCGCAAGAACTGCGAGAAGCGGGATCTCGCCTGTCGCCGGAGACAGCGACAGGCGGTGCTGCATTGGGCGTACGACAGCCGAAAGATCTGATACTCGAATTCGATCAATCAGGAAACGGCGTATCTCTCAGCCTGTGAAGAATCTCACCCGGCACCGTTGCCTGAACCTTCAATCCGGGCTCTACGTTCACGACGAACGAGACGCCGTGAAATCGACACGGTCAGTACTTTTCCTGTAAGAATGTCGTTTGTCCGGCTTATTCAACTGGGATCGGGGGTGAGCTCGCGGCGGTTCTGGGAGCCCTATGAAGTACTTGTGTCTTGTCTATCTCGAGGAACAAAAGCTGCGCGCCGTGCCCGACAGCGAGTGTATCG
>JBBQEJ010000113.1:0-17105 GCA_038320555.1 Vicinamibacterales bacterium | reverse complement strand
GAGGAAGTAGCGCATCGGCCGATCGAGCGATCGTGCCATCCGGACCGTGATGCCATCCACCGCCACGAGCGCGAACGACCCGTCGATAGCGCGGACGGCTGCCGGGTCGCCATCAAGCACCCGCCGCCGGGCCTCTTCCATGCCGATGTTGTGAAGCTGGTTCAGGCCTGGGTCGAGCAGGTCGACCACGCGATCGATGGGACGGAGCATGCGGTCATTGTAAGCGATGGGCGACGAGGTCGTGCGTGAGCCCTTCACGGTAGTGGGTCAATTGGCCACAAAAACACGGACCGTCGCCGACAGTCTCCCCGCCGGTCTCCGTGTCCTGCAGTGATGCTCAACAGCTGCGAAGCGAAATCGACATTCGACATGGTTCTACGCGAGTGGCAGCACCTTCGCCACCTGCGCCGCCTGCGCTTGAACCTTTCGCACCGCCTCGGCAATGTCCTCCATATCCCGCCTCGGCCCCAACAGCATCGTCTGGACGAGCCAGATCGCCTCGGTACACAGACGGTCGTTTTGGGGACAGCGGTTCTGTGCGCGCCAGGCGTCGAGCCGGGCCTTGGAATAAATCGCCTGGAATCCACGGCCCGACAGGGCATCCTCGAGAAACGGTTCCTTGTTGAGCGGCGAGTAGCCGCTCAAGGCGGGAACGCCCTCGGCGCCGAGCGCTTTGAGAAACGCAGCGCGCGGCAGGCCTGAAAAGCGGCTCGGGTCGTACAGGAACATGTAGAGGTGGTACGCATTGCGCGTGCAACCTTCGTACATGTGTGCCGGCGTGATGCCGGGGATTTGCTGCAACAGGCGGGTGAGATACGCGCCGTTCTCGTCGCGCGTGCGCGTCTGCGACTCGAGGCGCGTCATCTGCGCGGCGAGGAGCGCCGCCTGGAATTCCGTCATGCGCAGGTTTGCGCCGGTGTTGCGGTACGAGAAATCGTCGCCGGTGTTCCGCCGGCTGCGACTGTTGTTGTGGAAGCGGTAGCAGGTCTCAACAAGCGCCTCGTCGTCGGTCAGAATCGCGCCCCCCTCGCCGGAGTTCAGGTTCTTGCTCGCCTGAAAGCTGAAGCACCCCGCTCTGCCATATGTGCCCACCTTGCGGCCACGCCACTCGGCAAGGTGCGCCTGGCATGCGTCTTCGACGACCGTCACGCCGCGCCGCTGCGCGACGGCGATGATCGTATCGAGATCGGCAGCAGATCCGCCGAGGTGAACGGGGATGATGACCCGGGTATTGCCGGTGATCGCCTGCTCGACCTTGCGTGCGTCGATCTGGAACGTTTCGATGTCGCTGTCGACGAACACCGGCAGAGCGCGCATCATCAGCACGGCATTCACCGTGGCGACGAACGTGTATGGGGGAACGATGACCTCGTCGCCGGGTCCGACGCCGAGGGCGGCGAGCGACGTGATCAGCGCGCTCGTGCCGTTGGCGGTGGCGAGACAATGGTTCGCGCCCGTCAGTGACGCGTAGGCCGCCTCGAATGCCGAGACGTTCTCACCACGAAACCATTTGCCGCTGCGAATCACCCGGACGAGCGCATCCTCCTCACGGGCGTCTGCCACCGGCCACGATGGGAACGGCGTGCGTCGCACGGGTGTTCCACCGAGCAGCCCAAGCCCAGTCGACGAGCTCAGGGCAGGGCTGGACTGCGGGGATGGCCACGCGCGCGCCTGCGCGGTCGATTTGCCCCCGAGGGCACCAGCCGCGACGACGGTTCCGAGGAAGCTCCGACGGCTCACCCGCTTTGTCACGTTCCCTCCAGACGCCATGGAACAAGTCCGATCGCTTATCAACGGTCTCCTGCCAGCCGGCGCACTTCACCGATAATCAACTCTTCCACCGCTTCGGCAAACGGGCCGGGCCGGCCGTAGTAAATCATCGCGTCGCCCCCTTCGTAGCCGCCTTCCCGCAGCACGCGAACGGAGGGGACATACCCGAAGACGTCGTTGCTGTAGCCCGCGATCCACATGCGCCGCTCCGGGTACTCACGAGCGAGGCGGAATGCGTAGTCGACCACGACCTCCCCCCCGAGCGCAACGAGCGTGAGGCCTGAGCTCGCATTTGCCGACGTCTCGCCGCCGCTCGCACGGATGCCACGAGCGAGCGCAGGCGGACCGAAGCTCCACACTTGCACCGGATCCGGCTGCGCGGTCGGAAGACGCCCGTCGCGGGCGATTGCCGCCTTCATCAGCGCCGCGTGGCGCCGCATGTACACTTCGTCGATGTCGAGTTGGCTTCTCCACCGCTCGCGTGCCTCCTCCCCCGCGAACGGCAGGTCGACGGTGCCGAATGCGGTTCGCAGCGAAGGATCGATCGGAACCACCGCCTCGAGTACGTGATCGACCGCGTTCGCAAGAGCAGTGCCGTGGGCCTCCACCAGTTCCACCGTCCCGCGCGGCATCGGGTTCGCGTCCGCACCGCAACCGGCGACAAAAAGCGCGGTCGTACCGGGGTGCCGCCGTTCCAACGCGGCCTGGGCTACGCCCGCGTAGTCACCGTGATACCGCACGAAGGTGTCCTGCAGCGTCGTGTTGTGGCAGGCATACCCGAAGACGACGGCAAGCGGCGCGCCCTCGGTTCCGTCGACGCGGAGCACGGGCACGGAGTGATCGACGGGTCCGTCCGGGGTGAACTTCACCCGCCGGTTCGCCGCAAAGGCGGCTTCGCCCTGCGCATACCCCAGCCGCGCCGGACGCAGGCCGGAGACGGCGTCTCCGATAACGGTGGCGAGCTTGCCTTCGAGCTGGACCGTGTACGCGCGAATGGCGGCCCACTGCTCCGGCGACAGGTCGTACGCTACGGACAACTGTTCGTCCACAACCGGACCGCAGTGTGTATGGCTCGCGTTGAAAAGGAGGTCCGCGCGGCGGATTCGGTGACGGCGCTGAACGAGCGCCGCGACCCGCCCAGTGATGCGGGCCGTCACCCCCAGGAGATCGACGGTCACAAGGACGGCCGTGGGGTGTTCTCCGCACTTGAGCGCGAGCGCCTTTGCGTGCAGCGGTATCGCGACGCCTTGCGATGGCAGCGTACGGCGCGCGAAACCGGCCATCCAGAGCGAGCGCTCAGGCGTGATGTCGATCGTCGCCACACCCGCCTGCCACGTCGGCATCGAGAGCGCAACGCCTCGAGAGGTCAGGCCGATCGCCGCAACGGCAGTCAGGAACTCGCGACGTTTCATGATGGGATCAGCGCGGCGCATTCATGACTATTCCTGCTCGGCAAACAACTCCGATAGCCGCCGGCCGTACGGAAAAAACCGATCCTTCTCGCCCCTTTGCCACGCCGCTTTGAGCTCGGCGGTGCTGATCTCCCAATCGGGACGGCACTTTCGAAGCGCGATCCGCATGTCCTGACGCAATTCCTCAAGAGTCGGCCGGCCGAAGAACCAGTAGTAGCTCGGAAAGCTTGCGGTGCTTTCCCGTGTGATCCGGCAACTCGTAGTCAGGAAAAACAGCGCCGGGGACGATGTCAGCTCGCATACATCACGTTCCTTTGTGCGTGTCAGGTGAGGCGAACAGCTCTTCGGCTTCATCACCCTCCAGAGACCGGTACATCACGTATACGTCGACATATCCGAGAGCCGCGTGCCTGAAGACGTTCGGCAGCGTACCAACGATAGCAAAGCCGAGGCTTTGCCACAGTGCAACGGCGGAGGCATTGGTGCTCACCACGAAGTTGAACTGCATGCCGAGGAAGCCATTTCGTCCGGCTTCGCTCAGCGCGTGCAATCCCATGCGCCTTCCCACGCCTCTCCCTCGACAGGACGGAGCCACCATGAACGATGCGTTGGCAACGTGCGAGCCCAGGTCTCGTTGATTCTGCACGATCTTGTACATCCCGACGATGCGTCCTTCGGCCAGAGTCACATAGGAGGCGACCCCTGGTCCAAACCAATACGCAAATGCATCGTCACGAGGCGTGTCCGGCGAAAACACATAGGTGTCGCCCGACGCGATCACCTCGCGGAATATGGGCCACATGGCATCGAAGTCGCTCTCCGCTGCTCGTCGGATTTCCATGGTCTTGGCGTCATTGATTGGCTGGACTTGAGTGCGCCTCCCTATTGTTGATCTGGCGCCCAAGCTGGTGCGCGACGCTATAGTGTATCGATAGCTGACTGAAGGAGGACAGAGTGGCCAAGCGGAAGACATCCCGACTCGTTGCGCAGCCAGACGCCGTGCGCATCGTCCCGCTGCATGGGTACGCGTCTCAGCAGCGTCTTGTGGCGGCCGCGCCGGCGAAGCTCACCTATCGCAAGGGTCCGCTGCTGAAGGCAGTCGAGGTGTTCACGATCTTCTGGGGAAACGGATGGAAGACGAAGCCTCAGAGCGGGATGATCGCGAAGTTGAATGGCTTCTTCGACTTCATCCTTGCCAGCCCCTTGCTTGACCAGCTCAGCGAATACAACACCGGCGCGTTCAAGATCGGCCACGGCCGCCGCACCGGTTCGGCGACGATCACGACCGGCTCGCCAGGCACCTCCGTCACCGACAGCGCCCTTCAAGCGTTTCTCAAACAGCAGATCGCCGCAGCGAGAGTGCCGAAGACCACGTCCAACACCTTGTATTTCATTTACCTCCCGCCAGGGGTACGGGTGGTCATGGGAGGGTCTTCCTCGTGTCAGGCTTTCTGCGGTTATCACAATGCCATCGGCAGCAGCGTGTTCTACGCGGTGATGCCCTATCCGGGGTGCACGGGATGCACAGGAGAGCTCGCGGTTTTCGATGCGCTCACCTCGACGAGCTCGCATGAGTTGTGCGAGGCGATTACGGATCCCATCCCGGGTCTGGGCTGGTATGACGATACGAACGGCGAGATCGGGGACATCTGCGCCTGGCAGACGAAGAAGGCCGGCGCCTACACCGTTCAATTGGAGTGGTCCAACAAAGCAAGTGCGTGCGTCTGACAGCGGGGAGGTCGCCTAGCGCGTCCGGCAGACGAAGCTCTCCGCCTCGGTGATGCTTCCCTTTCCGTCGTACACCGCCCGCTGTGGATAGGGGCACAGCGGGCGCGCATTCAGGACGCGGCCGTCCGCGCTGCGCTTTTGCGCGATCACGCGATCGGGAGCGTGGCCGTGTTCGACCCACTCTGCAATAGGTGAGAACCAGTCCACGAAATCGGGACCGGGGCCTCCTGCGCAGTGCAGCACACCCGGCATCATGAAGAGCCGGACGTAGTCCCGGAGGCGTGGGTCCCCCGTCTGCACCTTTTCGTAGTATGCAATCGTCGAGAGCGGATTCAATGCGGGGTCGGCCCACCCATGCGCCAGTATGAGCTTGCTCTGCCTCGCTTTGAATTTCGCGAGATCGGAATCAAGCGCGTTCAGGTCTTTCGCGATCGCAGCCGTGTCTTTATCCCAGTTGGACAGGTCGTAGGTAGCGTAATCAAAATCCTTGCGGCCGAGCGCCAGGTACTTGAAGAACTCCGTGCCGAAGGCAAATTGCAGGCTCGGCGGCCGTCCCTGGGTCTCGGGCGATGCATTCATGCCCGTGATCCAAGGTTGCCACCCGCCCGGTTGCCCCTCGCCTCCAAACGGCTGCCCGGGATAGATGGTCGCGCCCTGACTAATCGTGGGGGAATAGATGCGTTGGATCGCCGCGCGCTCGGTGCTGGTCACGCAGTCGGCGCCAGCCCGATCGTCCGGGCAGGCTGGAAGGTCGCCGATCTTGAAGGGGCACTCGCGCGGATCGTCCAGGACACCATCCTTGACCCCGTCGCGTGCATCGCACGCATCAAGCACTTTCGACTCACCAATGACCCCGATATCGACGCGAAGGTCCGGAAGCTGCGGAACCACGGGTCGAACAAGCGAAACGTCCACAGCTTCGGCTTCAACAGCCGCCTGGACGACCTCCATGCCGGCGTCCTCAGCGCCAAGCTGAAGCACATCCACGCGTGGAACGACCAGCGCATTCAGTGGGCCGCCCGGTACACGGCAGGGCTGAAGGGCGGGACACATTTCGATCTGCCGCACGCGCGGCCTGGCTACCGCCACGTATTTCACCTCTACGTCATCGAGACGAAGAACCCGGCGCATCGCGATCCCCTCGTCGACTTCCTTGTGAAGAACGGAATCGACGCCAAGACGCACTACTCGATCGCCATCCACAAGCAGGACGGCTATCCGTGGGGCAAGGGGGCGCGTCTGGTCGGCTCAGTGGCCAACGCCGAGCAAAATGCCGCCAGCTGCGTCAGCCTGCCGATGTACCCGGAACTGACCGCCGCCGAGGTGGACTACGTCGTGGCCAAGATCCTTGAATGGGACAAGACCGTTTAGTGCCGCCTCATCGTGTTGTTGTCGTGGGCATCGGCAAGCGCGGGATGCACCATGCGACCGCGTTCGCGGCCAACCCGCGCTTCGAGCTCGCCGGCATCAGCAGCCGGGATCAGAAACGGCTGGATGCCGCAGCAGCAAAGCTTCGCGAACGAACGCACGGTGAGGTCAAGACGAGCACCGACGCGCGGAAGCTCGCCGGGGAAGTAAAGCCGGACGTCTTCTGCTTCTGTACTCCTCCCAACGTGCGCCTCCCGCTCATCGAGACGGGCATCGCAAGCGGCGCGAAGCTGATCGCGTTCGAGAAGCCGGTCGCGCTGACGAGTGTCGAAGGGCTGGCCGTAAAGAAGGCTCTCGACAGAGCCGGTGTGAAGGCGGTGGTCAGCCATCAGCATCGCTACGGTGAGCACTATCAAAAGGTGACGGAGATCATCGCCAGCGGTGCGATCGGGAAGGTCTACACAGTCTACGGCACCGCGACCGGCTGGGCGGCCCACATGCTCAGTCATCTTGTCGACTACACCTCGTGGTTCAACGACTACGAGCCCGCCGAGTGGGTGATGGGGCAGGCTGCGGGCCGCGGCAAGCTGACAGACGTTCACGCCTCGCCGGATTACGTTGCCGGCGTGGCGCACTTCCGGAACGGGGTGCGCGGCATTTACGACTGCGGCGCCGGCGCACCCGATGTTCCCGAGGTGCCGTACTGGTGGCGGAAGTGCCGCATCGGAGCGCAGGGAACGGAAGGGTATGCCGAAGTCCATACGGGCAGCGGGTGGCGGGCCGTCACCAGGGACGGCGTGCAATCGGGACCCGGCAGCATGGACTACGACCACGATATGGCCCCCTATGTTCAGGAGATCGCGGACTGGCTGGACGACGACGCGAAACCGCATCCGCTGCGCTTCGCCCGGGCGTACCACGGCATGGAGATCGTGTCCGGTCTGTATCGGTCCGCCATCGAGGGCGGGCAGATCGCGTTGCCGCTCACGAGCGGCCTGGACGAGATCGAGGGATTGAAGGCGAAGATCCCGCCACGAAACGTCCTGATGACCCTGGCCGAGAGCGCGAAGGAATACAAGGGATAGCGCTTTCCCCTTGATTACCGACAGGAGATTGGCTATGCTCTTGTCGGTAACCAAGGGGACAGCACAATGAGCAAACCGACTGACCTCGTTCAGGGCACCCTCGACCTCCTCGTCCTGAAAGTCATTGCCCTCGAACCGATGCATGGCTGGGCGATCGCCCAACGCATCAAGCAAGTATCGAACGACGTGCTCCAGGTAGGCCAGGGATCGCTCTACCCCGCGCTGCACAAGCTGGAGCAGCAGGGCTGGATCCAGGCCAAATGGGGCGAGAGCGAGAACAACCGCCGCGCCAAATACTACACAATCACGCGGGAAGGGCGCCGTTTCCTGAAGCAGGAGGCTGCGCAGTGGGACCGGCTGTCGGCCGCGATCTCAGGAATCGTGCGCCTCGCCTAGGGAGTCATGCGGCTGCTCAGAACGATCCGGCTTCGCGTTCGGTCGCTCTTCCAGAGCGGTCGCGTCGATCGGGATCTCGATGCCGAGCTGCACGTTTCGGGAAACTTCTTCGAGGTGCTCGGTATCTCGCCCCTGCTCGGCCGGCTGCTGTCTACCGGCGATGACCGGCTCGATGCCCCGGAGGGAGCGACGCTCACCGTCATCGGTTACCGGCTGTGGCAGGCCGGGTTCGGGGGGGATCCATCCATCGTCGGCAAGACGTTGAGGATCGATGCCGTTCCCTTTACCATCGTCGGCGTTCTCCCCGGGGCGTTCGACGGTCTCATCGTGGGACGCTCCGACGATTTCTTCATCCCATTGGCCAGCGAGCCACGGCTCCGTCGTCGCAGCTGGCTGGGCAATCGTCAGTTCAACTGGCTGGCCATCGCCGGCCGCCTGAAGCCGGGCACTTCCCGAGAGGCTGCAAAGGCCAACCTGGATGTGGTCTTCGGCCGCTTTCTCGAGGATCTTGCCTCCACCACAACCGACGCCGACGCACAGCGCCGCATACGCGCCCAAGGTGTGACCATCGGGTCCGCGCGGACCGGTCTGTCTGGGCCGCGGTGGGAGTTCTCGCGGCCGGTGCTCCTGCTGATGGGTGCGGTCAGCCTCGTTCTTCTCAGTGCTTGTGCGAACGTTGTCAATCTTCTGCTGGCGCGCGGAATGGCCCGGCGACGCGAGATCGGCCTTCGCCTCGCGATTGGCGCGTCCCGCGGGCGGCTGGTTCGGCAACTCCTGACCGAATCGGCAGCGCTAGGATTGATCGGCGGCGCTGCAGGGCTCGCCTTCGCCATCTGTGGTACCCGGCTCATTGCCGCCTTCATGGCGGATGGCGATCCGACCATCTCTTTCAACATTGCTCCAGACGGCCGCGTGCTCGCGTTCACCGCCGCCATTTCGCTGGGATCGGCGCTGCTTGCGGGTCTGGTTCCAGCGGTCCGTGCAACGCGGACGAGCGTCACGCCTGGAGTCGGGAATGACGCCCGCTCGCCGAGTGTGAGCCGGACGGCGACACTCTGGACTCGGGTGCTGATTGCCACGCAAGTCGCGCTGTCGCTGCTGCTTCTGACTGGCGCATCGTTACTGGTCACAAGCCTTCGAAACTTGCACACATTCGACGCCGGCTTCGATCGGAATCACGTGCTCAAAATGGGACTCAGTCCCGACAAGGCCGGCTACACGGGGGATCGTCTCCTGACGTACTACCGCGAGGTCCTGGAGCGTGCGCGAAATACGCCAGGCGTCCGGGCCGCGGGCTTGTCGCTCCTCACACCCATCTCCGGTGGCGGCGTCGATTTGTCTTTTGACGTGGAGGGGCGGCGCAGGGAACGCGGTCCGAGCGTGTATGTGAACAATGTGTCCGACGGCTACTTTGCCGCAATGGGGACGACGTTGCTCATCGGCCGCGACTTCACTCCACGGGATGGGCCTGCCTCCACGCGGGTCGCCGTGATAAACGACGCGCTGTCGCGTCGCTACTTCAAGAATGAGAATCCGATCGGCCAGCGGGTGAGGGTGGGGGTTGACGCAGGCCTTGAAATCGTCGGCGTGGTCGCCAACGCCAAGTACCTGTCCCTCAGAGAAGAGGACTATCCGACTGTATACGTCCATGCGCTCCAGAAGCGCGACCAACCATGGGGCCTCACGCTTGCTGTCAGGTCGTCTGGCGATCCGGCGTCGCTTGCCACGGCGCTTCGCCGCAACGTGCAGGCCGTCGCTGGAACGGTCCCGATTTCGGAGCCATCGACCCTGTCGACCCAGATCGATCGCTCGCTCGTCAAGGAACGGCTCATGACGCGCATCCTCAGCGCCTTCGCGGCTGTGGCGCTGGCGCTCGCCTCGGTCGGTCTTTACGGGGTGCTGGGGTATGCCGTCACGCGACGCACGAATGAAATCGGGATCCGTATTGCCCTTGGCGCGACACGTAGCGCCGTCCTGTGGTCTGTGCTGCGGGAATCGTGGCTGCTGGTTGCGATCGGCGTAGCCATCGGTGTCCCTGCAGCTCTGGCGCTCACCCGGCTTCTCTCGAGCTTGCTCTACGGCGTGACGCCGACGGACCCGTGGGTGCTCGGCAGCGCGGTCGCGTGCCTGTTCGTCGTCGCGCTGGCCGCAGCCTCTCAGCCTGCATGGCGTGCGTTGCGCGTCGATCCACTCGTCGCCCTGCGATACGAATGATTGAATCGACCTATCACCAAGAGGTGTTACATGAAGAGCATTCTCAGAGGCGCCACAATCGCCCTCGTGTTGGTGGCGGTTGTTCATAGCCAGGCGGAACTGACGGGAAAGTGGCAGGGAGAGACGAAAAGTGGAACCCAGATCATGCTGGACCTGACGGCCGCCGGGAAGGCGCTGACCGGGACGATCACCATGAATGGGGAGCCCTCCACGATTACCGAAGGGAAGGTCTCGAAAAACACGATGACGTTCAAGGCGCCGATGAAGGAGACGAATCAGATCGAGGGATTCACGGGAGAGCTCGCCGGAGACCAGATCACATTCTGGCCGGATAGTCTCGGCCGCGAACGCGCTGTAGTCCTGAAGCGCGTTCTCAAGAAATAGGCTTCCGTAGTTGCTTTTCGACTCCTCCGGGCCTTTACACGATTGGGAACGCGGGCGTAGTATTGCGCCCATCCCGGACGTGAACCGGCGGGTGCGATCGATGGGCACCGCGATAGAGCGAGCCCGCGATCACGGAGGAGCGCCGGATGAGCCCGAACTGGGTCGAAACTCAGGAGCTCCTGACCGCGACGTTTGAGCAGCCGGAGGGCGAGCGCGAGCGATTCGTCAGGGAGCACTGCGACGATCCGGTCCTGCGCGACACGATTGCCGCACTCGTCAAGCCTTCCGCAACCGTCGACGCGCCCGCAACCGCGGCTGAGGATACACCGGACCTTCCCGGTGGCAGCAACGTCGGTCCCTACATCATCGTTCATCGCCTCGGCCGTGGCGGCATGGGGGAAGTCTTTCTGGGGCGCGATCCCAGGCTCGATCGCTCCGTTGCATTGAAGTGCCTGCTCACGTCGCGCGGCGGCAGCGAGGATCTTCGTGCGCGCGTGATACGGGAGGCCCGCGCCGCCGCACGCATCACCCATACCAACGTGGCCGCGGTGTACGACGTGGTCGAGCACGATGGCCGCGCGTTCATCGTGATGGAGTACGTCGAAGGCGAGAGCCTCGCGGTACTTCTCACGCGCGGGCCGCTGCCGCCGGTGCGGGTGATCGCGATTGGACGCCAGATCGCCGCCGCGCTCGCCGCCGCGCACGGCGGCGGCATCGTCCATCGCGACCTGAAGCCCGCCAACATTCAGGTCATGCCGGACGGATCGATCAAGATTCTCGACTTCGGGATCGCGACGGCGCTTGCTTCGCTGACGACGACGCGAGCCGGTACGACGGCTGGAGTGGTGGACGTACGCGGTCAGCAAGCCGGCACGCCGGCGTATATGTCGCCCGAACAACTGCTCGGGCGGCCGGTTGACGAGCGCAGCGATCTGTTCAGCCTCGCGCTGATCCTCTTCGAAATGACGACGGGCCGGCGGGTATTTCCGACCAACGATCCGCTGGCGGTTCTGCTGGCCTCCGTGCGGACACTGCCTCGCGCTGACGGGATCGATTCCACAGTCCCCTCGCAACTTGCCGATGTCATCGGGAAGGGACTCGCTGCGGATCCCGCGGATCGCTTTCAATCCGCGACCGAAATGGGCGCAGCTCTGGATGCCGTGCGGGAGGAATTGTATTCAACGCCCAGGCAGCCTCGCGCGCCTGACGCGGTCGCTTCGTCGCGGACGAGAGGACGCGCCGCGCGATTGGCGATTGCAGTGGGGTGCGCCCCACTGATCATGTGGTTCCTGGGACGCTTGGGTTCCGCCGCATTCAACAACACCCTCGGCCGATTCGACGCGTTCGCCGCCGAACCATGGCAAGTCCATCTTGTCCTCGGGGCTCGTTCGGTTGTGGCGCCGATGGTCTATGCCACGCTGGCGATAATCACGCTCGGGGTCATGAGCTTTTTGCTCAAGGTGCTCGCGCTGACGTCGCCGGTGGCGCGGACGCTCGATACGGTAACAGGAAGGTGGAACGCGCTTGCGGCAAGGCTGAATCTCAACGAGCCAATCGCCCTCGCGCAGGCGCTGGTAACGGCCGGGACTCTCGCGATCCTCGCGATTATCTTGAGGTTTGGAACACTGATCGCCGCGTGGTCCGAAAAGATAAGCGTCGCGTCACCAGAACTGCTGGGGCGGCTCAGCCCCGCGAATGGACACGAGAAGGTGTTGTATCGCGCGGCGTTGACTGTCCTGTTCGTCCTGTTCAGCGCCGGCCTCGTGCGCGTGCTGAGTCTTCGCGCGCGACTCGGCATCCGCAAAGGCAAAGGACCACTGGCGGCGCTCGCGATCATCGTGGCGGTGCTGCTGCTGCTCAACGAAGTGCCTTACAGGATTCTGTGGAAGAGTGACGCGATGCGAAGCGAGTACGACGGTGCGCGTTGTTACGTCATCGGCCAGAACGACACGCAGGCGTTGCTCTTCTGTCCGGATATCGCGCCACCCCGCACGAAGGTGATTGACAAGAACGATTCGAGGTTCCGATCAACCGGCGTCGTCGAGAATATATTCACTACACGCAAGTAGCGCATCGGTGCGGTCGCCACGTCAATCCTGCGCCGTGGGGACGGCGGTTGAAAAGGCGGGATGGAAGACAGGGAGGACACCGTGCAGAAAGTCCGATTGATCATCTTCGTCGTCGCGGTGGCGCTGTGGCCAGCGCCGGCACACGCGAGTTTCTGGTCATGGCTCGAGGAGCTCAGCGGTCCAGGTCCGTTCGGCGGCTATATGTTCTCGTTTACTGTCGCCTGCGTACAGGGCGATCAGGTCAAAGCCTGTCCCGTGACCGATAGGGACACGCCGCAAAGAATCGTCGTGAGGCTCGGGCGTTTCACCAGCAAAGCGGACCGGCCCCGATTCAAGGATCTCCCGGCAAGCGACGCCGACAACCAGGGAGACGTGCACGTCATGCCAGTCAGCGGTCTCTGGCTGTTTCGACTGCACCGATCACTCGAGGCGGGACCAGGGATCGGATTCATGCGGGTATCAGGGGACGGGTTCGATGCGTTCTCCAAGGTCTCGCTGACGCCCTTGAGCGCGACGTTCACCCCGTTCGCACTTTGCAAGGACCTGGCGAAGTCGCGATGGGCGTACGTGTTGCGTGTTGAGCTCGACACATCGTACTTTCCACAGGGATTCAAGGGCGTCGACTTCAACAACAACCGGACCACTTTCGACAGCGGTCCGGAATTCCTGACCCGCGCGGGAGTGGTGTTCGATGTCGGAGCGTTGTTCGGGCGCTAGGCGGTCCAGCCTCCGTCGATGATGTGTGTACAGCCCGTGGTAAAAGCCGACTCGTCGCTGCCGAGATAGACGGCCAACGCTGCGACTTCCTCAGGCTTCCCGAGACGCTGCATCGGCTGCCGTGCGATGAATGCTTTTCTCGCCGCCTCGAGATCGCCAGACGCGGCCATGCGCCCGGCGAGCGACGGTGAGTCGACGGTGCCCGGACAGATGGCATTGCAGCGAATGCCTTTCGTCACGTAGTCGACCGCGATGGACTTGGTCAATCCAATCACCGCGGCTTTGGTGGCCCCGTAGACGCAGCGGTTCGGAATCCCCTTGATGCTCGAGGCGATCGACGAGATGTTGACGATTGCGCCTGCGCCGCGTTCGATCATGCGCGGCAGGACCGAGCGAATGGTCCGGAACATCGAGTGAACGTTGAGGTCGAACGAGCGCGCCCAGTCCTCCGGCGAGCACTCCAGGATTGTGCCGTGGTGGACGAACCCCGCGATGTTCAGCAGAACGTCAATTCGGTGCCAGCGTGTCCCAATCGCTTCGCACTGCGCCGGATCCAGCACGTCAAGGCGGGCGATTTCAATCTGCGGCTGTTCCTTCTTGAGCGCGTCGAGGCCCGCGACGTCCACGTCGGTGGCGATGACCGCTGCGCCCTCGCGGGCGTAGGCGAGCGCCGTGGCGCGGCCAATCCCGGCGGCTGCAGCCGTGAGGAATGCCGTTTTCCCCGCGAGTCTCCCTGCCATTGCTCAATCCTTTATCAATGAATGGCGCCGAACCCCGGCGTCGACGTCACGGTCGTTTTGATTGCCGCAAAGAAAGTATCAGCGAGCGCCTGGTAGCCCGCTCGCCGAAGGTGCAAGCCATCATCGGCAACGTACTCCGACTCGTGGCCGACGAAGACTGGATACGAATCCACGAGGATCGCGCGTTCCTCGCGCAACATCGACGCGAGTCGTGTGTTGGTCTGGATGATCGCTGTTCCAGCGATCCGTCGATCGGTACCGGAGATGTATGGCCCCGGCGGTGTCATGGTACTGACGAAGACGTACGTAATACCGTAGCTTGGCGTTTTGGCCGTTTGAATCATTTTGCGCATGCCGTCGACGACGTCCGTCGTGGTTGCCGCGCACCGGGCAGACGTCGCGTCTTTTGGTCCGCAGGACGCGAGGAGGTCGTTGTAACCGTCAAGGAGCAACAGCGCCCCTGGGCGATCAGCCGCAAGTACGCCGGGTAATCGCTGCCTTCCGAGATCCACTGGTTCGCCACTCCGGCCCCGGTTCAAGACCCCGATCGACTGACCAGAGTATTCATTATTCAAGAGCGTTTGCAGCAACACCGGATACGTCCCTGTCGGATCGATGAATGCGAATCCAAACCCGAGTCTCGCGGTCCGCCCGTCCTCACCCTCCGTGAAGCTGTCGCCAAACGCCACGAACTTCGTCACGCTGAGCAGGAGCGGCGTGAGCGTCACTGTGAAAGAGCACTGCGCAGGCCGGGACGTCGCGTCCACGGCGTTGCACGTAACGGCGGTCGTGCCCACGGTGAAAGGTGTGCCCGAGCCAGGCGTGCACGTCACGCTCACGGGTGCCGCGCCGCCGGTCACTACGGGCGCCGGATACGTCACCGGCTGAGTTCCGCCCGGAGCGCCGCGCACTGTGACGTTGGCCGGACAGGCAATCGTTGGCGCGCCCGGCGTCGGCTCCATAGGACTCTCGCAGCCGGCCAGAAGTAACCCCGCGACTGCCACAACGCCCGTTGATGTGCACCACCTGCTCAATCGTGTCTTACCTCTTCCCTTGTCATTTCTTACTGCTCGCGGGGCCCCACCCCCGCTCGCTCTCGCTCGGGGGCGCCGCTCCGCGGCGCTTCCCTCCGGCCCCTCGCTCGGGCCGCAGGCGCTTTCCCTTTTACCTTTTACCTTTTACCTTTTTTATTCAGCGCCTATGCCAAGATACGTCCGCAACTTCTCGTCGTGGAACTTGGCCTCTGCTGCCGGCTCGCTCACGAGCAGCGACGCGATGATGCCGGCTAGAAACCCTGCCGGCATCGAGACGATCGCCGGGTTCCGCAACGGAAACACCGCAGCACTGTGATGCAGGAGATCGACCCAGATCGTCGGGCTGAGCACGATCAGCATCACTGACAGGAGCGACCCGATCACGATCGAGCATACCGCGCCAGCGGTATTGAACCGTGCCCACACGATCGACAGCAGGAGTGCCGGAAAGTTGGCGCTCGCGGCAACCGCAAAAGCCAGGCCGACCATGAACGCGACGTTCTGACCCTTGAACAAAATGCCCAGGACGACGGCCACCAGGCCGAAGGCCACGGTCGCGATGCGTGCGACCCGGATCTGCTCGTGTTCGGTCGCCGCTCCTTTCCGGATCGCGTGTGTGAAGATGTCGTGCGACAGCGCGCTCGCGCCGGCAAGCGTCAATCCAGCCACGACCGCCAGGATCGTCGCGAACGCGACCGCGGCAATGAAGCCAAGGAACGGCGTGCCGCCAAGCAGCTCCGCCACGAGCGGCGCGGCCATGTTGCCGCCGGAATCGACCGACCGGATGATCTCGCGTCCCACGAGCGCGGACGCGCCGAAGCCGACGATGGGAATGATCAGGTAGAAGTACCCGATGAAACCTGTCGCGTAGAGGACCGACGCACGCGCCGCGCGGGCGTCCGGCACGGTATAGAAACGCATCAGGATGTGCGGCAGCCCGAGGAGTCCGAACATCAGCGCCAGGCCGAGGGAAATCGCGTCGATGGGATCGCTGACGAGCCCCCCGGGTTCAAGGGCGGTCTGCCCGTACCGTCCTGCCACCGCGGCATACAACTCGCCGGGCGAAAAGTGAAAGCGCGAGAGCACCAGCACCGTCAGCACCGTGACGCCGAACAACAGCAGGATAGCCTTGATGATCTGCACCCACGTCGTCGCGATCATCCCGCCGAAGAGCACGTACGCGAGCATGACCGCGCCGACCGTGATCACGGCCCATTCGTAGGGCAAACCGAACATCAACGTGATCAGGTTCCCCGCGCCCACCATCTGCGCGAGCACGTAGAACAGCAGCGTGAGAATCCCGCCGAAGGCCGCCGCGATGCGGACGGGCACCTGCTGCAGCCGGAACGCCACGACGTCGGCAAAGGTGAACTTCCCGAGATTCCGGAGCGGCTCGGCGATCAGGAACATCAGCGCCGGCCAGCCGACGAGCCAGCCAGTCGCGTAGATCATGCCGTCGTATCCCCGCAGCGCCACCAACCCGCTGATGCCGAGAAACGACGCGGCACTCATGTAGTCGCCCGCGAGCGCCAGACCGTTTTGAAGCGGGCTGATCGACCGGCCGGCGGCGTAGAATTCGCGAGTCGATCGCGTGCGCCGTGCGGCCCAATAGGTGACGGCCAGCGTCAGCGCCACGATGACGAGAAACGAAACGATCGCGGAGAGCGTCGGGCTGCCGAGTGTCGTCTGCATGCGCTACTTGGCCTCGGCCCGTGCGCGTAAGCGCGCCACCGCCGGGTCGTAGTGGCGATTGGCCCACACGACATACGCCGCCGTCAGGGCCCAGGCCCCGACGATGACGGCGGCCGCGATCAGGATGCCTGCCGTGGTCGAGCCCCGCACGGGCCGGGAGACGAGCTGCCGGTTGGTCGCAATCAGGATGATGTAGCCGTAATACAGGATGAACAGCAACGCCGTGAGCAGGAGAGAGATCCGCCACCGTCCGACCACGAGGTTGCGGAATTCCTGGGAGTCGAGAACGCTCCTGTCGATCTTTTTCACGTCCGCATCATACAGGGAATAGTTCGGATGGCGGGTCTGGCTTCAGTCGCTAGTCCCATGGAAGCGAATTCTCTAGGACAATTGTCCGAAGTGTGATCTAAAGGGACATGGCAAAGATCGGACGTCCCCGAGCCGAGGTTGTGATCACCAGCAGCGAACGGACGGAGTTGAAGCGGCTCACGAAGCG
>JBBQEJ010000112.1:0-17149 GCA_038320555.1 Vicinamibacterales bacterium | reverse complement strand
CTTAGAAGGCCGGTGCTCTATCCAACTGAGCTACGGGCGCGGAGAGTAAATGGTAGCAGCAATTTTCTGCCGCCGTGCCTCTGGCGCCCGCTGCACTCGCCTCAGATCTGCATCAGCGCGTTCAGGTCCGCCGTGGTCGCCGAGCGATCGAGGAAACCGAACTCGCCTCGGTCCGCCACCTCACGTGCGGCGTCGAGCAAGCCAGTCATCGCCGCGCGATAGAGCGATGTGGCAAGGCTGATGCGCCTGACGCCGGCGGCGGCCAGTTCCCCCACGGAGAACGATTGGCCCTTGATGCCCACCATGAAGTTGACCGGCTTTGACACCGCGGCACACACCGTGCGCACGGCGGCAAGATCGGGAAGTCCTGGAGCGAACAGCACATCGGCGCCGACTTTTTCGAATGCCTGCAGGCGCCGGATCGTATCGTCCAGGCTCGAGGCGGCATAAAGGAGGTTGTGGGCTCTGGCGGTCAGCACGAATGGAAACGGGAGCGCGCGGGCCGCCTCCGCGGCTGCGGCGATCCGTTCAACAGCGAGGCCGTCGTCGTAGAGAGGGCGATCGCGATTCCCGGTTGTATCTTCGATCGTGCATCCTACGAGCCCCGCCTCGGCGGCGAGCCGGATCGTCTCCGCGACGACTTCAGGCGCGTCGGGAAACCCCCGTTCCAGATCCGCAGAGACCGGCAGGTCTGTCGCGCCGACGATCGCGCGCGAGTGCTCCAGCGCCTGATCTCGCGTCAGCCCGCCATCTCGTCGACCGAGGGCACACGCGGAGGCCGCGCTCGACGTGGCCAGCGCCCGAAAGCCGAGGCCAGCGAGAATCATGGCCGAGGCGACATCCCATGGATTCGGCGTGACGAAGACGCCCGGACCATCGTGAAGCGCGCGGAAGCGCGCGGCCTTTTCGTTCTGGCTGATACTCATGGGTCTGTTCCCGATCGAACTCCAGCGACCGCCGCGAACGAGATCTGATCGGCGGGGCTGATGCCGTACGGGAAGTTCGACAACACAACCTCAATCAACTCGCCCGCCTTACCGCACGTGCACCGGCATCGAGACGAGCAGATCGCCGGTTCCAGTCGTAACCTCGACGCGAAGGTCGCCGGCGGCGTCGGGAGTGAACTCGAAGTCGTACGTCTCGCCGTTGCCCATCTGAATGACCGACGGGCCGACAAGTTTCTGGTCGGCGGGCAGATCCATTCCGTCCTTCGCGACCGCTCGCCACGTGAGAGGCGCGTTGCCGCGCATCACCCGCATCCGCATCGACGGCCGGAACGTATGAATGTTGATGAACCGCAGCCGGTACCGGTCGCCGACGCGCATATCCAGAGCAGCCGGCGAAGACGATCCGTTGAGCAGGACGACGCCTGAGTCGACCGTCTGCCTCGGAACCGTCACGAGCAGCACGACGTCGTGCTGCGGATCGTAGCCCGCCGGTGATTCGACGACGAGGAGCGCGCCCGTGAGGCCTGCCTGCTGCTGACGGATTTCGTCGACGTGCGTGTGATAGATGAATGTCCCCGCTCGAGGTGGCGTGAACAGCGCCTCGAACGATGTGCCGGGGGCAATCGCTGGCGCGAGCCGGCCCGCATCGCCGGCAAACCCGGCGACCCCGTCGTAATAGCTGTCGAGCTCAATGCCGTGCCAGTGAATCGCCGTCGCTTCCGGTAGTTGATTCACGACGGTAATGCTGACCGGCTCGCCGCGTTTCAGCACGATCGTCGGGCCTGGCAGGTAAGGCGGCGCCTCCGGCTTCGTCATCTTGCCGTCTTCGAGCGTGAAACCGAACGCCGGTTCCTCCGCCGTGCCACCGCGCTCGACTTGCGCGACGAGCCGCAGCGTGCGGCGCGCCACGACTTCAGGAGTGCCGGACGCCGCTCCAGGCGCGGTGACGCTGATGCCGATGACGGGACCCGACATCATCTCGAGTGCATGGTTCGTGACGTGATGGGCCGCCATCGCGGCCGTTGGTTGACCATCCAGGGGCCGGCCGGGTGCGATGTGCGCCGTGTCGTGGCAGTGGAAGAGCCAGTTGCCGGGCCGCGTCGGCACCCATGTCAGGGAAAACGTCCGTCCGGGCGCGAGACGTTCAGTGTTGACCAGATGCGGCGATCCGTCCGGAGGAAATATCAGGTCGCTCCGCTCATCACCGCGGCTGTCCACGTTGAAGTAGAAGCCGTGCAGGTGCATGGGATGGACCGAGGCTCCGGCGTTGATGACGCGGATGTGCACGTTGTCGCCGACACGATACGCGAGCCGTTCGGTGTGAGGCCACGACTTACCGTTCATCACAATTCGTGTGTGCGAGAGGCTCCCTGGTTGGATGAGCGCGGTATCACTGTCCGTCCAATGGCCGATCACGAAAACGCGCTCCTTGCGCGACGCGCCCCCGCGCGGTTCGACGATGAAGGCGCCCGACAGCTGCGAGTCGCGCCCGAGACGCGCGACGAGGGGGATGTCGCTCGCCGCGGCCCAGTAGTAATAGGTCCCGGGCGTTCCTGCAACGAAGCGGAGCTCGCGCTCCTCACCGGCGGGGATGGTAATCGCGTCGGTTGAATTCGCCGCCGCCGTCGTTTTCGGCGACATCCCGTGCAGGATGAGCGGCTCCTTCTCGAGGCGATTGCGCACGAAGGCGCGAACCTCTGTGCCCTCGGTCACTCGGATCAGCGGTCCGGGGATCTGTAGAGGTCCGCCCTGAATGGCGAACGCCAGAACATTGATGCCTGGATCCGTGTCGCCATCCGGGCGCCACTCCCCCGAGCGCGCTTCAAGACGAACGGTCAACGTGCCGCTCGCCTCGGTGCCCGCCGCGACGTTGTTGTCATTGATGGCGACTCGCTCGGGGGCTGCGTCCCGCGCAACTGCCTGGCCGGCGAGGCCCCGTGATGCGCCCGTGAGCGCCACGGCCATCCACATGAGCAGAACGCCCGCGCGTAATTGATTGCGGCCGACCAAGGGCTCATCCTGCGCGCGTCGTGGGTCCATCTCTGCTCCAGCTCTCCGCGATTGTCGCGTGTCGGTGTTGATGAATGTCGGGAACGCTCTAGCGAGGCTGCGCCTCAGATCGTCGAGGCTGCGCCTCGCTAGATGGCATTCCTTGATAATGCCCCGCTGACGCGCGCAGCTCTAGCATAGAACGCGGCCGCATCAAACCGCCACCCTGAGCCCTGAGGCGTCGGGCCTGAGGCCTGAGCCCTTGTCCGTCGTGCTTGTCTCTGTCAGAGTGGCACGCCATGAGTGCCCACGCCGTCCTTGTGACCGTCTCCGATCAACCAGGTATGCTCTTCGGCCTTACCCGCGTACTCGCCGGCCATCAGGGCAACATCACGTATGTGGACATGCACAGCGGAGGCGCGGTCTCCGATATTTATTTTGAGTTCACGCTCGCGGACGGCCTTGCGCCGCAGAGTGTGTTGCGCGAGCTCGGAGAGGTTCCGGGTGTCGTCGGTCTCGAGGAGACGCCGTCGCTCGCGAACATCTACGGGAAGCGGATCATTGTCATGGGGGGCGGTGCGCAGGTTGGCCAGGTCGCGCTCGGCGCGATCGCTGAGGCCGATCGACACAATATCCGTGGCGAGCGCATCTCTGTCGATACGATCCCGCTCGTCGGCGAGCACGAGCTGGCCGCCGCCGTGCGCGCCGTCGTCCGCCTGCCACGTGTGCGGCTGCTGGTCCTCGCGGGTTCGCTGATGGGCGGCGAGATCACCCGCGCTGTAGAGGATGTCCGGCAGAAGGGGACCTACGTGATCTCGCTGAACATGGCCGGCAGCGTTCCCGACGCCGCCGATCTCGTCGTCAGCGATCCGGTTCAGGCCGGCGTCATGGCCGTCATGGCGGTCGCCGATACCGCCAAATTCGACATCGTGCGGCAGCAGAAGCGCCGCTACTAGTCAGACCGTCAGCCGACCTGAGCTGAGGTCACGGCCTGACCCCGGTTTGACCCCGGTTTGACCCCGGTCTGACCCCGGTATACTCCGAGGAGCGCCATGAGAGTTATAACCCTGTTGTTGGGGGCCGCGATCCTCTTCGCGAAGGCGATCTCGGCGCCCCTTGTCCCATTGCCATGCGACCTGACCGAGTACAAATCGAGTCCCGGCATGTCGGCTGCGGTTGCGCAGGATCAGCTGGTCGTGACGTGGCGCGCCGAGCGCGGCGCGGAGATTCGTGCGCGCTACGCGATCGACAACGGTCAGCCGGTCGTTCGTGATCTTGCCGTGCGCAAAGCTGGCGCGACATGGACGATGCTCGGCGAGAATCTCACGCCTGAATATCAGGTCGTCACCGGCGTGCGGCGCATGTCCACCCAGCAGGCGGATCCGCTGCGTGCGGCGGGCGTTGAGCTGACCCCTGATGTGATCGCGAAGAATCGATGGTACGCCTTCTGGGACGCCCCCTTGTTCATTCCGGAACCGCCGGCTGCCGGGCGCGGGACGAATCCGCCGGCGAGCCGCACGCTCGGTCCGCCGCGGGCCGCTGCAGAAATCCGTCGCGCGACCGCCTCGTTCGCCAGCGCGTCGTGCGCGGTGAAGACCGACGGCGCAAGCCTGGCCGTGACGTTTCCAGGATTGACGATGGGGATTTTCGCGGGCGACCTGCGTTTCACCGCATATCGAGGCACGAACCTGATTCGCATGGACGCAATCGCGAACACGAGCGAGCCGTGGGTTGCGTATAAATACGCCGCCGGGCTGAGCGGATTCTCGACGGGGATGACGCCGCACGTGACGTGGCGCGATACGGGCGGCCACGACCAGCGTTATGCGTTCGGCGGGGTCGCCAACGAAACGATCGTTCCCCTCAAGGCGGCGAATCGAATCCTGGTCGCCGAGGGAAAGGACAGTTCGCTGGCGGCCTTTCCACCGCCACACACGTTCTTCTTCACGCGCGAGGTGGACACGAACCTCGGGTATGTCTGGTACCGTCAGGATGCGGGCAGCCGATTCGCATTCGGCGTTCGCCAGGCCGACCGCGAAGAAGTCGCGCAATACGCAGAAAACTTCGCGCTGTTCAATGCGCCGCCCGGGACGAAGCAGCACATGGGCGTGTACTTTTACGCAAACCCTGACTCTGCGGCATCAACGCGCCAATCAGTTCTCGCGTTCACGCACGACGATACCTTCAAGCCGGTCGCGGGCTATAAGACGATGGTGAACCATTTCCACCTGCGGTTCACCGATCGCGTGCGCGCGTCGGGCTCGTTCGACACGCCCATGCAGGATCTCGCCGCCATGAAAGCGCTGGGCCTGAATATCGTCGGGTTGAGCGATTTTCACGGCGATCTGCATCCGAACGATCCGGGGCCGGTGCGGTTCAAGGATCAGAAGGATTATCGAGAGGCGACGCGCAGGGCGTCGGACGCCGATTTCCTCGTGACGCCGTGGGAGGAGCCGAGCGCGTACTTCGGCGGACACTACAACATCATCTTTCCGAAGAACGTGTACTGGTCGAAAGTACGCCAGCCGGGGCAGCCGTTCATGGAAACCGATCCGGTGTTTGGAAAGGTCTATCACGCCGGAACCGCCGATGACGTCCAGAAACTGATGGATGCGGAGGGCGCATATTGGTACCACGCCCATCCGCGCACAAAGGGGACGACGGGGTATCCTGATCTGATTTTCGACAAGCCGTGGACGAAAAACGATCGCTACCTGGGCGTCGCGTTCAAACCCGGGATGGGAATGGATTTGTCGGAGACGCGGCTCTGCGAATGGCGTTGCTTCGACTCGACCGATACGATGAACAACATGTATGCGGGCTCGGGTCTCAGGCCGAAGTACATCATCGCCGAC
This sequence comes from Vicinamibacterales bacterium, assembly GCA_038320555.1. Lineage (GTDB taxonomy): Bacteria > Acidobacteriota > Vicinamibacteria > Vicinamibacterales > 2-12-FULL-66-21 > JALZOC01. The sequence goes on along the minus strand of JBBQEJ010000112.1, from coordinate 11,358 downwards.
ATCGACACGTATCAGAAAGGGCCCGAGGACGATCTCTATCCGAACTTCCCCGTGAATTACCTCAGGCTCGCAAAGGTTCCCGGTCCGGACGAGGATTGGAGCTCGGTCCTGAAGGCACTCCGCGATGGGGATTTCTTCGTCACGACAGGGGAGATCCTGATCAGGAGTTACAGCGTCAAAGGTTCAGGAGATCAGCGGACCATTGCGGCAGACGTCGAATGGACCTTTCCGCTATCGTTCGTGGAGGTCGTGTGGGGAGACGGCGCGACGATCGATCGGCAGGTCATCCCGGCGACCGATCTCAGTGCGTTCGGCGCGAAGCAGTTTGCCATCCCGTTCGACGCGAAGGGAAAGGCGTGGGTGCGGTTTGCCGTCTGGGATTCGGCCGGCAACGGCGCGTTCGTTCAGCCGGTCTGGCTCGGGGGGCGGTGACGCAAGGGCGTGTTCTGCCAGGTTCTACTTGGTTCTACTAGCCACCAGGTTCTGATGAAGTCAGAAAAGAGATTGGATATGACGACTACGAATATCCGCTACCGGGTTTCCCGGCGTCCGCTTCTGGCGATGCTCGGGATATTTGCGGCTGTGGTGTCGGCAGCAGCTGGATATGACGCGCAGCCCCCGCGCGTCAATGCCGATGCCGCGACGCTCGCCGACTTCACCAAGCGTCTCAATGCCTACGCGAAGCTTCATAAGAAGGTCGACAGCGCGCTCAAGGAGCCGTCGCGGGACGACAGGCCCGAGGATTTCATCGAGCACGAACGGGCGTTCGCGAAGTTGATGCAGAAGGAGCGCCCCTATGCGAAGCCGGGCGATATCTTCACCAAGCCGATGCGGAATATCGTGCGGCGGCTGCTCGCCGGCGTCTTCCGCGGGCCCGGCGGCCGCCAGATCAAGAAGTCGATCCTTGACGAATACACCGCCAACATTCCGCTTCGGGTGAACACGCAGTATCCCGAGGGTGCGCCGTTCTCGACGGTACCCCCGCAGATCCTGCAGGGACTCCCGAAGCTGCCAGAGGGGCTTGAATACCGTTTCATCGGGCCGCGCCTGATCCTGCTCGATGCCCACGCGCGTATGATCGTCGACATCGTGGAGCGCGTGTTCCCGTAGCGTAGGCCCAACCCTAAAACCCTTAAAACCTAAAACCGCTCTCATATCTCACCAACTAATTCACCACAAAGCAGTAGAGCAGCCCTGCGCCGCCCGTGCTGACGAGATTGGGCTGGCTGCATCCGCGCGACGGGTGCGCGGAATTCCACGAGGTATTGCCGCCGCCTGTCCGGTCGAAGTGCCCGACCTGCGCAGCGCCCGTGTTGTTGCTCGTCCAGTTCGAGCACGTGTGGTCAGCGCTGTCGGTATATCCACGGCCGTCGGTCTGCGATCCGGTCAGGATATCGTGCTGGTTCGGCGTCGATCCGGCGCCCGGGATGGCTTCTCCCTTTTCGGTCAGCGCCGTCGTGCGTGACAGGTTGTTGCCGAGACGCGCGGCATCGAGCGTATCTCCGTGAAGATCAGCGACGCTCTTCGCGATGGGCGTAGCGGATTTGCCGTTGTACCACGGCCCCTGGCCGATTCGATCCCGCGCGTTGACCGCGGGCTGCGTCCCCGACGCGCTCGCGCTGAGGTACGCGTGCCACTGACGATTACCCGCCCCTGCGGCCGCAGCAAGCGCCTGACAGTGCGCGTCGGCGCCCGCGAGGCCGCCGAGATTCGCGCCGTCCCCTTTGCCGACGCTCGTGACGAAGAACGATATCGGCGGCGGTGGCGTCGCGGGTTGTTGAGCCGCGGCCGGTTGGGCCGGCGGCGCCGCCGGCTGCTGCGCGAACACCAGTCCCGATACCGAGACTGCTGCCAGCATCACTGCTCGAAACACTCGTCTCTTGCGATCCATAGACTCCCCCCTGGCGCCAGATTCTACTGGATCTGGTGATTGGCGACTGCTAGCGGCTGGCGGCTGGTGGCCAAAGACCAGAACTCAAACAGGAGTGACGGGAGGAACGGGAGTCAGTTTGTTTTCTTGTTGGTCTCACAAGGATTTCCTCCCGTTCCTCTTGCACCTGGGCGGCCAAGGGCCGGATCTCAAACGGGAGTTATGGGAGGAACGGGAGTGAATTTGTTTCTTGCGACTCCCGAGAATGTCCTCCCGTTCCTCTCGTTCCTCCTGTTCAGATCGAATTACACGCTCGTCCGCTTCCACGCACCGCGTTTGAAGATGACGGCGCTGATGATCGCGAGCGTGGAATAGGCGATGGTGAGGGCCATGAAGACGCCGCGGGCGCCCAGGCTCGGACGCGACGACAGCCACCACGCGAGCGGAATCTGCCACAGCCAGAACACGAACAGGTTGATGACCGTCGGCGTCCGGGTATCGCCGGCGCCGTTGAATGCCTGCGTCAGCACCATGCCGCAGGCGTAGAACACGAAGCCGAGACTGACGATGCGCAGGCATGCGACGGCGAAGGGCAGCACGAGCGGATCGCTCGTGAAGATGGCGGCAATGAGGCGCGCGCCGGCGAGGAAAACGAGGCCGACGGCGCCGAGAAAGATCATGTTGTAGAAGGCCGCGGTCCACACGGCACGCTCGGCGCGATCCGGTTGACCCGCACCGAGGTTCTGTCCCACCATCGTCGCGGCCGCGTTGCTGACGCCGAATGCAGGAAGCAGCGCGAACATGATGACGCGCATGCCAATCGTGTATCCGGCGAGCGCCGGGCTTCCAAAGACCGAAAGGATCCGCACGAGTCCAATGTAGCTCGCCGTGCCGATCAGGATCTGGATCGTGCCGGAGCCCGAGAGTCGAAGCACGCTCCGCATCAGCGCCAGATCGAGTCGTAAATGCCGGGCGGTCAGGCGGACCCGCCGCGGCCGCCAAAGAGCACCGCCAGTTGGTAGACCACCGCGGTGCCGCGGCCGAGATTTGTCGCCACGGCTGCACCAGTTACGCCGAGCCGGGGAAACGGACCGAGGCCGAAGATGAAGCACGGGCCGAGGATGATGTTCAAGATGTTGCCGAGCCACAGCACGCGCATCGCGATGGCGGCGTCGCCCGACCCGCGGAAGACGGCGTTGAGCATGAACAGCATCAACACCGTCGCGTTACCGCCGAGCATCACGGTAGTGAAGCCGCTGCCGGATTGCACGACCGTGTCGGTTGCTCCCATGAGCCGGAGCAGGCTGCTTGCGCGCGGCGCGGCGAAGAGGGCAATCGCGACCGCGACGGCCAGGCCGAGGAGGATCGATTGCCCGGCGGCCCGTGCGGCGCCGTCCGGGTCCTGTTCGCCGGTGCGGCGCGCGACGAGCGCCGTGGCGCCGATCGACAGCCCCATTGCGGCCGTGTAGATCATCGTCAGCATCGACTCGGTGAGGCCGACGGTTGCGACCGCGTCCGCGCCGAGGTGCGCGACCCAGAACACGTCGGCGACGGCGAAGACGGATTCCATCGCCATCTCCATCACCATGGGCACGGCAAGCATGATGACCGCGCGTCCGATGGGGGCGGTCGTGTAATCGAGCCGCGAGCCGCGGAGCGCCTCGCGGACTGTGGCGAGGAGGCCCGCCGGCCCGGAAGCGACGTCGGTTGGTTGAGGGAGGGACGGTGTAGACATCTGCCTGGCGCGCGCGTAGACACTCTATACCGTGAGGCAGCGGGGCTGAAAAGAGCCGCGGGTCTGAAGACTCCCGCCATCCGCGCAGGACGGCGGCACGGCGTGATCTTCCGCAACGCTAGGCTCAATTTGTCAGATCACCTAATTTGCTCGAGTGATGGTCGGTGACTTGTCACGACGAGTTCACGCAGAGAGCGCCAACAGCGCGGAGAAGATAGATAAGGAAGCGGCTGCTCGCCGTCCAGCAGCCTTTCTCGGCGGTTTCTGCGTCCTCTGGTTGCTCCGCGTGGGATCGTCTTTTCCGCGCGGTCAGACGCTTATGAGTCTATGGGGGACCGACAGAAATGTTGGTCATACGCCCGGAGCGACGCGAATGTCGCGACCGCTCCGAACAGGCGCGCCTACGATTCCACGCGAACGACCGTGCCATCGTGCGTCCAGCGCAGGAAGGCCGACTGGACGAGCGCGCTGAGAACGCGCTGGCACGACGGGGCGTCGAGGCCAAGCAGCCTGCCGGCCTGAGCCGGCGTCAACCGCAGGCCAGGCATCTCATTGAATTCGGATCGGACCCGTTGGAGCAATGTGGGGAAGTCCATGCGACTCGCGCCGCAAGGGATGCGCCAGTCGCAGCCGCGCGGTTGATCCCTGTTTCACGTGTATTTTGCGGCCTTGGACGATGCTGTGAGATCGAGTGCCCGACAAATCGCGTCGAGTTTCGCGCGACTCCGACAGGAATGTCGATCCGAGCAACGTTCGATGACATAATCGCCGTCGACAGGCACCCGATTCAGAAGCTGTCATATCAGAAAAATACCAATGATCAGGCCTTCTCGTCTGACGCGGCTCGCGATTGACGCCGCCGCAGCAGCCTTCGCGACCACAGCCATTCTTGCGCAGCAGCTTCAGTATCCGGCCGCCCGGAAAGGCGATCAGGTCGATACATACCACGAGGTCCGCGTGCCGGATCCGTACCGGTGGCTCGAGGACGACAACTCGCCGGAAACCGCCGCCTGGATCGAGGCCGAGAACAAGGTCACGTTCCCGTACCTCGAGGGGATCCCGTATCGCAGGCATTTTCATGACCGGGTCGTGCAGCTCAATAACTACGCGAAATACTCGGCGCCATCCCCTAAGGGCCCGTACTTCTTCTTCAGCAAGAATGAGGGCCTCCAGAACCAGAGCGTGCTGTTCATTCAGAAAGGGTTCGCGGGCGCGCCGGAGGTGCTCATCGACCCGAATACGTGGTCGCAGGACGGCACCGTGCGACTCTCCGCGTTCGCCCCGTCGAAGGATGCGAAGTATGCGGTCTACGGCATTTCGAAAAGCGGATCCGACTGGCAGGAATACCACGTCATGGAGCTTGCGCCGAAGAAAACGCTCGACGACAAGATCGAGTGGGTCAAGGTCTCGGGCGTCGCGTGGCAGGGAGACGGGTTCTTTTACAGCCGCTATCCCGCACCGGCCGAAGGCAAGGAAAAGGCCTCGATCAACGAAAACCACCAGGTGTATTTCCACCGTCTCGGGACGGCGCAGTCCGAAGACGCGATCGTGTACGACGACCGCGCGAATCTGCAGCGCTTCCATACCCTCGAGACAACCGAGGACGAGCGGTTCGCGTTGTTGTCGATTTCCGAGCGCGGTAAAGGAAAAGATGGAAACGCGCTGTTCGTGCGCGATCTGTCAAAGAACGCCCGCGAGTTCACGCCTGTGATCCCGGCAATTGGCGACGACTCGTTTTCCGTGATCGACAACGTCGGCGACAAGCTCCTCGTCGAGACCAACCGCAGCGCACCCAACTGGCGCGTCGTCCTGATCGATCCACAGCAGCCCGCCGAGACCAGCTGGAAGATCGTGTTGCCGGAACGCCCTGAACCAATCGACGGCGTCGGCACGGCCGGCGGCAAGCTGTTCGTGACTTACCTCAAAGACGTGGCGACCAAGGCGTACGTCTACAATCTCGACGGCAAGCTGGAAAACGAAATCGCGCTTCCGGGCCCGGGCACGGCCGCCGGATTCGGTGGACAGCGCGACGACACGTTCGTCTTCTATGGCTTCAATTCGCTGAACGTCCCGCCGGCAATTTATCGTTACGATATCGCCACGCGCAAAAGCTCGGTCTTCCGCCAGGCGAAAGTGCCGGGCTATAACCCCGCCGCGTTCGAAACCAAACAGGTGTTCTACACGAGCAAGGATGGCACGCGCATCCCGATGTTTCTGGTGTATCGCAAGGGTCTCAAGCTCGATGGGAACAACCCCACGCTCCTCTACGCGTACGGCGGCTTCAACATCGTTCAGTCGCCGACGTTCAACGCCTCGCGGCTGGCCTTGCTCGAGCAGGGCTTCGTCTACGCGTCGGCAAACCTGCGCGGCGGCGGGGAATACGGCGAGACGTGGCACCAGCAGGGCATGAAGCTGAAGAAGCAGAACGTCTTCGACGACTTCATCGCGGCGTCCGAGTGGCTCATCGCGAACCAATACACCGCGCCGGCCAGGCTCGCCGTGCAGGGAGGCTCGAATGGCGGGTTGTTGATCGGGGCCGTCATCAACCAACGGCCGGAGTTGTTCCGCGCGGCCATCCCCCAGGTCGGAGTGATGGACATGCTGCGGTTCCACAAGTTCACGATCGGATGGAACTGGATCGCAGACTACGGGTCGAGCGACAACACCGACGAGTTCAAGGCGCTCTACGCATATTCCCCGCTGCACAACATCAAGGCCGGCGTGAAGTATCCGGCGACGCTCATCACGACAGCCGATCACGACGATCGCGTCGTGCCGGCGCATTCGTTCAAATACGCCGCGACGTTGCAGGAGCGCGCGAGCCGTGAGAACCCCGTGCTGATCAGGATTGACACGAGGTCGGGCCACGGCGCCAGCAACCTCACAAAGCAGCTCGAGACGACCGCGGACATCTACACGTTCATTGTGTACAACATGGGGCTTACGCCGAACCGGACAGGGACGCAGTGACTGTGCACCCGGTCTGACCCCGTCTGAGCCCTGTCTGATCCTGGTCTGACCCCGGTCTGACCCTGGTTTGACCCCGATCGGGCCGAGATGGCTGAAGTCCTGTGAAGGGTCTCCCTGTGAATCATCTCGATAACGCTACGATCGTTCTGGTCACCGAGACCGAGTTTCGCAGAGCCGAGGACGTGTTCCAATCGGCGGACGGTGTCCGGTGCATCGCAGTGCCGGCAGATGAACCGGCGCTCGCGCGGGCAATCCTCGATCTCGGCGCACGATACGCCGTTGTGGGCTCGGTGCGGTATTCGGCGAAACTGTACGGGGCGCTGCCGAGGGGCGGCGTCATCGCACGCTTCGGCGTGGGACACGACGGCATCGATAAGGACAAGGCCACGAAAGCCGGCCTCTTGTGCACGAATACGCCCGGTGTCCTCGACGAATCGGTGGCGGAGCTGGCGGTGCTGCTGATGCTGGCGGCGTCGCGCCATTTTCCGAAGCTCACAGCCGACATGCGCCAGGGCACATGGGCGCTGGGTCCGGCAGGCGTCGAGCTCCGCGGCAAGGTCCTCGCGGTGATCGGAAGCGGCCGGATCGGCCAGGCTACGGCGCGCATGGCCTCACAAGGCTTCGGGATGCGCGCGATCGGATGCCGGCGGAGCGCGCCGGCGAGCGGCGCCGCCGGCGACTTCGAATCGGTGACCAGCGATTTCTCCCACGCGGTACACGATGCCGACTACGTCAGCCTCCACATCAACGCCGAACCGGGGAACCTGCGCTTCCTGAACCGCGAGCGGCTCTCGATGATTCGGCCGCGCGCGTGGCTGATCAACACCGCCCGCGGCGCAGTGGTCGATGAGGCGGCGCTCTACGATGCGCTGGCCGGCGAACACCTGGCCGGGGCCGCGCTCGACGTCTTCGATCGCGAACCCTACGTGCCCGCGGATCCCGCGCGCGATCTGCGCACGCTTCCGAACGTCATCCTCACACCTCACGTGGGGAGCCACACGCGGGAGGCGAATCGCCTGATGGCCGTCCGCGCGCTGCAGAACATCGTGCGCGCCGAAGCCCGCGATTTCGGGGGCATGGATCTGCTGAACCCCGAGGTGCTTGGTTTGAACGATGTTCGCAGTCAAGATCACACAGGAGAAGGGGAGAAGGGGAGAAAAAACCCTTAAGGTTTTTCTCCCTTTCTCTTTTTCTCTTGTGAGATTTTTCGGGTGGCTGTACGTCGAAGAGGCTGGTTGCGAGTGTCCTATCGTTTAAGCAGCCGCAATTCGCCGGCGGCGGGGCGGCGGGGCTCAGCCTGGCCGAAGGCTTCGGCTTTTGGCAGCGCGGCGATCGATGTCGCGAGGCTGGGTGCGAGGAGCGTCAGCAGCCGCGCGTGATCGTCGGTGAATGCGTCGGCCGCCGAGCCGTAGCGCGAGATCACGGCGACGACTCCGTCGCGCACCAGCGGCATCGTCAACGATGAGCGCAGTGCCGGCGTCAAGGTCGTCACCCCGGCGCCCCCAGGTCCATGGCGGGATCCGCATTCAGCACGAACCGCCGATTTGCCGCCGACCATCCCGCGACTCCCGATCCGAGTGTCAGCCGCTTGCCACGCAGCGACGCCGCTATCAGCTGCCACCCGGCTGGAAACTCGACCGGGGGCGACTGGAGAGTTTCCTGCACGCGCTGCCGCGAGCGCACCGGCACGTCATCGAGTTCCGGGATCCCAGCTGGTACACCGACGACGTAATAGAAATGCTGGAGCGTAATCGGGTGTCGCTGTGCCTGCACGACATGCGGGGTTCAGCGACAGGTCGCGAGCGGGTGGGACCGGTCGTGTACGTGCGATTCCACGGCGCGACCGGTCAGTACAGTGGTGGATACTCGCGCGAACAGCTGGAGGGCTGGGCCGCGTGGTTTCAAACCGCGCGCGCGGCGGGAACAGACGTGTACGCGTACTTCAATAACGACGTCGGCGGGCATGCCCCACGAAACGCTCTCACGCTGAAGCGGGTTTTGGAGGAATCCCCCTAGAGCGAGCCTTTGCTGGTTGGCAATTCGCCGCTTTCGAGGACCTGTTTGAACTGATTGAGATCGTCCCTGATCTCCGAAGCGGGATCACGTCCCATCAGCTTTGCGACCGCCGCGCCGATCTTGCCACCCGGAGGACTGTATTGCAGCCGGACGCGCACGCGCGTGCCTTGTCCCGGACCTGCGTCGTCGAAGTTCACCGACCCGGCGCTGACGACTCCGGATCCCTCAATCGACCGCCACCCGATGACCCGATTGGGTACCTCGTTGATGATTTCCGCATTCCACTCGACGATCGATCCACCGGGGCCTCTTGCCCGCCAGCGCGACAGCGTGTCGGTCACGCGCTCGACCGATTCGAGATGTCGCATGAACCGGGGAAGATTCTCGAGGTTGCGCCAGAAGCGATAGAGAATCTCGGTCGGTTGATTGATCGTGACGCTCTCTTCCACGAGCACGCCGCTGCTTCCGCGTAGCGCGCGCCGGGTATCGTCGCCGGTTCCCGCGGTATTGATGCCGAGCATCTCGTACGTGTGGCAGTGTCCCGAGACGCCGCGCTGGAAGAGCAGCGCGCCCAGCCCTGCCAGGGCCCACCCTGAGCCACGGCGCCGGCTCAACCCGTACGCCGCGAGTCCGACGCCCGTCGCCATGGAGGCCCACCGTTCGGTCTTGCTGATATTGCTCCCGTCGCGCACCTGCGCGTCTCGCACATCACCGGGAAACTCAAGGTCCATGTAACTCATCGTGTCTCTCTCCGTCGCATGCTGCTTAGATAGTCGGCGTCCACGCAGGTGAATCGCTGGCGGGAAATGATTCCTCGGACGCGCCCGACACGATGTCTTTCGGGCGCCAGCCGTTGTCCTTGAGCCGTCGATCGATCCAGCTGCGGGCAACGCTCATGTCGCGACGACCCATAACGGCCCGGACACCGAGCGCCGTGCCCGCGGCCGCGAGGAGTCCGCCGCCGACGCCGCCGCGGCGCGCGCCAAACATTGCCAGCGCGGTGCCGCACGCGACCGCCATCCAGCGTTCCTGGTCCAGTGTGGAAAGCTTGGTGCTGAGGCTTGGCTCGTCCCACACGCTCTTGTCACTTCGCTGCGCCGTCAGGTTCATTGATCCGTCCGACATGTTGGGTCCTTTCGGAGCTATCAGCGGTCAGCTGTCAGTTCTCAGAGTTTCACGACTGCGCCCCGATCTCTGCACAAGGCATGCCCGGCAGCCCTTCAGCCCGCCCGCAACTCCTTTATTACTCGTGATAGCGGGGATCGTAACACCAGCGCCCTCTCATCTGGCTCAGCCGTCGCCGACGTGCATGTGGTGATTCGAAACGGTCGCGTCATTCCCTTTGTCCCCTTTTCCCTTTTGCTTGTCTCGTTTGCCTTGTCTTGACACGCGGCCGGCTATATGTAACTATTAATCCGGATTTACGGATGGATGCCAATTGACCGTGACCACCGCCATTTTCGACGACCTCACAACCCTTTCCGACGCCACACGGAGCCGCATGCTTTTGCTGCTCGAGCGGCACGAGCTGACCGTCTCGGAGCTCTGCACGGTCTTGCAGCTTCCGCAGTCCACGGTCAGCCGACATCTGAAGACGCTGGCGGATGCCAGCTGGGTTGTCTCCCGCCGCGACGGCACGAGCCGGTATTACACGCTCTCGCTCGACGACCGCGGCGCGCCAGTGCGTCGTCTCTGGTCGCTGCTGCGCGATCAGGTCAGTGCAACCGCCGGCGCCGATCAGGATGGGCGGCGTTTGAAGAACGTGCTCGCGCGGCGTCAGTCGAAGTCGCAGGAGTTTTTCGAGACAACGGCGGAGCACTGGGACAAGCTGCGCGCGGATTTGTTTGGCTCGGCCTCACATCTTCAGGCGCTGCCGGCGTTTCTCGACGAGGCGTGGACCGTGGGAGACCTCGGCTGCGGCACCGGGCAGGTCGCGTGCGCGCTTGCGCCGTTTGTCGCGCGCGTGATCGCCGTGGATCGGTCCGGCGAGATGCTCCAGGCGGCGCGCAAGCGGGTGCGGGAGCTGGCATCGGTGGAAGTGAGGCGCGGCGAGCTCGAGGCGCTGCCGATTCCCGACGACGAGCTCGATGCCGCTACACTGCTTCTCGTACTGCATCATCTGCCGGATCCGGCTGCGGCCCTGTCGGAGGCCTGTCGCGCGCTCAAGGCCGGCGGCCGGCTCGTGATCGCCGACATGTTTCCTCACGATCGCGAGGAGTACCGGCAGCAGATGGGGCACGTCTGGCTCGGATTCAGCGAGGAACAGATGCGGCGGCTGCTCGCGGGGGCAGGGTTTGATCGAATCCGCATCGTGGCTCTGCCGGTCAACGCGGCGGCAAAGGGTCCGGCATTGTTTGTCGCAACAGCCAGGAAAAAAGGCGGCTAGCGGCCAGCGACTAGCGGCTGGCGACTGCAGGGGCGACTGGAAACTGGCAACTGGAAACCGGAAACTGGAAACGATATCGAAGGGAACAACTGATGAGTACTGCAGTTCGTGAAATGCATGCGTTCGACGCGGCCGTCAAGGCCGGGCGTGACCCGTTCAAGGTCAAAGACCTGTCGCTTGCGGAATTCGGCCGGAAGGAGATTCGGCTGGCCGAGCAGGAGATGCCCGGGCTCATGACGTTGAGAGAACGCTACCACGGCAAGAATCCCCTGGCGGGCGCCAGAGTCATGGGCAGCCTGCACATGACGATTCAGACCGCGGTGCTCATCGAGACGCTCGTCGAGCTGGGCGCCGATGTCCGCTGGGTCTCGTGCAACATTT
>JBBQEJ010000111.1:0-17204 GCA_038320555.1 Vicinamibacterales bacterium | reverse complement strand
TGCCCTGCGTCGTCACGGCGTTGATGATGGCCCCCGTCGTGCGGCCGTACTCGGCGTCGAACTGGTTGGTGATGACCTGGAACTCCGCCACCGCCTCAATCGGCGTGCGGGCCTGCGTGCCCGCGCGCTGGCCGATCACGTCGTCGTTGTTGTTGCCGCCGTCGAGCATGTAGTTGTTGTTGCGCGGGTCCTGGCCGTTGACGCTGATCGAATCGCTTCCGAACGACTCGGTGCTGATCGAGGGGACAATCCCGGGCAGAAGGCCGACAAAGCCCACGAAGTTCCCGTTGACGCTCGGCAGCTTCACGAGGGTTTCGCTCGTGATGTTGCCGCCAATTTCCTTCGAGGTGACGTCGACGAGCGGCGATTCGGCTTTGACGATGATGGTCTCTTCAACCGAGCCGACCGCCATCGTCACGTCGATGCTCGAGGTTTTGCCCACTTCGAGGCGGAGATCCTTCCGCTCGAACTTCTTGAAGCCCTGCAGCTCGGCGGTGATCTGGTAGGTTCCCGGGACGATGCCGCTGGCGATGAACGTGCCGTCTCCTCCCGACGCGGTCTCGCGGAACATGCCGGTTTCCTGGTTGCGCACGACCACTGCAACGCCGGGCAATACCGCGCCCTGCGAATCGATGACGCGGCCACGGAGCTCGGTCGTCCCCTGTTGGGCCGACGCCGACACGGCGACGAGCAGGATCATCAGGATCCAGCCCATGACACGTTGCTTCATACAACTGCCTCCTCGACTTACACCGATGGAAAACTCTTACCGGATCGGTAAGGCGCCTTCACGGGGCTCATCACCCCACTCGTCCTCAGGTTGCGAACCGATACGGAAAACTGGAGAGACGCGCGAGATTTATGGATTCATGGCGAAAAAATGCGGGCAATTGCCCGATCGATGAACAACCCGCGTTCCGCCCGCGATTGTTGAGCAAGCTGAATGCCGCATGGTATTCTGGGGTGCCTTCCCAGCAGGCTGCCCGCGCTCTCGCGCGACGGAGAGCGTGTCCTTAACCATCCCGGGGCGAGACAACTCATGCGCACACGTGTCGCAACGATAGGCCTCTGGTGTGTAGTGTCCGGGCTGGTGGCGGTCCCCGCCTGGGCGCAGTACGCGGTCAAACACGTCTCCGATCCCGCCACTGGCGAGAAGTATCACGTCGAGCTTGGCGGCTACTTGTGGTATCCGACGCCGGACATCGCGATCACGAGCGAGTCGCTCGGGATTGTCGGGTCACGCATCGATTTCGTGACAGACCTCGGTATCGAAAAGACACGGTTCAAGCAGCTGAAAGTCGTGCTGCGCCCCGCGCAGAAGCACAAACTGCGCTTCGAGTACACGCCGATCACCTACGAGGCGGTCGGCGGCATCCAGCGGGACATCGTCTTCAACGGTCAGAAGTATCCGATATCGCTGCCCGTCGCGACGAACCTGCAGTGGAAGGCGTACCGCTTCGTCTACGAGTACGACTTCATCTACCGCGATCGCGGGTTTTTCGGGATGCTGCTCGAAGCGAAGTACACGAACGTGCGGGCTGAATTGACAAACCTTCTGGCCGCCGAGTTCGTGGAAGCGCGCGCGCCGATTCCCGCCATCGGCGTAATCGGACGCGTCTATGTCGTCCCGAATATTTCGATCACCGGAGAGCTGAGCGGCCTGGCAACCGGCGGCCTCTTTGGCGAAGACTACCGCGCGCACTACGCCGACTTCGATCTGTACGGCACCGTGAATTTCACCAACAACGTCGGCGCGCAGGCCGGCTACCGCTCCTTCAACGTCTTCTACCATGTCAAAGAGGACGAGGGAGAGCTCCTCCTCAAGGGATTGTACTTCGGCGGGGTCGTTCGGTTTTGATCAAGGTTCTGCTGGGTTCTCCGAGGTTCTCCGAAGTTCTACGGGGTTCTACGGGATTGTGAACCCAGTGGAACCTGGTAGAACCATGCAGAACCTGGTGACCCAGTAGAACCCTTATTCAAGGACTTTGATCCAGACACCCAGGAACCGATCGTCGTGGCTGTTCGGATCGGTGGCCGAGGGACGGAAGCCTGAGCTCGACGAAATGGTGAAGAGCGTTGCGCCGCGCTGCGCGTCGATCGGCACCTGCACGCGGCGCTCTTCTCCAGGTGCAAGCCGCATTTCCTCGCGCCAGCTGCCCGACTGAATCACGACGGTGTTTTCGACTGGCGCGTTGCGCGCGAGAAGGGTGACCGACGGTTGCCGCACACCTGGCTGCACCACGGCCGATGCGCGCCGAGCCCCACCAATCCAGAACGATTCCGGCTCCGGAAAGCTCCGCTCGTCTAGAAAAAATACGGTCACATTTCCGTATCGGACGGCGCGTCGCGCATATTGATCCGACAACCTCGCGGAGGCCGGCAGCACGGAGACTGGCTCGATCGTCAGCGCTTGAATCGAGCGCCGGGCCTGTTCGTCGCCCCGCACGACAATCGCCCGCACGTCCACCGGGAAGCTGAGATCGATCGGCTCAGGCGGCGCGGCCAGCGGCCCGCTCCGCAGTGAGAACGGATCCCGGCCGATGCCGACCATCAGCCATCCGGCCGCGCCAGCTCCGTGCGGACGCAAGCGGTACTCACCAGCCGGCACCGAGGGCACCTGAAAGAGTGGCCTGTCGTTCGGGCCCGCGCCGCCCGGCGCCGTAGACGGCCGGGGTTCGATCCGCAGCATCGGGGGCACGTCGGCCGCCGCGAGACGCTGGAAATCTGGAAAGGACCACACCAGCACGCGCCGCTCTTCGGCGAGACGCCCCAGTAGCTTGAGCTGTCCGGGGGTCGTGTTGATTCCCTGTGCGCCGGCGAGTGTCCACACGATGGAGAGCGCCACCATTGCGGCGACGCCGTAGGCTGTTCCGGCCGCGGCGGACAACGCGCCTCTGTTGCGAAGCAGACCCGTGCCCTGCGCCGCGCGCAACACGCCCCACGCCGCGGCGAACACGCACAGCCAAATCGCGGTGTCCCGATACAGAACCGGCTCGCTGCCTCGCCACCACGCGGGCATGCCCAGCGCCAGATCAGTCGTGCCGCTCATCCATTCGAGCCACGCGGCATAGGTCTGGCGGATGTTGTAGGCGAGACGTCCTTGGTCAACGAAGACCAGCGCGCACGACGCGAAGATAGTCATCGCCAGCGCCGCCACCAGCGTCGCCCGCGTCGCTCGCGTGCGCACAACGGCCCAGCAGACCGCCACCGGAATCGCCATCGCCGGAAGCATCGGCACGAAGAACCGTCCCGGGGCGCTCGAGCCTCCCCACCACATGGCGAAATCCGTGACCGCGAGCAGATACGGGATCAGCACGAACAGGAGCTCGAGACCCAACCGTCGCTGCGCCCGATTTCGTACCATCACAATGAGGCCCGCAAACGCGGAGATCAGGACGGGCGCATATGCGAAGACGCCGAAGCGCTGATCGAAAAACAGTCCAATCATGCCGCCCGGAATGAACATCGGAGATCCCTGCTCGTTCGCGTACGGCGCGGACGGATCGGGCGTCCCGTAAATCGCAACGAAGAATCCGATCCAGCACACAGCGCTGATGGCCGGGATCGCCAGGAACGCGACCGCCTTGCCGGCCGCGTTGCGGGTGGCCGCCAGCCGAAGCAGCACCAGCGCGCCGAGGCTTCCCGCGATCAGGACAAATCGCGTGTGAATCCAGGGCAGCGTTGCGAGCGCCGCGCCGTGCAGCCACCAGGGGCGAACACGCTCAATCCCGCTGTGCGCTTCCTGTTCGGCGCGCAGCAACGCCCAGACCCCGGTAAGTGCGATCACGCCTCCCGGCCCGTCCGGGAACACGCTGAAGCTGTGAAAGACGGCGCTCGTCGACAGCGTGACCGCTGCCCAGCCGAACCAGGCGGCGTCGGCCCGCCGGGTGACGATCCACGCGAGGTGCCACGCCAGCGCGCTGCCAATCGACGCGAGAACGATCAGAAAGACGACAACGCCGTGATAGCCGGCGATCGCAAACGCCGGCGCCACGAGCGCAGGAAGTCCGGGGGCATGGATCGAATAGATGTGTCCGTTTCGCCCGGCGCGGCGGGAGTCGGGCTTCGGCAGCGGTCCCGGATAATAGGCCCGGTAGTCGCCGTCGCGGTGATTGTTCTCAATCCGCAGATCGTGGTCCTTCAGCAAGCTTTGCGTGATGATCAGGTAATGCGGTTCATCCCCCTCCGGTCTCGACGGCACGACCTGCCAGCCGGCCACCGCGTAGATCGCGCACGCCAGCGCTCCCGCGGACCAGACGGGACGCTTGCCGACGACGCGCGCCAGCCATCGTGATGGCTCGACACCGGTGGCTTCGATTGCCGAAGCCGCGAAGGATAACGCGATCGCCGCCCACACGAGCATCGCCAGAGGGCCGGACCATATCAGGAAGGCGGCGGGAGTCGATCCCGGGATCCACGGAAGCACCAGCAGCCCAAGCAGCCACAGAGGCGCAAGCGACGCACCGGCTCGCCACGCGAGCCACACACCTCCCGCCGCGCTCGCGGCAACCAGAGCGGACGTGATCGAAAGCGGCAGGAGCGCAACCCGCGAATGTCCCACACCAGTGAAAGCCAGCGAGCCCTGCGACAGCCACGCAGCGAGTGCGGTGGCAAGGAGCGCGGCCGAAAGAGCGATGCGGGACACGGCAGATTGGCGAGAGCGGATTGGCGGTAGAATGTCCCGCATTCTACATGGAGCGACGTCCGGATACCATCGCGGCGCGCGCGCGCAGGGCCGCGATCGCGTGCGGCGTCGCGCTTGCGCTCGCTGTCGTCATGACGTGGCCACTTGCCGCGGGGCTCGGCCGGCTCGGCCGCACGACGACGATGGACGGTCTTTACGGGATCTGGAATGTCGCCTGGGTCGCGCACGCAATCGTCACGAGTCCGACGACACTCTTCGATGCGAACATCTTCTATCCGCATCGCGGCACGCTTGCATATTCCGAGTCGAACATCCTTGCCGGCGTGGTGGCGATCCCGGCATGGCTCGCCACGCGGAATGCGTACGCTGCCCACAACAGCGCGGTGCTGTTCGCATTCGCCTCGACGTGGCTCGGCACGTGGCTTCTCGCCCGGCGGCTGTCCGGACAGAGTGGCGCTGCGGCTGTGGGCGCAGTCCTCTTCGCGTTCTGTCCCTTCTTCTATTCCCACAGCGCGCACATCCAGCTTCTGATGGCCGGCGGTATTCCGCTGTCGATGCTCGCGCTGCATCGCCTCGCCGACAGCCCGTCGCCGACCCGCGGACTCGTGCTCGGCATCGCGCTGGCCGGACAGGCGCTCGCGTGCGCGTACTACGGCATCTTTGCCGGGCTCATGGTGGGCTACGGCGTGCTCTTTTTTGCGGCATGGCGCCGTCTCTGGCGCGTGCCGGCATTCTGGATTGCCGTCGCGATTGGGGCTGCTACCGCTTCTGTCATCGTGCTGCCGTTCGTCCTGCCGTACCTCGAGCTGCAGCGTGACAGCGGCTTTGCGCGATCGCTGGACGACGCGCGAAGGTATTCGGCGACATGGCAGAGTTACCTGGCGTCGCCAGCGCATGGGCACCGGGTGCTGCTCAGCCTGGCGCGCAACCTGGGTTGGAGAATCGGGGAGGTCCTGTTTCCAGGGGTTCTGGCAATCGTGCTCGGCGGCACCGGCGTGGCATTGAGCTGGACGGATGACTCGCGGGACAACGATCGCGAGACAACCATGTTGTATGGCTCTCTCGGCGCGCTCGCCGTCTGGGGATCGTTCGGCCCTGCGGCCGGCCTATACACCGTGCTGTATCGCGCCGTGCCGCTCTTCACCTTTCTCAGAGCGCCGTCGCGCTTCGGCCTGCTGCTCGTCTTGGTGCTCGCCCTCTTCACGTCGCTGGCCCTGAAGCGGCTGCTTCCCCGCGCCGGCAGGCGCGGGTTCCTCGCGGCCTCTGCCGTCGCGGCCCTCGCGATCGCCGAACTGAATGTGGTGCCCTTTGCCTGGGAGCGCGCGCTGCCTGTGTCCACAAATTATCGTGTGCTGGCCGCGATGCCGCGCGGTGCGGTCGCGGAGTTTCCCTTCTACGGCGAGCGGGTCGCCTACCCGCTTCATGCGCAGTACATGGTGCTGTCGACCACGCACTGGATGCCCCTCGTGAACGGGTACAGCGACTACATCCCGCAGGATTTTCGCGAGGCCGCGTCCGTGCTCGACTCGTTCCCGTCGAACGATACGTTCGTCGTGCTGCAAAAGCACCGCGTCCGCTACATCGGCATTCACTGGGACATGTACGG
Organism: Vicinamibacterales bacterium; assembly: GCA_038320555.1. Taxonomy (GTDB): domain Bacteria; phylum Acidobacteriota; class Vicinamibacteria; order Vicinamibacterales; family 2-12-FULL-66-21; genus JALZOC01. The sequence goes on along the minus strand of JBBQEJ010000111.1, from coordinate 10,953 downwards.
ACCGCGCGCCGAGGAAGTCAGATCGAAGCTGAAGGACTTCGCGCGGTACCTGCGGCCGCTCGGCGCTGATGCGACGATGACACTCTACGAGATCGTGTCGTTTCCCTAGTTCGTCGGTCGATTCACTTGTCACGACGATCTCGCGCGGAGGCCGCAGAGATCGCAGAGGACGCGTCGCCGCCGTTCCGCCGTGCCGGCCGGCCATAGAGGGTCGGGACCTTCCACCGCGCGAAGCGCGGTCGGCGGAACGCTGTTCTGTTAATAGCACCTTGTTTCTCTGCGCCCTCTGCGGTCTCGGCGCGAGTTCCGTCCGTGACAGGCGATCCTAGCGGCTACGCTTCTTCGTGGTGGGCTTTACGGGCCCTTTCTTCTTCGCGGGAGCTTTCTTCTTTGGCGGGGTTTTTTTCACGCTGCTCTTGCTTGCCGGGGCTTTCGCGGGCGACAGAGTTGAGAGCGTGCGCGACGAGGCGCTGCCGTCCGGGTAGAGGCGACGATAGTCCTCCGCGGTTCCAAGAACCCGTTTCACGTAGTTCTGCGTCTCCGGGAACGGGATGTCATCGATGAACTCGTCTTCATCGAGTCCCGGACGATCGGCTTTCCAGCGGATGACGCGGCTTTCCCCCGCGTTGTAACTGGCGAGCGCATAGTACGTGCCGCCGAATTGCTGGACGAGCTGCGAAAAATACAGCGTGCCAAGCCGGATATTGATCTGCGGATCGGTGAGCTTCTCGGTGGTGAAACTGCGGAGTCCCACCGATCGCGCCAGGCGGCGGCCCGTCGAGGGCACGAGCTGCATCAGCCCCCACGCGTTCGCGACCGACTTGATGCCCGGATCGAACGTCGACTCCTGTCCGACGAGCGCGGCGATCAGGTAGGCATCAAGATCGTGGAGGGCGGATTGCTGGCGAATCGAGTCCCAATAGGCCAGCGGAAAAATCACCTGGAGAATCTCTGCGGGGAACTGCTGGCCGCCCGCCGTCAGGAACTGCGGATACGTGCGGCGCATGAGCGAGATGGCGCGGCGCAACTCCCCTTTCTGGTTGTAGACCCACGCGATCGTCGCATCGATGCGGGTCGAGCTGCCCCAGGCGCGCTGCGCATAGCGCAGCTCCGCCAGGGCGTCGTCGTACATGCCGTTGGCCAGCAGCAGACGAATCAGCGGTTCGGTCTGGATCGGTTTGACTTCCGGCAACGAGATCTGATCCTGCGAGGCCAGGCGGATGTCGTCTCTCGCCGACCGCGCCGCCGCCCGCGGCGCGAGTTGACGCTCCGCCAGGCGGCCGTAATACGAGTTGGCATAGTCGGTGTAGACCAGCCGCAGGCGCGACTCGGCCTGAACGCCTTCTCCAAGCTTCCCGTGCGAGCGGCCCGCCCAGTAGAGAAACGACGGACGAAAATCGGAGCGCGGGAATGCGATCGCAGCCGTCTCGAACACCCGCACGGTTTCGGCGTAATCCCCCTTCTTGTAAGCCCACCAGCCGTATTTCCACGCCGCGCGCTCTGCCCTGGCGCCGGCAGGAAACCGCTCGTACAGCTCCTTGAACGTCTTCGCCGCCTGGTCGTCGTCGTCGGCAAGGATGTAGTGGGTGCCGAGATTGCTGAGCGCCTCTTCGGACCATGAGCTGTCAGGAAACTCCGCGACAAGCGCGGCCGTCAGTGCGATGTACTGGTCGAAATCGCCGAGCCCGCGGAGGCTGCTCAAGTAGAAGAAACGTGCTTCAGCCTTGCGTGAGGCGCGATCGAGGTAGGGCCGGACCCCGTCGCGAGCGGCTGCGTATCGCTTCAGATTGAAGTCGCACTCCGCGACCCGCAGGTTCACGAGCTCCTTGTCATCTCCGTCAGCGACGCTCTGAAGCGCCAGGAACGCGGTCCGCGCGTCCTCGAACCGCCGGGCGCCGAAGAGGATCTGCGCGTGCCCGAGGTCGGCCTTGTACCCGGTGTGCGTGATTTGATCCTGCAGAGATGCCAGCTGCGTGCCCGCCTCCGTCGCGGCATCCGTCAGCGGAAACTCGTAATACACGCGAATGAACGCCTGCGCCGCCTTCGCTCGATCCCCCGCTGCCAGTGCCGCGCGCCCCAGTCGCGAGAGGACGTCCTCGCTCACCGCAGCTTTCTGATCGGCAATGCGCTCGTAGAAACGGACCGCGGCCGGAAAATCTCCTGCGGTTTCCGCGGCTTCACCCGACGCCAGGCCTGCCGCAATCCCGACGTACCCCGGAACCTTTCGTTCGATGACGGCATCGAACGTTCGGCGCGCTTCCGCGACCTGTCCGAGTCGCAGCTGGGCCAGGCCCGTGTAGTAAGTCGCGTAATCGGCCAGGGCGGTATTCGTCAGCGATGGCTGCCTGAAGAGCTCGAGCGCCCCCGCGTAGCTTCCTTCCTGGAACCGCTTGACGCCGGCCGCCAGGGGGGCGAGCGTCGCGGCTGAGCGTGCGGCGCGATCGCGTTCCGACGGGACCAGCCACAGATCGCTGGGGTTCGACGGCAGCGCAGGGTGGACGGTCGGCGCGAGCTGTTCGGGAGGTGGACCTGACTGCGGCGCAGGCGTCCACAGCAACGCGAGGCAGAGAATCGCGCGACGGTGGATCAGGTGCTTGATAGCCACGATGCCCTGTACTGTCCTGGATTAGCCGAGGAGAGACTGATCGCCGTCCGCAAGCGTCTGCACGAGCTCCTGGTGAAAATAGACATCTCGAGCCGGAGACGGCGTGATTCGTTCTTGGTACAAACGCCGCGCCCGCTCGATCTCTGCCTTGAGGCGTTGCAGGAGATCGCGGCGCTCGCGTCCCGTCCGCACCGCGCTCTCGTTGTACAACTTGATCTCCGACACCAGGAGACGCGCGTACCGCCGCGCTCCCTGCGCTTCATCGTCGGTGCCGTTGCCGTCGTGGCCGCCACCGATCAGCCTCAAGGCCTGCGCCGTGCGCACCGCGGTCAAGTACGCGATGAATGCCGACGCATGACGTCCGAGGATCTGCACCGTCTCGCGCCATGAGTCGAGGGGCTGTCCATCTGTACCTTCGTCCGCGTAGAGCACCGCGACCGGCCGATCGCCCAGCACAAAGGGCACGGCAATCGCGCGCCGTCCCGCGGCGAGCCCGGCAAATGCCGGCGCAGAATGGCCGTTCATTCCATCAATCGATTGCGCCTGGCCGCTCCGCAACACGTCTGCAAGGAAACCTGCGTCAGCTCCGTCTGACGGGATTTGCCCCGCATCGACAGAGGGCACGCCCTCTACCGGCCACTCCTGCAAGGTGCTGCCGCTGACGAGGAAGAGCGCGACGCGTGGAGACTCGAGCGCCGCCCCCCGTACCACGGCTGCAAGCGCTGCCGCCAGCGTGGTCGATTCGTCGATGGCCTTCACGGCACCGAGTAGTTCCGAGCGTTCTCGCGCCGGCGGCGGGGCGGCCTGTTGTGTCGCGGCGATAGCATCTGCCGTCGCGGCGCGCTCGGCATCGAACGCGGCACGAGCCTCCGCCAGCTCGCGATCGGCGCCTTCGCGGATTTCCTTGGCCAGGACCTGTGCGGTTTCGAGTTGAGCCTGCGTCTGTGCGAGGTCCCCGTGCACACGAAGGAGATCGGCCTTCGTGTGTTCGAGGTCAACGTGCACCCGCTCGAGGTCGGCCTGGGCGCGGGTCCGGTCGGCGTGCGTGCGCTCGTGATCCGCCTGCACCTGCTCGAGATCGGCGTGCGCGCGTTCGAGATCGGCATGCGCGCGCTCGCGTTCGGCCTGCGCGCGTTCGAGGTCGGCGTGGGCGCGAGTGCATTCGGTGGACACGGCTTCGTCCAGCTCGCGACGCGCCTGCACCGCGGCTTCAGTCTGCGCGCGTTCGAGATCCGCCAGCGCTTGTGTGCGTTCGGTGGACACGGCTTCGTCCAGCTGGCGACGCGCCTCGGCCGCCGCTTCCGCCTGCACGCGTTCGACGTCGGCCTGCGCGCGGGTGCGTTCGGTCGACACCGCTGCGTCCAGCTCGCGGCGCGCCCGGGCCGCGGCTTCCGTGGCTGCCTGCTCGCCCTCAAGACGCAGGCGCGTCGATTCGGCAACCATCTGCCGTTCGACGTCGGAGCGGGCAGCGGAGACCTCGGACTGCAGACGCGCATCCCATTCGGTGCGCACTTCGTCGAGCTTCGAGCGCCAACGCTGCTCTGCGTCGGCCTCGACTTGTCGGCGCGCGTTCTCGATTTCGTGCTCGTGGGTTTCCGTCACGGTACCCAGGTGCGCCTCGAGATCGGCCTGTAGACGCGAACGGATACCGTCAATAAGGGTACGGAGCTGGTCCTCGGCCATTCGTAGGCATTATCCGAAGCGCGATCAGCCAAGTCAAGCCCCGAAAAAACCGCAACTTCAAGCCCGACAGCAACTTGACGGCATGACGAATGGAGCGTACAATGGAGGTTCGTTCGTACGTGTGAATCGGGACGAAGCCCAGCAGCTGCTGGCGCCGTGGACCCGAAACCTTACCTCGAGGGGGCGACCTAGATTCGACGGAGATACGGTTTCGCAGGATGCGTGCCGAGGACCATCACCCTCGCTAATCAGATGGAAAACCAACTAACTGCAAACACGCAGCTCGCTCTCGCAGCGTAAAACCCTGTGAGCGTCCACTCCGGTCAGCCTGCGGGCCGGAACTGGATGTCATTTAAGCAGGCTGGTTGCTGACGGCCACCCTGGACGTCAGCGGCGAGATTTTCCGGGGTTGGTGCCCGGCGGTTTTTCCGCCTCTTCACGCCGGGCGCGACACTACAGAGGCGGATACGCATCGTAGATTCCTGCGGGGATGTATTTTCGGACCCGGGTGCAAATCCCGGCGCCTCCACCATATGCTGCGTCGAAGTTCATCAAGGCGCTCAAGGGAAGGCCGGTGAGCGGCTGGGCGTACGTGCCGGCTGGCAAGGAGCACGTTCGGCTTGATGCAGCGAATGCCGAAGACGCACCCGACATCTTTGCCAGGCAGGCGGAGTGCGGAGTCAAATGGGCCGAACTGGGAGCGGTCGCCTTCGCGCCTGATGGACGGCGACGTATCGAAGTAGCCTTCGACGATAGTCACGTCGCGCAGGTCTTGTGGCGCGGGCGTGGTGCAATTTAAAGAGGGCGCATGATTTCTTGAAGCTTACGGAAATCGGTACCTCGGTTCGTCCCCGCTGATGGCGCGACCGGCGTACGCGACAGGTCAGAGCACGATCGAGCAGCTGTTTCAGGTTCCCGAGGCTGCCACAGACGTGGAACGAGCACGCGAGCTGAATGCAGCATGTGGGCATCGCTGACGAGATTCAATAGTCGACGGCACAGCCTCCGAGCGGGCCGTTCGCAGTTCAAGTGAGTCGACCCCGACTCGTCATCGATGTAAGGGCGGATCTTTGGATCAGGACGTGAGACGCTGCAGCGGAATCCTCAGAATGGCTGGGGCGTGACGCACCTGCTTCAGACGTTCACCGGCGTCCGCGCTGCCGATCCCGCGTAACGCCACTGAACGCTGACAACGGTCTGGGCGCTCTCGATGGATGCCGTCGCCGCAGGCTTGATCATTATGGTCTTCAGCAGCTCCATTATGTGCTATCGCTTGAGATGAGGCAGATGCGCTGGTTGAAACCCACGATCGTCGCCCAGGTTCGCTTCGTCACTTGCGTCACGCGGCCTCGGGGAAGTGCAGGTAACTGCGCTCCGCGTAACCGTCGGTGGTTCTCTAAGCTGGATGTGCCGCCATCTGCCTCAGCTCCGTGAGTCTGGCGGGCGGATCCGCAGGTGGTCACTGCCCGGGTCTCCGCAATCGCTGCGGCTGACGGGGGATCGTCACACGAAACGAGCTTCCTCTGCCGACGACCGATTCTACGGCGATGCTGCCGCCCACAGCCTCCACGCACTCTGCGACGATCGCGAGTCCGAGCCCCGATCCCCGAATGCCCAATTCAGAATCTCGTTCAGCGTGGACGCGGCGGTATCGGCGAAAGATCGTTGACAGACTCTCTTCGGGGATTCCCAATCCGTTATCGCGCACAACGAGGCAACAGGTCGGCGCATCACAATTTTGACCGGATTCGACGCGCACAAACCGATCACTCTTCGTCGGATCGCTGTATTTAATCGCGTTCGAGACGAGGTTCATCAGAATCAACTCGAGTCTTGCCGTGTCGACGAAAATCTCTGGGAGATCGTCACTCACTTGGATGTCCACCCCTCGCGCTTCCGCCATCTCACGCAGCTGCCTGGCCACTTGGGAGGCGACAGCCGATATCTGCGCCTCTTGAATCTCCGGGGTATCCGGTTGTCCTACCGTGAGACGGGACAGGCCCTCCAACTGCTCCATCAACTGCATCAGCCTCGTCGTGTTTCGCTCCATCACCGTCAACAGATATTCCTGACGCACAGAGTCACCGCGCGCACTCTCCGTTCTCAGTAGGGGCAGGGCGTACATGAGCGTGGTGAGGGGCTGCCGCAGTTCATGACTCACCATCCGATTGAAACTCTCCAGCCGTGAAGCATGGCTGGCGATCGTGCTCGTGTATTCAGCCACGAACGTGTCTACTGTCGTTTGCAAGAGAATCCATGTCGCATCTTGCAACCGCCGCAGCACCTCGATCGTGTCTTCGGGCGGCGGCGATACGCCAAGGCGCTCGACTTCCTCGTGCACGAAATTCGCGAGAATGCCGCCGAGCAACCGATACTCGGCGAGGAGTTGATGGACCGACGCTTGTTGCGCATGCCGCAACTCACCCAACTGTTGGGCCTTCGTGATGATCGCGGTGTTCGCCGCAATAGCCTCTGCATCCGGTGCCCGCACGTACGCCGCGACCTCACGTATCAGTGCGGGGATGTGATCCAGCAATTGCTCGGTTGGGAAGATGTCGTTCGCGTCCACGGATAACAGCGGCCGTAACCGCTCGAGCCATCGGGCTGAAATCGAGACGTGTTCGGCTGCGATACGTGTGGCAATGAGATCACCGAAGTCAGCGGCGATGAGGTCAGCCAAGGGGCACTCCGTGCAGCCGCGTCGCCGACAGACACGGCGAGGCGACAAATGTGCGTGATGCTAGAGATTCGTATGGGAACGCCCAATACTACCCCATCCGCCTGTTTTTCGCGATGAAGCTGGCATCGATGGTCCGTCGGGGCGGCTTGTCGTATGACTGCGACGCGTCCTTCGCGCCGCCGTCCAGATCGCCGTGGAATCCTGCAGTACGCCCCAGTCCGCGGTCCACGAGAACAAGGCTCGAATCAGCGGCGACAATACATACGTCGAAGTCAAATTCCACCTTGAACAAGGTGCCCTTCGCGACGGGCCTTCAGATCGGCGGGACCGAGTATGCAGGCAACAGGCAGTTCGCTCGTCGGTACTCGTGGGATTCGGTTCCCACGTGGGCACTTCGATTTCGCAGCATCAGCAGCGACAGGACGAACCCGATGATCCGGGTCGGCACGCTGAGCCGATCATCGAATTGCGGAACATCAGTCGTTCTGAGCGCCAGCATCGCGCCGAGGCCGGCGTAGACCACGTCCTCGATCCACGTGAACACACGCGCGACAAGGCCGCGGGTCGTGCCGTCGGAGGTTATGTCGGTAACGCCAACGCGGAGGCCAATTGATGGATGGCTGCGACGGCTGGTGAGTCGCTCTCGTCGATCGGCGCGCGGCCAGCGAGGTCCGCCTTCCGAAGGCGATCGTCCATCGGAATGTCCCCAGGTGACGCGTTCGCAGTATGGTGTCCTGAGCGAAGCGAATCGGTGATTGCGTCCTCAAGTGATGATCGGCGCGAAGCGCTGGATTGCGAACCGCGTTCAGTATCGTAGGCGCAGCGACGGCGAAATCTTTCGACCGGTCAGACGACCAACTAGGCCTTATCCCGCCTTCGAACTGCTCCGGCATGTCTCCTGAAAGATCTCGCGTCACCGAGCACTACCAGAGTGTGGGCGCTGCGAGCCCGCAAGGTGGAAGGACAGATCGACATGACGCATCACGCCAAACGCGAAATCGGTTTCGAAATGGGCGGCGCCGTCTGCGTCAGCTACCGGCGCGCGGAAGCCACCCGTCGCGGGTTGGAAGGGTGAGCGCGGATGGTCATCAAATCCATCGTTCTGGCCGTCCCGCTCATCGCCTGTGTCGTGATGCCTTTGAGCGCGGCCTCACACGCACCAGACCACACATCTTCCACCTGCCGTCCGTGCTTCGAGTGCGGCCCAGAATCTGCGCAACCGAGAGTGGGACGCGTGAAGATGTACAACCAATCGCAGATCAGCGGGGCGAGTCTCGACCAGATCATCGACATCACGAACCGTATCTGGAACGCATATGGCATCAGTTTGAGCCGAGCGCGAACGCGATCGCCATCGTCTTGTCCGACCGCAGGCATCCAGCCGCTACCGGCTCCGGACCGTCGGTCCTCGGTGACACGATATTCACGAGCGGCCATGCGACACCATACTTTCATCTGTGGATGGGGAACGCCGAAGCGCTTGCCGGCGGGTCAGAAATCGGGGGCCCGCCGTTCATCATTCGGTCGCGTGAGGAGCGCAACGCCATCGTGCTGCAGATGATGGGGGTCGCGCTCGCGTGCAACATGTCCCGTTGACGAGACCTCAAAGATCTGATCGAAACGGGGCCGTCAACTCAAGATCCCCCGACCGATCGCGCCCCTGTGTCGACGACTTCAAAATCTGAGCCTTTGACCTTGTGGAGCGACTCCAGTCCTCTGAGCCGTCGGTCGGGCGCGATCGACATGCGCCAGTCGGCGCCGTTGTCGGCGACGAACATGCCATACTTCTTCAGGCCACGCAGGATCGCCTGGACGTGCGGCGGGAAGCCCGAGATATCGAAATCCCCGCGCAGGCGGATTCGCTCTCCCATGCGTGGCAGGTAGGGCTCCCGATTGGTGCTCGCCCAATGCGTTGCGGGCAGCACGTAAGCCCGCCGCGTCCTGCGGACCGTGACACGCATGGCGTGGGCGACGATGCCGCGGACGCACTCGTCGTAGCGCACAATCGCGGGAAAGATGGGCAGACCGGCGGCGTCGGCCGACGTCCAACGCTCAGGCCGCAGAGCGCCCGTGCGCAGATCGAACGTCGCGGCGGTTGACGCTTCCCAGCCGGTGTCACGCCTGCGCGCCTGCCAGAGTTCATGGAGCTTACCGTTCTCAGGATCGACCACGATCAAGTGGCGGTCGCCCTCTCCGTCGCGCTGCAATTGCTCGAGGGTCTGACCAGGTTTGGGCAGCGCCGCCTTGTCTTCGTTGCGGTGCATGGGCCAGTTCTCGATTGGCGCGTTCGAAGGAATCGGGAATGGACCTGGGTCGGATTCCTGCGGATACAAAGTGATCTTCACCGGAACGCGTGGTTGATCCGGCGGCACGATAATGAAATTCATGTCGAGGTTGTAATCGAGCGGCCGGGCGCCACCGATTGATCCAATAATGCGTGGGGAATCACGGTGAACAGGAAATGACGAAATATCCTGGTTCCACGGATTGTCACGGGGAAACACCGGCAACGCCGCGAGGATCGCATCCGCCTCAGGCGTATCGAACATCACGACCCGGGAAAGGTCTGAAAACGATCTGCCGCTCGCCGCAATCGACGCCGCGGCGACAAGCGCAACCGCAGCCCTCACAACAGACAACCCGCGTCGTGTCGCCACGACGGCATTCCCAAGGGAACCTCGCGTCATCGCAGGATTCTAACGCGCGCGCGACGCGGTGAACGGCAGATTCTCGCCGGCCCAGAGCCTTGGTCGCAAACCATGTTGCCCCGCATTTGTCGACCGTGTAGAGTGCTCGCGCCGGCCAGCACGACAAGGCTGTCGGGTGGCGACCGGGAGGTGCCTTCGACACGAGACGCCGCGACTTTCTCGGACGTGTGGCAGTCGGTGCTGTAAGCACTGTGGGATTGACGGTCCAGGGGTCGCAGGCGCCCGCTCGGGCCGCACGAGAAGGCGGAGCCAATGCCACCCAGGGGCGCGGTGGCGGCCGAGGCCGCGGTCCGGCGCCGGTCGCGCCGGAGAAGCTCGCGCGTGTCTCGCTGATGACGTTGAACTTCAACGCCTACCTGAAGAGTCCGAACACTCAGAATCCCACGCCGGACCAGACGCTCACGCCGTTCGGCCTGCCGAGGATGTACGTCGAGACCTACGGCGTTCACAATATCGAGTATCAGCACGAGACGATCGTGCAGTCCGAAGCCGATCCGGCTTTCATCAAGGAGCTCAAGGCGAGCCTCGACGAGAGCAAGATGACGATGACCCAGATCAACCTGGAGTTCGGGGCTGTGCAGTCGATCTCTTACCCTGAACCGGCGGGCCGTCAGCAAGCTGTCGACCATGTCAAGCAGTGGATCGATATCGCCGTGCAGTACGGGTGTCCGCGCGTGATGATCAACCAGCAGCAGGCGCAGCTCACCAAGGAGACGAGGGATGGCGCCGTCGCGGCCATGAAGGCGATGGCCGACTATGGCCGGCCGAAGAACGTGAAGGTGTCGTTCGAGACGCGCGGCGCGGGGACGCCCGAGTACGTCCAGGCGATCGGCATGAAGCCGTGGGAGTTCGGGATCGGTGTTATCAAGGATGCGGGCGCCGCGTCGAACGTGGATATCGGGAACGTCGGTGCCATGAACCAGCAGGAGTTGCACGACTGCATCAAGGCCTGGTTGCCCTCCTCATCCGGCAACATGCACATCAAGTCGAGCCCCTTCTGGGACATCGGCCAGGCGATCAGGTTTACCGAAAGCCTTGGTTACAAAGGGCTGTACTCGATTGAGGTCTCGAGACACGAAGCCGTGCGCATCGTCTACAACACGATTCTGGCCAACCTCGCGTGAGTGGGTAGATATCGAGATCGCGTAGGATCGCGCGCTCAGCTCGTCCGTTCTTTTTCCTCCGCACGAGGTGTGATGGCAACGTGGTTGCAGCGTACCCCGATGTCAGGGCGCACTCAGGCTCGACCGAATGCGCCGCCTGATTACAGATTTTGT
>JBBQEJ010000110.1:0-17261 GCA_038320555.1 Vicinamibacterales bacterium | reverse complement strand
GTCAAAAAAGAGGCTGAAAATAATTCTTGGCGACAAGTCTCCCCGATCTTTTTCCCCATGACAACCCCATGAACATCGGCCGTTCGAAAATGGAAACCTACATAAACACGGGCGTCTATGATCTCTTTGTTGATATCGTCCGTGCTGGTGAAATTTCGGGTTGTACCGGTCACTACGCTGGTCATCGTGAATTTGACCTTCTTGGTTCCCCTCAACCCGCTGCAGAGTCACTCTGACTCTGGTCCGAAAAAGCCGGTCCCCTCAACTGGCGCCATTCTCCAGTAATGATTGGTCCGAAGAATCCCGGCAGGTCAGCGGCTTCTACTAGTGGCCTGTAACAGCTGAATCAGTAGTAATGCGATGCGCTGGGTTGCTGTAGGTCCAACGGATCGGTTTCGGATTCTCGTTATAGCGCGTGATGTAGCGACGAATCTTGCGGGCCAGATCCGGAATCGAGGTAAAGATCCCGCGTGCGAGGAGGTCCCGCTCGATCTTGCCGAACCAGAGTTCGACTTGATTCAGCCACGACGCGTAGGTGGGCGTGAAGTGCAGATGGACCCGGGGATGTGTCTCCAAGAACGTCTGAACCGCTTGGGTCTTGTGAGCCGACAGGTTATCGACAATCACGTGAATCTCACGCCGCGGATGGGTCGCCAGGATGTCGCCGAGAAACTCAACGAACGCGGCACTGGTGTGCCGGGGCACCGTCTGGCCGATGATTTCGCCGGTCTGGGTGTTCAGCGCCGCATACAAGGAGAGGGTCCCGTGTCGGTAGTACTCAAAGCCGTGGCGTTCGAGACGACCCGGCGAGAGGGGCAGCACCGGGTCCAGCCGGTCCAGCGCCTGGATCGCGGTCTTTTCGTCGGCGGCAAACACCACCGCGTGGCGCGGCGGATTCAAATAGAGCCCGATCACATCGGCCGCCTTTTCCTCAAAGCGGGGATCGTCCGAGAGCATGTAGCGCTCGAACCGGTGGGGTTGCAGGCCGGCCCGCCGCCACACGCGCGCCACCAACATGTGACTGATCCCCAACACCGTGCCCAGCTTGCGCGTCGTCCAGTGCGTGCTGCCATCCGGCGGCTTCTGGCGCGTCTTGGCCAAGACACGCGCCTCCAAGGCGGGCGTTCGCACGCTCGGCGGCTGGCCTCTATACCTGGCCTGCAGCCCGGCCACACGCTCCGTCTCAAACCGCCGCTTCCAGCGGGTGACATAGTCCGGATAGCACCCCAGCGCCGCGGTGATCGTCGTGAACGGCTCACCGTCGGCCACCATCAGAATGACCTGCGCCCGGCGGGCATCTTCCGCACGGATTTTCCGACTCCGCACGCGGCGTTCAAGTTCGGTCCGCTCATCCACCGTCAATGTCAGCGCCATATAGCGCTGTATTCTATCACTAGTAATTCAGTGGTTACAGGCCACTAGCGCTTTGACGAGGGCGAGTCGGGCACAGTGAAGTGCACGATGGATTCGCCGTCGGCCGCGAGGCGGAGAATCGTCTTCATGTAGTTCTGACAGTTCCGCGCTGAAGCAGGCGTTTAGCGGTCGCATGGAAGTACCACGCAATCCTCCGCATGATCCAACTGTACAAGATTGCCGAATGCGAGGGCGGCGCGCCACAATCGGAGGGCAAGCGTGTGCTCGGGGAGGGCTGATTACTGGTGGAGGCCCCATCGACGGCGCTTCAGGAACAGGCCCTTCCTCGAAATCCCCAGCATCCGGGCAGCTTCCTCGACGCGCCCGTGCGTGCGATCGAGCGCGCTCTTCACCATGGTTTGTTCAAGGATTTGCACGGCCTTCGGGAGCGGTTGATCAATGCGGACGCGGATTTCCGGTTCGGCCGTGGGGACGGCAGGGATCGTCCGGCGGGAAGCCTGGATCTCCGGGGAGAGCTGGGCCGGCGTCAGCGTCGAGTCCGGCTCGGCCATGGCGACCATGCGCTGCACTTCATTGGCAAGTTGCCGCAGATTGCCGGGCCAGCCGTAGAGCAACAGATACTCGAGCGTCTCGTCGCTGACTGTGAGCCGCCCCTTCTTTTGTTCGTCGCCGTACTTGCGCACGTAGTGATCGACGAGCGGCGGGATTTCCTCGCGCCGTTCGCGGAGCGGCGGCAGCTTCAGCCGCACCACATTGAGGCGGTAGAAGAGGTCATCGCGAAACCGCCCTTCTGCCACGAGCTGTTCCAGCCTGGCATTGGTCGCCGCGATGACGCGCACGTCCACCTTGATGGGTTGAGGTTCGCCGAGCGGATGGATTTCGTGGGTTTCGAGAAACCGGAGAAGCTTCGGTTGCACATCGAGGGGGACTTCGGCGATTTCATCGAGGAAGAGTGTTCCTCCGGCCGCGGAACGAATCACGCCCGCAAAGGATGTGTCGGCGCCGGTGAACGCGCCCTTCCGGTAGCCGAACAGCTGGCTCTCGATCATCTCGCGCGGGACGGCCGTGCAGTTAAAGGGCAGCATCGGCCGATCCGCGCGATCGGAAGTTCGATGGATCACGCGCGCGAGCATCTCTTTGCCGGTACCGGTTTCGCCTGTGATGAGGATCGAGAGCGGCGTGGGAGCGATTCGACGCGCGACGCTCAGGACTTCCGACATCTGCGCCGACGCCCAGACGCTTTCGGGGTCTCCGTCAAGCGCTTCGGTCGGCCACAGCGCCGAGCGCTGTTGCTCGTCGCGGCGATAACGGTCGAGCGTGAGAGCGATGTCCACGAGCTTGCGGATAGCGATGAGGGTGCATCGATGTTCCAGCCCCGGTCGCGGCTCGACGACGAGCTGCCAGGTTTCGTCGCGGTAGTCGCCGAGCCGCAGTACATCGCATGGGCCTGGCTTGCGCGCCGCCGCAAGCGCCGCTCGCTCGTCCCAACCGCGGTACTCGATCACGCGCGGTCCATTCGCGCCCGCAGCGATCAGTGCGACCGCCCGTGCACATCCGGCCGCGTCAACGACGGCCAGCGCCTCGCGCGCGAGGATGTGCGGGTGCGCTCCCAGGTCAATCAGCGCCACTGCTGTGTCGAGGTCCGGCGGTGGCGGAGCAGTCTGTTCGAACGCGCGCGCACCCTGGCCACACAGTTCCGCCTGTTCCAAATATGGAGTTCGCGTGTTGGTGTACCCGGAAGCGAGTGACACACGATATGCACGTCGTAGGAGTTCGAAGCCAGTTTCAGAGCGTGCACTAGAAATGGCAGCAAATCCAATGATTCTATTTCGCTCGACGAAGCTATCAAGCGTTGTAGGCTGAAGTTCTAGCTTCGTTAACAATTCGCCCGCCTCATCCAATTGTTTCAATGCTACCAGGCCCTTAAGTTTCAGCCGACGAAACCGGCCCTCCCAGTAGATGTCGCGTTGGCCGGCCGCGGCAGTGATAGCCGCCCCCAAGTCAGAATCCGCTATCTTCCATGCACTTGCCGCTTGAAGTAAGCGAATCTTTGTGTGTCGCAGGGTCGACTCCGCCCACCGCGAGTGGAGTGCCGGCGGCATAGTTGCCAGAAGACGATCGATCTCTTGAAGTGTCTCTCCGGCCGCCTTCAAATCTTCTTCCTCAATTAACAAGTTTGCTAGTGAATCAAGTGCGGCAACCTTTATCTCGACGTCCGCACCCGACTTACTTAGAACGACGTCGATTGAACGTCTCGCCTCCTCCCGACGGCCCACGACCTGCAGCGCATGAGAGAGATTTACGAAGCCAGCCAATTCAGTCCGTGAGTGACCGGATCTGGCAGCGCACTGTATCGCGAGCTCGGCCTCTTCAATCGCCCCCTGCAAATCGCCACTCAGAGTTCCTACAATCGATAGACCGAGGTGGATCCTGCCATCCAACCATATATTCGGAAGCCGTTGAAGCAGATCACTTGCGGCAACCAAATGCCGTTTTGATTCTTGCGGACTATGCCGAGACGCTTCGATACGCGCGAAGTGAAGCCTGAGAGCAATCATCAAATGAGGATCGCCACTCCGAGCGATTGCCCTTCGCGCGTCGCTCAAGAGTGGAACCGTAACTGTGTTGGCGTCGGCGACTAGTCTCAGAAGGCCTAACTGAGCTGTCGCTAATAGACGTGGGTCTGACGCTGACTCGGCAAATCGAAGCGATTGAGTAATGTAATCGAGACTGTCGCTGAACCGCGAGCTTTCGAAGGCGGTCATAGCGGCAACATAAGTAAGCCTTGCAGACAAATCAGCGGACAACCTGACACCTTTTAGAAGGTTGACTGCCAAATCCGACGCGATGGCAACATGACCCGTGTGATATAGAAGTTCGGCCCGGATGGTATCAAACCTGGAGGAGTCTACTCGTCTAAGGATTCTCGCATCGGTGTCGAGATATCCGAGCGTCGGAGCAAAAAGTCCAGTCCGAATGCTCGCTTCGACGTCATCAAAGGTTGGCACCAAAATACCTCAGTGTATCGATTCCGGCGGTTGATTGAGACCGTCGGCCGTCGGCGCTGCGGGTTGTCCAAGTCTGCGTTTCGCGGCCTTTATAAGGGCGTCGACGGATTGTCCGTCGTCAGGCATTGCCGAAACGCCCAAAGAGATTTTTACCAGTCCCTTTGCTCGGCCGGCTGTCGACTCCGTGTCGACGGCGCGGCCAATTCTTTCAGCCAAGGCTGTTGCGAGTTCTCTGTCTGTTTGAAACTGAAGAACAAGAAATTGGCCCTCTTCGTATCTAAAGAGAACGTCCGCAGAACGAATTTGCTTTCGAATGCACGTTACGACGTGGTTCAAAACCTCGTCGCCCGCTTCGTGCCCGTACTGGGCATTGATCTCCTTCAACCCGCTGACGGATATATAGATCAGAGCCATTGGAGCATTTGTCAAAACAGACTGGGTTCTCGAGAGCGCCTCAAGTTGCTCATGGTTAGGCAGTGCAGTAAGCTGGTTCTTAAACGCAGAATGTCTATCGCGGTCGAGGGTCAACGCCTGCTGAATAACCGACGTCACTTGACGTGCAATTACCTCTACAATTCGCTGGTGATCGTCGGAGAAAGCCTCACGACCGCTGGCGTACAGAGTTAAAACACCTATAAGAGAATCGCCGACCGCCAGCGGAGTGCTCAAACAGCTCCTGGGCCTTGGAGTAACTGACCTTGCGCCTTCACCCAAATCAAGTAAGGGATCGGAGTTACGAATAGTTAGCCTGTTGGCGCCAACCCATCCCGTAAGCCGCTGACCGAGCGGAATTCTAAGACCCGCGACCAAGTCGGTATGCTCTCCCGTAGCGTAGGATGAGACAAGTTCGTCAGCATCAACGTCATATAGGTAAAATACAAAAAGTGACGCAGGGACAATTCGGCGCAGGTGTTTTACGATTACATCGCTTACGTCGGAAAGACCCATGCGATTATTTAAGCCCCTTGCCAGCTCGAACAGCGCAAGCATTTCTTCACCGCTGGCGGTAATGTCTTCTAACCCACTAGCTCGGGTCGGTAACGCCGGATTCGCTGGTATAGCGGAACCGGTGATCGCAGCGAAAGACGATTCTGTGGTGAGTGTGGACGAACGGAATCCCCCGTCCGCGTGAAGCCTCATAAACGTGTCAACGATCAGCGGGTCGTACATTTGTCCCCGCCTTTCAGCTAGAATGCGCAAAGCCTCCTTATCCGCAAGTCGCGGACGATAGGGTCGGTCTGATGTCAGCGCGTCAAAGCAGTCGACGACAGATAGAATCCTGGCGCCAATCGGGATCGCAGTTCCCGCCAACCTGTCGGGATACCCGGTGCCGTTCCAATTTTCGTGGTGATGCCGAACTATGGGTACCACAGGGTATGGAAAATCGATAGCTGAGAGTATGTCAGCTCCCACACTCGCGTGCAGTTTCATTTTCTCGAACTCTGCCGCGGTAAGAGATCCTGGCTTGTTTAGGATGTACTCGGGGACTGCGAGCTTTCCCATGTCATGGAGAAGGGCGGCCGCCTCAATCGCCCGAATCTGCGCATCTTCTCGGACTCCCATTGCGCGTGCGAGCGCTACGGCGTGGATTTGCACTCTGCGAATATGCCCATGCGTAATCTGATCTTTAGCATCGATAGCCATTGCCAAAGTCTCGATTGTCGACAGATACAGGCGGTTCAGTTCCTTCAGATGCCGATTAGCATCGTCGACTCGCCCCATTGCTGTCTTAAAAGTCAAATATGAAATTAGCAATAATGGCAGAAGAATTCCAATTACTCGCGCAAACTCAGGTTGCGCGGGTTGCAAGTACGGTAGAAGAAGGGCAGCGACGGATGCCCCACTGAGGTAATTGAGAGATAGCCACAAAAAGTTTTCCCGCCATACCGTTAAAGCCGATACACGTTTCTCGAACGCAACTGCCCAGGCCACCAGCAGGCTGTTTAGTAGAAAATACAAGACAGCTAAAGCTACAAGAGGGCCTAAGAGCTGGAGGACTGGCCGTGGGCTTCTCGCCAACGGTTCAATGTTCGCCAGAAAATAGAAGGCGTGAGAAGCTATCCAAATCGCGACTGAGGGGGCGGCCACGTTGAAGAGGACCCGAGAGGCTCTTCGAGATCGTTGCTTTAACCACAGCGAAATTATTAAAGTGTCTAGGACGACGATCATGGTCGCGGCCGCAGGGCCGAAGAGCAGGACGGCAGCGAAAACGAAGGTCTCCGAAACGGAGAGCCTCGCGGGAATAGTCGGTATCCGTACAGTAAATGACCCGCTCAGAAGGGTAAGCCCGGCCAGGAGGGACCAGTGATAACTAACGGGGTAGAGGTGTAGTGTGTAGATTGAGTGGCATACAGCAACTACGCCGGCAAAAATGACCATGCCGACGTAAAGCCGCGCAGGATCGGTTAGGCGTTGTTCATTCATCATAGGAATGGCCGTTCTGGGGAATGGCCGTTCTGGCCCGAGGACCTTAGTCTCCCCAAACAATCAAGCGGCTCATGTCTCAATTCTCCTTGTTGTATTCGGTGATAATAACGAGTTTGTAGATTGTTGGGTCCGAATATCTAATCGCCAGCAGTCAGCGTTTCACCCCAGACAATCGTTTCGCCCCAGACAATGGTTTCGCTCCAAACGATAGTGTCAGACCGCAGGGCGGTTTCACCCCACACGATCGTGTCACCCCAGACAATGGTTTCACCCCAGACAATGGTTTCACCCCAGACGATGGTTTCACCCCAGACAATGGTTTCGCCCCAGACGATGGTTTCGCCCCAGACAATGGTTTCGCCCCAGACGATGGTTTGCGGGAGGAGCATCACATTGTCCGCAAAAGTAAGGCCTTGTGCCGACAGTCTGACCAAAGTACCGTACGCGTCTTCGGCACTAGGGGTAAAGGCGATTCGGGATGAAAACACAGCCTCACCGGCTATTAAAGCTTGTGAAGCCTTGTTGTGCCCGGTGCCGAAGGTCACCGCCGCGACAACATTCACGCTCCCCGCACCGGCCTCGATCAAGCCGGCGCCAGGCACGCGGGAGCTGGTGAGTTGCAGGATCAGCTTCGCGTCCGACGGCGTCAGCGACGGGTTGGCCTCGAGCAGCAACGCCACGGCCCCCGCGACGACGGCCGATGCCATGCTCGTGCCGCTCAGCTCGATGTAGGCGCCCGTTCCTTGCCCCGATACGATCCGCTCCGGATACGTCCTCGCCAGATACGACCCCGGCGCCGACGGCGCCACGATCTTGTTGCCAGGCGCCGCGACGTCCGGCTTCAGCACGCCGTCAATCGCCGTCGGGCCACGCGAGCTGTACGTCGCCATCACATCGTCGGACCGCTGCGCGGTCGCCTTCGTGTTGATCGCCCCGACGGTCAGCGCCGCCGGCGCGTTGCCGGGGGAGATCACGCTCGCCACGACCGGACGGCCGTCCGCAGCCTTGCCGAAGTTGCCCGCCGCCGCCACGACGACGAGCCCCGCGTCCACCGCGCGCTGCACGGCCTGGCACAGCGGATCCTCGCGATACGATTCGAACACCGGGTGGCCGAGCGACAGGTTGATCACCCGCAGCCGGTACTGCGCCTTGTGCGCGATCACCCAGTCGATCGCGTTCATCACGTCGCTCGAGTCCCCCGAGCCGTCCGCGCCAAGCACCCGCAGGCTCACGATGTGCGCCCCGGGCGCGATGCCGGAGTAGCCGCCGTCGCTCCCCGCGATGATCCCCGCGACGTGCGTGCCGTGCCCGAAACGATCGATGGCCGAATCCGGCTTCCCACCCGTGAAGTCGAACGCCGCGACGACGTGCGAGCGGAGCGCGGCGTGCGGCGCGACGCCCGAGTCGATCACCGCGACGCCGATGCCGCGGCCGGTGAAGCCCGCGTCCCATACCTGCGTGGCGCCGGTCGATTCGGTCGTGACCGCCATCATGCGCTCCACGCGCGCGTCCCCCGAGAGGTGCGTGACGCCGGGATCCTCGCTGAGCGCCGAGAGCTGCGCGCCGGTGACCTCGAGGACGGCCCCGCCCCGCACGGCCTTCTTCAATCGCGCGCCGTACCGCGCGACGAGCGCCTGCACCTCGGCGTCGCTCCCCGTGACGATCACACTGGAGGTGTCGGTGGTACCGGCCGCGAGCCGCGCCTCGAGGTCCTTCGACATTCGCGCCCGGTGCGAGGCGGCCTCGGCAACCTGGCCGAAAAGGAGGCCGAAAAAGATCAGAATGAAAACCGCAAGGGCGGTGATGGTGCCGCTGAAGCGGCGGGCAGTGGGTCGCGAGAGTTCAGTCATGGTCGGCAGTCCGGAAACAGAGAGTTGGGGGAACCAACTGTCTGTAAGGCACGCCGCATGCCACGGCTGTGGTTGGTACTGCCGTAGGGTGAATGGACGGTACACGAGCAGCCACTGACCGACTCTATGACACATTCTCGTTGCCGTTCGCGCCATGTTGCACTACGATCGCCTCCGTCGTGCCGGGCTGTGCAAATCCCAGGTGAGCCAATGGGTTAGCCGGGAGGCCACCTCGTCGGTGGAGGGTACGGGTTACCCGCATAAAAGCCCACAAAAACTGCATTTTTCAAGGCCGGCCAATTTGTTGGCCGGTCGGTTCATAAGTGGCCGGAGCACTGAAGAAATCCCTCACGCTCCTCGCGGTGGTCGTCCTCGCCGGCGGCGCGCTGTTCCTGATCCGGCGCGGGTCCGAGTACACGCCCCCTCCTTCTGCTGACATCGCGCCGGCAACCGCGCCGGTGCGGGGCGGAGAGCTCGTCGCCTCGACCCGGGCCGAGCCCCCGACCTACAACCGCTACGTGGACCGGAGCGCCCCCGCCGACTGGCTCGCGCTCCTGACCCAGGCGACGCTCGTGCACGTGAACCGGGTCACCGACACGCTCGAGCCCTGGCTGGCCGAGAGCTGGACCGAGTCCCCCGATCACCTGACCTTCACGTTCAAGCTGCGCCCCGGGATCACGTTTTCCGACGGCGTGCCCTTCACCTCCGCCGATGTCCTGTTCTCGTATCGCGCGCTCTACGATCCGAAGGTGAAGTCGGTGCTCGCCGGCGACACGCTTATCGGCGGCAAGCCGTTTCAGGTTGAGGCCCCGGATCCCGCGACGGTCGTCCTGCGCCTGCCCGCGCCGTTCGCGCCGGGCCTGCGCCTCATCGACGGGATTCCCATCCTTCCGC
This sequence comes from Vicinamibacterales bacterium, assembly GCA_038320555.1. GTDB lineage: Bacteria > Acidobacteriota > Vicinamibacteria > Vicinamibacterales > 2-12-FULL-66-21 > JALZOC01. Next base: position 7,708 of record JBBQEJ010000110.1, on the reverse strand, counting down.
GCCACAAGCTCGAGCCCGCGCTGGCCGCCGGCACGTTCCAGGATGCGTGGTCGGCAAAGACGCCGCTCACCGAAATCGTGGGGCTGGGGCCGTTCGTGCTCGCCGAGCACGTGCCGGGGCAGCGGCTCGTCTTCACGCGAAACCCGAACTTCTGGAAAAAGGACGAAGCCGGGATCGGCCTGCCGTACCTCGACAAGCTGACCATGGTCGTGGCCAACCAGACGACCGAGGCGCTGCGCATGCAGGCGGGGGAGATCGACCTGATGACCAACGCCGACATCCGCCCGGAGGATTACGCGGCGTTCAAGCGCATCGCCGATGAGGGCCGGCTTCGCCTCATAGACGACGGCGTGGGGCTCGATCCGAACCTTCTGTGGTTCAACCTTTCCAACGCCCACGCGAACGACCCGCGGAACGCCTGGCTCCGCCAGAAAGCCTTCCGCCAGGCGGTGTCGTGCGCGGTCGATCGGGAGGCAATCGTCAACACGGTCTACCTCGGCGCCGCGATTCCGATTTACGGGCCGGTCACCCCGGCCAACCGCACGTGGTACACCGACGCGCGGCCCGCCTGCGAACACGACCTGACAAAGGCGCGCGAGCTCTTCGCCTCGGCAGGGCTCTCTGATCGCAACGGCGACGGGATGCTGGACGATGCGAAGGGAGCGACGGCAAGATTCTCGATCCTGACCCAGGCGGATCACATCAGGGGACGCGTCGCCGCCGTCCTCCAGGAACAGCTCCGCCAGGCCGGCCTCACGGTCGACGTCGTCCCGGTGGACCAGGGCGCGCTCTTTCAGCGATACACGCAGGGGAACTACGACAGCATCTATTTCGGGATCCAGGCGAGCGCGACGGATCCCGCGCTGAACCCCGGGTTCTGGCTCAGCTCAGGGGGTTTTCATTTCTGGAACCCGGGACAGAAGACACCGGCCACGGACTGGGAGCGCCGGATCGACGAGCTGATGCAGGTGCAGGCCACGACGCCCGATCTAACGGACCGGCAGAAGGCCTTCGCCGACGTCCAGCGCATCTTCGCGGAGGAGCTTCCCGGGATTTACTTCGTGACGCCGAAGGTGACGCTGGCGGTGAATTCCCGCGTTGCCAATCCACAGGCGGCCCCCCAGATCCCGCAACTGGTCTGGAGCGCGGAGACGCTTGCTGTTACTGCGAAGCAGTAAGAGAAAGGCGAACTCTCATTTGCCGCTTTTCGTCATGAGCTTGACCAGCTCGTACAGGAACGTCTGCCCTTCGTAGAACGTCTGCACGCCCATCCGCTCATCCCGTCCGTGGAACCGGATGTCGTCGCGATCGAAGAAGAATCCCTGCACGCCGTACGTCGGAATCCCCGCCGCGCGCAGATACGCGCCGTCGGTCGCTCCCATCAGCATGATCGGCACGGTCACGACGCCCGGCCAGAGCTCCTTTGTCACGCCGCTTACCGCATCCATCACATCCGGCCGCATCGCCGACGCCGGTCCCTTCGTCCTCACTCCGATCGGTTTGAAGCTCACCTGCTCGTCTGCCACGACCTTTTGCAGGGTGCTGAGCACGTACTCCTCGGAGTCTTCCGGCAGCACGCGGCAGTTCACCGTCGCCGCCGCAAGCTGCGGCAGCGCGTTCATCGCGTGCCCGCCTTCGAGCTGCGTGGCCACGCACGTGGTCCGCAGCGTCGCGTTCCACGCCGGTGAGGCCGCCGCGACGTGTTCCATCGCTTCCTGCGATCCGCCGGCAGCCTTCGCCAGATCAGCCTTGATCGGCCGCGTTTCGATCGTTGCCATTTGCTTGAAATACGCGGCCGTCACCTCGTTGGTCTTCAGAGGAAAGCCAAACTTCGACAGCCGATCCAGAGCGCCGGCGAGGTGATAAATGGCGTTGTCGGCAACCGGCATCGAGCTGTGCCCGCCCTTGTTCCGCACCTCGAGCCGGTAATTGACGACGTATTTTTCGCTCACCTGGAGGTCGTTCGAAATTTTCCTGCCCCCTGACTCCTCGCCCCAGCCTCCCTCGTTCAGCGCCAGCTCGGCATCTATCAGATCGCGGTGTTCCTTCAACAGCCACACGACGCCGTTGTATGGTCCGCCCCCCTCTTCATCCGCGGTCAGCGCCACGATGATGTCGCGGTCCGGCTTGAACCCCTCGCGCTTGTACTGGATCAGGTTCGCGATCCACACGGCCGCCTGCGCCTTGTCGTCGCCGGTCCCGCGTCCGTAGAAGAAGCCGTCCTTCTCGACGAACTGAAATGGATTCGTCGTCCAGTCCTCCGCCTTCGCTTCGACGACATCCGTGTGCGCCAGCAGCAGAATCGGCTTGCGGGCGCCCGTGCCGCGGTAGCGGACCACGAGGTTCGCCTTCTTCGGGTCCGCCCCGCCAACGAAGATGTCGGACGGCGGGAACCCCGCAGCCTTCAACCGCGCCGCCGCGGCCTCGGCCACCGGGGTCGTCGCCCCGGTGGTGTATCCCGACTGGATCTCGATGAACTCCTTGTAAATCTCGCGCGCCAGCGTCTTCTCAGCCTCCGGCCTCATCGTCTGCGCGATCGCGGTTATCCGCGCGCCAGGCGCGGCAAACAAAAACACGCCCAGCACCACACCCCACACGCGCGATTCTCTTGTCATCGGATCCCGGACCTCTCTTACGCCTACCGCCAACCGCCAGCCGCGAGGCGCGAACCGCGAACTGCGAACTGCGAACCGCGAGATCTCTACTTGATCGCCACAATGATCATGTCCACTGGTTTCCCGCCGGTGTTTTTGGACTCGTGCGCCACGCCGCGGCCGATGAACTGCACGTCGCCGCGCGCCCAATTCGTCTTGGCGGGCTTGCCGTCGACCGTGAGCGACAGCTGCGAGTCGCCGAGCGCGATCACCACCTGGTCGAAATCGTGCTTGGTCCCGACAGGCTCCGCGAACGTCGGCGAGGCCGTCGAGCGATACGCCATGCCGTGCGGCCCTTCGGCGAGCACGTTGAGCGTCATGCCTTCGCGCGAGGCCGGCAGCGTCGCCTTGCCCGGCGGGGCCTTGAACTCGACCAGAATTCCCTTTATCGGGCTCGTGCCAACGTTGGTGGGGCTGTGGACGCCGGCGGGGGTATACGTCGCCGTCTCGTTGCCCATTTCCTGTTCGACAGACTTGCCGTCCGGCGTCGCGAACTTGACCTTGGCGTTCCCGAGCATGATCGCGATCGCGTCGGGGTGCTGATGCATCTTGCTGGTGGCGCCCACCGGATAGTTGATCGAGAGCACGCGCACGCTGGCGTTTTCCAGCAACACCTTGTAATGCGCCGGATCCACCTTCACCGGGTCCTGGGCGAGCACGACGCCGGACCATAACGCCACGAGCGAAACGACTGACCAGATCTTGAGTTTCATCCCCGACTCCATTCGAACCGTCACACGAGGTTTCCAATTGGCCGCCACAACCCTGCATCCTACAACAGAAGGGACAAGGGGAAAGGGAAAAGGGACAAGGAAAAAGGGATAGGCGTAAGGCGGACACGCGTTCCGGCCGAAAATAGAGAAGGTGCATAGCGCGTTCGGACGCTTCATCCTCAGGCGCGCGGCGTTTGCCGTGCTGCTCGTGTTCGTGGTGTCGTCCGCATCGCTCGTGCTCGCGCGGCTTGCGCCCCCGGACGATGCGTTCGGGACCGATTCGGCCACGCTCGCGGCCGAGCGGCATCGGGCGGGCTTCGACAAGCCGCTTCCGCAGCAATACGCCGACTGGCTCTCGCGCATCGCGCGATTCGACTTCGGCGAGTCGCTGCGATTCCGTCGTCCGGTCGCGGAGCTCATTCGCGAGCGCGCGGCAAACACGGCGCTGCTCGGCCTTTCCGCGCTCACGCTTGCCACCCTGGCCGGCATCCCGCTCGGCGTGTTGACCGGCAGCCGCCGCGGCGGCATCCTCGTGTCGGCGGCGCGCGGCGCCTCGCTCGCGCTCCTTTCCGTGCCCCCGCTCGTAACCTCGCTGGTACTCCTCCTTGTGGCGGCGCGAACCGGGTGGTTTCCGGCCGGCGGCCTGCCAAACGTGCCGTCGGACGCCGGGTGGCTCGCGTCCGCGGTGATCACTGCGCGCTATCTGTTCCTGCCCGCGCTCGCGCTGTCGCTACCCATCGCGGCGTCGCTCGAACGGCTGCAGTCGCGCTCGCTCAGCGAGGCGCTCGCCGAACCCTGCGTTGTGGCGGCACTGGCCCGCGGCATTCCACGGCAGCGCGTCGTGTGGAGACACGCGCTCCGGCTGTCGCTCAAGCCGGTCCTGGCGATCTACGGCATCACCATCGGCAGCGTCCTCAGCGGATCCTTTGTTGTCGAAATCGTGATGTCGTGGCAGGGCCTCGGCGACCTGATGTATCAGGCGCTGCAGGCCCGGGATCTCTACCTCGTCGCGGGATGCGCCGCGGCAGGATCCTGCGGCCTGGCCCTCGGGATCCTCCTGTCGGACCTGGCGCTCGCCGCGGTCGATCCCCGGGTCGAGGAGCCGGCGTGACGTCACGGGGCGTCCGCGCCGGCATGGTGCTCCTTGCCGTCATTGCGGTCGTGACCGCGGCGGCATCCGCGATTGCGCCGCACGATCCGGGCCGCCAGTTCCCCGACCTGAGTTACGCGCCGCCGATGCGGCCGCACGTCTTCGACGACCAGGGCCGGCTGCATCGCCCCTTCATTTATCCGTTGCGCCTTGCCGATCGCCTCGAGCACAGGTTTGTCGAGGATCGCTCGGTCCGGGTGCCGCTCGTCTGGCTTGCCTCCGGATCGCCGGTGACGACCGGCGCGTCGATCCAATCGATGCCATCATCGCCGTGGTTGATTCTCGGCGCGGACGCTTTGGGCCGGGACATCTTCGCGCGCGTCGTGCTCGGCGCGCGGCTGTCGCTCGGGGTCTCGATCGTCGCGACGGCCGGTGCGCTGCTGCTCGGGGCCATCATCGGCGCCTTCGCCGGCTTCCACGGCGGCCGGCTGGACGACGCGTTGATGCGGGTGGCGGATTTCGTCCTGGTGCTGCCCGCTATCTATATAGTGATCGTCCTTCGCGCGGCGATGCCGCTGGTCCTGACCACGGCGCAGGTGTTCTGGACGATGGCGGGAATCCTGAGCCTGGCCGGGTGGCCGTACCCGGCGCGCGGCGTCCGGGCGGTCCTGGCCGCGGAACGAGGCAAGGAGTACGCAGAAGCTGCCAGGGCACTCGGCGCTTCGCCGCTTAGGATTCTGCTACGGCATCTTCTTCCGGCGGCCCGAGGGTATCTCGTCGTCCAGGCCACGCTTCTCCTGCCGGCGTTCATCCTCGCGGAAGCCACCCTGTCTTTTGTCGGCTTCGGGTTCGCGGAACCCACGCCAAGCTGGGGGGTTATGCTGCACGAGGCGGCGCAGGCCGGGGTCCTTGCCGAAGCCCCCTGGCTGCTCGCGCCGGCAGGCGCAATCGTGATCTCGGTTCTGGGTCTGTACCTGGTGTCGGCCACGAAACCGTCGGGCCTCACCCGGCATGAGGCATTAAATCCTTTGTAATCAACAATTTAGTTATTACGACCCGATTACAATTTGGAGCTTCTCCTGTCCTGATATTGCACACGTCGATCGCAGTATTTCGCACCTGCTTTTCGAAGTCCCCACAAATCCCGCCTGTCGCTGTTCCATAACGGAGCAGTCTTCACAATAGATCCAGGTTCTGCACGGCGCGAAATCGACCTGCCATTCGCTGTCTAACTAGTTGAAATAAATAGGTTTATCCACAGGCCCATTCAAGCCCTGCAGTGCTGGCCCTCCGCTTGCTCTTCCGTAAGCACGACTCATTTTTTGTGTGTCTGCACTTTTCGAAAGGGTGTCCAGTGACTCGATGGTCTGCGGTAATGAGGGCGGGGCTGGCGGCAGCGCTGGTCTGTACCCTCGCGGGGGCGACGCCGGCGTTCGCCGCCGCGGGTGACCACCCCAAGCTCGATAAAACACTGAACAGTCGGGCGCTCCAGAGCGGGTTCTCAAAGGTCATCGTGATCCTGAAGCCCGGCTGGAACGTTGACGGCGACGTCAAGCTGGTTGGCGGCAAACTCGGTCGCAATCTTGGCCTGATCAACGGCAAGGTCGCCGAGCTTCCCAACGGTCAGCTCAAGAAGCTTGCCGACAATCCTGCCGTCGAGCGGATTATCTACGACCGTCCAACCGGCGGCGAGATGAACCGCGTGGCGGTCACGGTGGGCGCGCGAGCCGTCCAGAAGGACTACGGCTATCGCGGAGCAGGGATTGGCGTCGCGGTCCTCGACTCGGGTGTCACGTCCTGGCATCAGGACCTGACCTACCTGGGCACGTCGTCGCTCGTCAAGACGATGAACGGCCAGCGCGTTGCCGCGTTTGTCGATTTCGTCAACGGGCGGACGACGCCGTACGACGATAACGGCCACGGGACGCACGTCGCGGGGATCATTGCCGGCAACGGGTACGACTCGCTGGGGGTCCGCGCCGGGATCGCGCCCGACGCGCACCTTGTCAGCCTGAAGGTTCTCGATCAGGAGGGGCGCGGCGTCATCAGCAACGTCATCGCGGCGCTCGAATGGGTCATCAAGAACAAGACGGCCTACAACATCCGGGTGATCAACCTGTCGGTCGGCGCCGCCATAACCGAGTCCTACAGGACCGACCCGCTCACGCTCGCCGCCAAGCGCGCGGTGGACGCGGGGATCGTGGTCGTCACGGCGGCGGGGAACCGGGGCAAGAACAGCCTTGGTCAGCCGCAATACGGCGGAATCATGGCGCCGGGCAATGCACCATGGGTGCTGACCGTCGGCGCGTCGAACCACGAAGGCACGGTCAACCGGATCGACGACACGATGGCCGATTTCAGCTCGCGCGGGCCGTCGGCCGTCGACTTCGGGGCGAAGCCGGACATCGTGGCGCCGGGGGTGGGGACGGTATCGCTCAGCGATCCGCTCAGCCTGATGTACGCGACCAAGACCGCCGCGCTGTCGAGCGGCTCGATCTTTACGGGCTATCAGCCGTATCTCAGCCTCAGCGGCACCAGCATGTCGGCGCCGGTTGTTGCCGGCAGCGTCGCGCTGATGCTTGAGGCGAACCCGAAGCTGACACCGAACCTTGTGAAGGGCATTCTCGAGTACACCGCGCAGGTGTACGACGGGTACGACGAGCTGACACAGGGAGCCGGCTTCCTGAATACCAAGGGGGCGGTCGACCTCGCCCGCTTCTTCCGCACCGCGAAGGCCGGCCAGGAGTTTCCGCACCCGCCCCAGTGGAGCAAGCAGTTGCTCTGGGGCAACCACCGGATCTCGCACGGCGTGATCAAGCCGAACGCGACTGCCTGGCAATTGAACATCGTGTGGGGCACGGCCAGGGACCTCGCCGGCGCGAACATCGTCTGGGGCACGTTCTGCGGCTCGAAGTGCGAACACGTGGCCTGGAGCAGCGCCGACAGCGAAGACAACATCGTGTGGGGCACCGCGTCGGCCAGCGAAGACAACATTGTCTGGGGCACGTTTGCCGGGGCCAGCGAAGACAACATCGTGTGGGGCACGGCGGCGAGATCGGAAGACAACGTCGTGTGGGGCACGGTGCGCGACAGCGAAGACAACATCGTGTGGGGCACTGATTGCGGTGGCGCCAACTGCACCAACGTCATCTGGGGCGCCGCGGCCAACAGCGAAGACAACATCGTGTGGGGCACCAACATCGTGTGGGGCACCAACATCGTGTGGGGCACCAACATCGTGTGGGGCACCA
>JBBQEJ010000109.1:0-17378 GCA_038320555.1 Vicinamibacterales bacterium | reverse complement strand
GTGCATGAATGTCCTTACGGCGCAGGCCCCTGCTCCAGCACCGCAGCCCTCTGCGCCGCAGCAGCCGATTCGCACGACGACGCTGCTCGTCGAGGTGGACACGATCGTGACCGACGGGAAGGGTCAGTTCGTGACCGGGCTCACCGCAGACGACTTCGAGGTCCTGGAAGACGGAAAGCCGCAGAAAATCGAGCGTATCTACAGCGTGGCCGGCACCGCCGTCACCCCAGCTTCCGCGGCGTCACCAGCCGACGCTGCACCAATCTTGTCGCCCATTCCCGCTACAGCACCGCCTCGCACGTTCGTCCTGCTGCTGGATCAGGAACACCTGCAGGCCGGTGCACTCAAGCGCCTTCGAGAGGCCGCGATCACGTTCCTGACCAGTGAATTCAAGCCGGGTGATGTCGGTGGGGTCGTCATCGGCAGCACCATGGCCGGCAACCGGCTCACCTCGGACCGCGAAGAGCTGCTGACCGCCGTGCGGAACGCAAAGGCCACGTCAGCCGAGACAACGCGGCGGCTGGATCTACTGGAATGGCCTCGATTCAACAGTGAGGCCGAGGCCATTCGGATCGCGCTCTTCAACGATCGCGACGCGCTCGCGAAAGTTGTTCAGCGCGCGTGTGATGAAGACCCGAACATGTGCCGTCAGGGCCGGGACGCAGTCGAGACGCTTGCGATGAACAAAGCGCGCACGGTGGTCGGCGAGTTGCGGCCTCCTGCCATGCGCACGGTGAGGACGTTGCAGGCGCTCGCGTCCGGACTCGCGCGGCTGCCCGGCCGTAAGACGATCGTGCTGATGACGGAAGGATTCTTCGTCGAGGAATCGTGGGCCGACCTCCGGCAGATTGTGGGCGTGGCCGCCCGCTCGAACGTGCGGATCTACAGCCTCGACGGCCGCGGTTTCGACACCCGGCAGGTGAACGACATGCACCAGCTCGGCGTGATGGATCCGGGCGGCAGCGCACCGCTCGAAGCGTACAACACGGCCGAGGACGGCCCGAGCATGCTGGCGGTCGACACCGGCGGTTACGCGATCCGGCACACGAACAAGTTTGCGGACGCGCTCGCCGAAATCGCTCGCGACACCAGCAACTACTACGTGATCGGGTACAGTCCGACCAACGCGTCAAACGACGGCTCCTTCCGCAAGATCGCCGTGCGCGTGAAGCGACCGGGTCTCCGGGTGCGGGCGCGGCGTGGATACCTGGCGAGCGCTGGAAGTGCAGTCACGTCGGCTGTTCCGGACAGACCGCCGAACGCTCCCCCTCAGCCGGCCGTCGACGCTCCTGTCACGGAGACCATTGTCCCGAGCTCGCCAACGGCACCGCCCGACGCAGCGCCCGCTGACCCAACGACTGCCGCATCCAAAGCCGCGCCTCCGTCCGCTAGAGGAACGGAACCATCCGGCTTCATCCTTCGTCCCGACGCAAATGGACGAGTGCGCGAACTCGCGACGGTCGAAGGTGAACACGACGATCAGGGACCCGCGTCTCGTGGATGGAACCGCTACCAGAGAGGTGATCTGGAGGGGGCCGCGGAGTTGCTTGGCGCGGCGGCCGCCGATCCGAACGCCCGTCCCTGGGTCCGTTACGCCTTCGGATATTCGCAGCTTGCCCTGCGGCATCTGGAAACGGCGGCGGAGACGTGGGAGAAGGTGCGCGCGGCTGTCCCGGAGTTCCGCGCCGTGTACCTCGATCTCGCCGATGCGTATATGCAGATGGCGAACTACAGCCGGGCAATCGACGTGCTGAAGGCCGCCGACGCGAGATGGTCCGGTGATGTCGATGTGCTGAACGCCATGGGCACCATCCAGGTGCGCCGTGGAGCGCTGGACGACGCCATCAGCACGTTCCAGAAAGCAACGGTGGCAAAGCCTGACGACGCGCTAGCCTTCTTTAATCTGGGTCGCACCTATGAGCTCAGGTACTTCAAGAGGCGCCGATACTCGCCAACCGACGCACGCTGGCTGGCCGATCCGGCGGACATCAAGAGGGCTGTCACAAGCTATGAACAATACCTGAAGCTCGGTGGCCCTTACGAAGCGCAGGCCCGCACGGCGATTCACAATCTTCAGTGGCAGAAATAGCGTTTCATTTTTGAAACGGCTTCTGCGCGCTGTTCAACTCAGGTCGACCGCCATCATGGTCCGTCGATCACGAATGTACAAACGGGTCCCCACCAGGACGGGTGGCGTCCACGAGAGATTCGTGAGCAATGGAGCCTTCGCCGAGATCTTGAATCCTTGTGGCGAAGGATGAGCAATCATGAGATTGCCGTCCTGATCGAGCGTGATGAGCTTCTGATCCGCCCAGACGAAAGTCGCCTTCTCGATGCTGCGTTCCTGCCAGTGAATCTTTCCGCTCGGAACGTCGACGGCGCTCAGAATCGCCTGACTGCCCTTGCCTCCGCTCGAGAAGTAAATCGCGTCGCCGATCCGAATCGCGTTGCCGTGATGCAGTCGCAGCCGATTGGACGTCCACACTTCCGTCGCGCTCGTCTGTGAGCCATTTCGCTGCAGCCGGATCACCTTCGCGCCTCCCCCATATTCAGAGGAAATGAACATCAGATTGTCCGGACCCCAGACCGGTGTTGCGACGGCGATGGAGTAGTCGGCCTTGAACGGCACCTGCCATTGCATGTCGCCGTTGTGTGGATTCACCGCGAAGACCGCGCCATCCATCAGCAGCGCCAACTGCTCCAGTCCGCTCACATCGATCAGTAACGGCGAGGAGTAGACATTGCCGAAGTCATTCTTCGCCCAGGCGACTTTGCCGTCGGCCTGCTGAAACGCCATTACCGCCCTGCCCCGGCCGCCGACGGGCACAATCACCGTCTCCCGAAATGCAATGGGACTCGAGGCGTAGCCGTACATCAGCCGTGAGCCCTCATGGGCGCTCCAGAGCTGCTGTGTCCAGAGCAGCTTGCCGGTCTTCTTCTCCAGACACTGCAACCGCCCGGCAACGCCCGTGGTGAACAGCCGGTCTCCCACGACAAGAGGCGTGGCGTACGGGCCATTTCCCATTTCAGGCGCGTCACTCTGAAACGTCATCGGGGCGGATTGTTCCCAGAGCGTGGCGCCAGTCTCGGTGTTCGCCGCCAGCACGACTTCTTCCCGAGATTTCCCATACATCGTATAGAGCACACCGTTCTCGACCGCGGGCGATGAATAGCCCTCGCCGAGTGGCCGCTTCCAGATCACCCGTGGTCCCGTCGCCGGCCACGTGTCCTTCAAGCCACTGGACTCGGTCTGAAAATTACGATGAGGACCGCCCCATTGGGTCCACTGGGGGCTTACCTGAACGTTTGGGACGGCGGCTTTGGCGGCTGGTTTGGCCTTCTGGCGGAAGGCAGGCGCAGCCAGAGCGATGGTCAGGAATGTTCGTCGATCCATATCGCAAGCCTCGCATTGAAATGGGCGGAATGCCGCGACCGGTCAGATGGCAAACACCGTACCCGCTGAAGCGGACATCGATTAGTTTGATGCCACCGGACTGAGGACCCGTCCCCATAGTACCCACGTATTCGTGGACGAGTCCTTAGACGTCCAGGTGAGCGTTCATGGCTGCCCAATATCGAAAAGAACTGTTCGGAGCCGAACACCGACGCCATCATGTCAGTTGATTTGACACGCTTCGTCCTATAGGGTTCCTGTTGGAGCCATCCTGGACGTTCATCTGATCGACGGCACGTACGAGTTGTTCCGGCACTACTACGCGTTGCCGTCGGCGCGAGATCAGGATGGCCAGGAGATAGCTGCGGTCCGAGGCGTCGTCGCATCAGTGCTGGGCATGATCAACGGCGGAGCTACGCACGTCGCGGTGGCTACCGATCACGTCATCGAATCATTCCGCAACGCGCTGTGGCCAGGGTACAAGACCGGCGAAGGCATCGACCCGGACCTGCTGGCGCAGTTCCCGGTGCTCGAGGGCGCCCTGTCGGCAGCCGGCATCGTCGTGTGGCCGATGGTGGAGTTCGAAGCCGACGATGCGCTCGCTGCAGGCGCGACGGCGGCGTCTCTGGATACGCGTGTCGAGCGCGTGATTATCTGCACGCCGGACAAGGACCTCGCCCAATCGGTCCGCGGCGCGCGCATCGTCCAGCTCAATCGCCGGACACGCGTTACGCGGGACGAGGCCGGCGTGATTGAGAAGTTCGGCGTCCCGCCCGCGTCGATCCCCGACTACCTCGCTCTGGTGGGTGACGCCGCCGACGGCTATCCCGGCCTCCCAGGCTGGGGTGCGAAGTCGTCGGCCGCCGTCCTCGCCAGGTTCGGTCGTCTCGAATCGATTCCTGAGGACTGGCGCGAGTGGCATGTGAATGCCGCCAACGCGAGCGCGCTCGCACGCACGCTCGCCAGCCAGCGGGACCGCGCGCTGCTTTTTCGAACGCTCGCGACGCTACGGACCGACATCGCGCTGTTCGACGACGTCGAGCAGCTGCGATGGACCGGCCCGACAGCAGGCTTCCCTGCTATCGCGGCACGATTCGACGCAGCCGTCACGGAGGATCGGCGGTCCTCTACCGTCGTTCGTCGGGCGCGCCAATTCTCGGATAGCGCATCGGCCCGGACGTCGTCCTAGGGATGTAGCGCCTCTCAAAAAAAGCTCGTCCGGATCGTCTCGGACCGAGACGATCCTGGCGGCCTTCGAGTCCTCCGCGAATCAAACGAGCGAACGCCTCAACAGCAGCGCGGCGTGCGCCGAAGCTCTGCGTCAGCCATTCAGCATGTCCTTTGCAACAGGATGGCCGGAGGTGTGTATGGCGAAGTACGGCAGATCAGCATCGAAGAACGTGGAGTCGGCAATGCACCGGAGAAAGAAGGGCACGCTGAAGAGTGGATCGGGCCGCAAGGTCAAGAGCCGCAAGCAGGCGATCGCCATCGGGTTGAGCGAAGCGCGAGAAAAAGGCGCGAAGGTGCCGGCGCGGAAGGGGTCGCGCAAGTCCTCGCGGGAGACTTCGCGGAAGCGCGCAACCAAGAAGAGATAGCAGTCGCGAGCGCGATCGGTCGCCTACGCCTTCTGAGGACGCGGCGAGGTCCGTCCGCCCGCCGACGTACTTTCAGCGCTTCGCCACAGCAGCAGTCCGGCTCCGGCGATCACGGCCGCGAGCGAGGCCAGATGCGCGACAGTGAAGATGCCAAAGACGCGCTCGTTGACGCGAATGAATTCGATCGCGAATCGAAGCGAACCAGCCAGGACGAGGTACGCGCCGAGGATTACGCGATCGGGCCGTCCCTGCTTCCGCCAGCGCAGCAGCAGCAGGGCGATGGGTATTAAGCCCACCGCCTCGTAGAGTTGCGTGGGATGAACCGGTACCGCGGTCGGTGGTAAGCCTTCAGGAAACGCGACGGCCCACGGAAGATTTGTGGGCCGTCCGTAGTCGTCGCCGACGAGGAAGCACCCAATCCTGCCAATCGCGTGACCGACGGCCAACGCCGGCGCGGCCGCCCCAAGCACCGCGATCTTCGGTAAGCGCTTCCGATGCATGAACCACAAGCCGGCGAGGACTCCGCCGGTAAAGCCGCCGAACCAGCTCATACCCCCACGGCTGAACAACAGATCGGCTGGCGGCTCCTCCCCAAAGTGTTCGAATACCCAGAGCAGCTTTGCGCCGGCCATTCCTCCGAGCAGGCCCACAACCCCGGCATCGACCCCACTCTCCGGTAGCCCGGAACGCCGTAGCTCGCGTCGAAAAAGCCACAACCCGACCATCGCCCCGACGGCAACCATGACGCCAAAGCTCGTGATCTCGAATTCACCGATGCGAAAGACTACGGGATAGATGAGTTTCTCCCTTCTTCAGGCTACGATGCCACACGCCTGAGCCGGAGCGCGTTGCCGATGACCGAAACCGAACTGAACGTCATTGCTGCGCTCGCGATCATCGGGCTCAGCAACACGCCCAGGAACGGATACAGCGCGCCATCAATGGCGACAAACATCACGGTCTGCCCTTTGGGTGGTAGCTCTTACAGCTCAACCGCTTCCATGTTTGTGCTGGCGAATGGCTGCGGGCGACCGATCGGTCCCGCTTTTCTGAGACGGGCGCTGCTCTTCCTCTTGACGTTCGTCAGGCGCCTTGGGATTCAGCGTCTTCATTTCTTCGAGCTCGGCAGGAGTGAGCTTGGGCAAATGGCGGATGAAGTGTACAAGATGCCAGTTTTCGTCCGTGCCTTCGTGCGAAGCCCACGCCGGCATGCCAGTCAGACGAACGCCGTTTTCAATGATGTAGAACAGTTCGCCGTCCGGCAGTGACTGCGTCGCCGGCTGGCGCATGTCGGGCGCTCTGGGATAGAGACCGCGCCCCACTTCTGTGTCGCCGCTGCCGTCATTCCCGTGGCAAATGGCACAGTGGTCGGCAAAGTGCTCACGCCCCTCCGCGAGGACCCGTGGCGTCAATTCCACCGGATTGCGGATGTCACGTGCGCTGCGCGGAATCGCGAGCGTGCGGGCACGCCTCGCGAGACTAGTCTCGAGTGCTCCAGGCGTGGGCTTCGTGCCGATGCCTCCACGAATCAGCCACCCGCCGGACGCCAAAGCGATCACACCGGCCAATGCCAGCGCTGCGATGAGCATGCGCGATAACGACTTCAGCATAGTGCCTCGATCTCTCCATTCCTTCGCGGCTCAATCTCACATCTCGTGAGTGATCGTGTGCCCGAGCACCGGTTGCGACATGCGCATGTTCCACATCCGTCCCATGCTGCCGGCCGGAGGCCGCAGCCGGAACAACAGCTGGAACGACACGGGGTGCTGGCTGTATGTGGCCTTCAGCGGGTCCGGCACGGCATAAAACGTCATGGCAGCCCCGAGACCCCCTTCGAACCCTCTCCATCGGACGATGTCGCGCATACCGCCGATTGTGAACGCGCCGACCGTATTCTTTCGCACCGCGGCGTCATGTGTCGTTGGGATCGTACCTCTCAACAGCAGTTCTGTCTCGACCTGGACGAGATCAAGTCGACCAAATACCGAATTCAAGCCGACGTGCCGCGTCAACTCCCCGAACATCGCCTGACGATTCCCGTCGTCCGTTGCGTTCACGCCGTACCCTGCCGTTGCGGCCGTGAAGTCCTCCTCCTTCCGCGCAAACCACGAAGCCGAGGCGGTGGTGCGCTGAATGCTGCCGGGTTCGAGCTCTTCCGGATGCGTGAGATGACCAGAGGAAACCTGGAATTCCCACCGCTCTGTTGGACGATACCAGACGCGCCCTGACACGGAGTCGAGCGCCCCGAAGTCAACGTTCCAACGGTTCTCATCAGGCTCGCGCCCATTGAAGATGGATCCTTCGACGATCCAGGGACCGTGATCAATGGCGGCGGTGACCACGCCGAACGCGATGTGCGTTGAATCGAACGTGTGGTGTCCGAGCGACGCAAATGGATACTCGGCGACCGAAGCCCGATGCATGAAGGCGACAGGACCGAGCGCTGGCTCCCCTACCGGTCCACCAGCGAATGTCAAACCGGTCTTGCTGGTGACAGGTGTGCGCCACACCGCTGCGAGCTGCATGAACAGATCGTGGGGATGCTGACGATCGATCAGTGGCCCGCCATTCACGGCTTCTCCGACCTGGAAGATCTCTCCGTATCCGGTTTTGCCGGCCGTCGCGGGATCCAGGCTCAACATCATATTGAGCGTGAACTGTGAGGGGCCAATCTTTCGCGTGGCCATGCCCATCCACCAGTTCGGTCCCTTGAACTCATCGCCGCCGCGTGGACCGCCCTGGTGATTGAAGACGCCAAACAGGACGCCGTCCTGCATGAACTGCCATCCTGATGGCTCCATGTTCATCTGCATTTGCTCATGTTCAGGCGGCCGACTCCCAGTGGTATCGGTGCGGGCTGGTACCGGCTCTTGTTCGGTCGAAGTCTGAGCCGCGACCATCGTCGACGAGATGCCTACGAGCAACACTAACTTGAGACACAAACGGATCACGCGCGTGTACATAGGTTCCGATTCTTATTAGCCAGAGCAATGGTCGCGACGCGCTCGACGGTCGCCGGGCGCGCGTCAGATGCTGAGAAGCCCGGAGTGGGAAATCAGAGCCGCAGCGGAAGGAGAAAGGACGAGCCGGTCCGGGAACCTGGAGGAGGTAAGAGTAGGGCGAATGGAGACGCGGTCTTTCTGGCAAGCGAGCCGATCGGGGACGTGACCAGCGCGATCGGCGTGTGCAGGGACTTGTTGGAGATCCCCGGATCGACGCCACTCGGCTGCACGCCGGTCTGGCCATGATCGTGGCCACAGCTTCTCGAGTGGCTCCGCACGTGGTACGGCGCGCCGGGCACAGCGGAGGCCTCGTGGCAACTATTGCCGCTCGTGGCCAGCGTTTCAACCGATCCGCTCGCGGGCGAGTGACAGGCGATCGCGCAAGCAACGAGCAGCGCGGGGGCCGCCCCAACCGCGCCCGCAAGCACAACCGCGAAGAAGCGTGTCACGAGCTTCATTACTGGCATCATAGCGCACCGCGATTAAGTAAGTCAGGCCACCAGTTCCATATTGCAGTTCCGTGTTCCGGGAGACTCAACGCTTGCCATGAGACTGGGCTACACTTTGGCGGCGCCGGAGAAATGGGGGGCGGCGTTCACAAAGGAGATGCGTGCAGTGCCCTTTCTGCTCGGCGCTCTGATAGTAGTAGGAATGACAGGCTGGGTGGCCGTTGACGCGGTGCGTCGCCAACGCGACTTGCTCCCGTGGGCGGGGCTTGTTGCCGTCACCGGCATCGTTGGCCTGATTGTCTGGCTTATCGTCCGGCGCCGTTCGCCTGTCGTTGTCAGCCATCTGGGCACATCCGCGGTACTGAAGGTCCTGGCAACGGCGCTTCCTCTATTCCTCCTTCCGATATTGCTGGCAGTCGTCACTGGGACGTTTCTGTTTCAGGCGGCGCGCGTCGAGGGCCACGCCATGGAACCGACGCTCGGTTATCAGGATGGCCTCATTGTGGACAAGCTTGCATACAGGCTGGATGAACCGCAGCGCCGCGACATCGTGATGATGTATTACCCGCTCAATCCGGAAAGGAATGTCGTCGAACGGGTAATTGCTGAAGAGGGGGACGAGCTGCGCGTCATCGCCGGGCGTGTGTACTTGAACGGTACGCTGGTGGATGAATCGTTCGTCGCACCTGAATCTCGCAGTCAGGACAACTGGGGCCCGTTGGTCGTGCCTGAGGGGTATTACTTCGTGATGGGCGACCGTCGTAACAACAGCGCGGACAGCCGGCACTGGGGTTTTGTGCCCCAGAAATACATTATTGGAAAAGTGTGGGCCCGCTGGTGGCCGATCTCACGAGCGCGGACATTCTAGTGATTCGAAACGAAGCGCACAGAAACAGGATCCACTGCGCCTCACGGCCCGTGATGGAAGAACATGCCACGACTGGAGCGCGGGGTGTACTATTCGATGTTCCTGCCAGCCAAGTGAGCTACGGTGATTCGACGATGGAAGGAGAAATCACACCATGCGTGTCATTGTCAGATTCCGTGCGATTGCCCTGGGCCTTGCGATCATTGTCACTGGTTGCGCGTCGCCACCAAAGGAGGACGTGGACGCGGCCAAGGCTGCCGTTGACAAGGCGGACGCGGACCGTGCGGGCCAATATGCCCCCGAGTCCCTGAAGACTGCCCAGGACGCCCGGGTAGCCCTGGACGCCGAGCTGAAGGCGCAGCAAGGCAAGTTGTTCAAGTCGTACGACAAGACCAAGGAACTCGCAGTTGCTGCGAAGGCGGCAGGCGACAAGGCGGCGGCCGATGCTGCCGCGGGCAAGGAGAAGGCCGATGTTGTCGCGGCTAAGGAGAAGGCCGATGCCGCGGCGAGGGCCAGGGCCAGGATTGCGCCGCTCCGCATCGGAGGTAAGATCCAGCCGCCAAAGAAGATTAAGGATGTCCCGCCGGTGTATCCGGCCATTGCACAGTCGGCCCGTGTCTCCGGGGCGGTCACGATTGAAGCGACGATTGGACCCGACGGGAAAGTCATCGACGCGAGGGTCGTGCGCTCGATCCCGCTGCTCGATCAGGCCGCCCTTGACGCCGTGCGGCAGTGGGAGTACTTGCCGACTCTGCTGAACGGCGTGCCGGTGCCGGTTCTCGTGAGTGTCACGATCAACTTCACGCGGTAGCAGGCCTGCGCGGCAGGAGGACGGGAGCCGGTTCAAGGATGCCCGGTTATTCGGCTGCCTGGCGAAACCGGTTCCCCAGATGTCATGAGCGCGCAGAAGAACCCTGCCCGTCATTCCGGCTCAACGTACGGCGACGACGAGCTCCAGACGCTCCAACGGAACACTTTCCGATATTTCTGGCAGGAAACGGACCCTGAGAATGGGCTGATTCCCGACAGCACTGCGGGCGGCGACACTCCAGCCAGCATCGCCGGGGTGGGATTTGCTCTTGCCAGCTATCCCGTAGCGGCCGAGCGCTCGTTCGTGCCCCGCGCACGGGCAGTCGAGCGTACGCTGGCCACGTTGCGCTTCCTGTGGAACGCTCCGCAAGGCTCGATGCCGGACGCGACCGGTCATCGGGGCTTCTTTTATCATTTCCTCGATGTCACGACCGGCCGGCGCGCGTGGCGCTGTGAGCTGTCGACGATCGATACGGCCATCCTGATCGCCGGAGCGCTGACCGCCGCGTCGTACTTCGATCGGTCAACAGACGATGAACGAGAGGTGCGAAGCCTTGCCGACTCGTTGTACCGGCGCGTTGATTGGCAGTGGGCGCAAAACGGCCGAACGGCCGTCTCGCAGGGATGGAAGCCGGAAACCGGCTTCCTGCGATATCGATGGGAGGGATATAACGAGGCGCTGATTCTGTATGTGCTCGGCCTCGGCTCGCCGACTCATCCCTTGCCCGAGAAGAGTTACCTGGCCTGGACGTCGACATATCGGTGGAAGAAGCTATACGGCCACGAGTTTCTCTACGGCGGACCGTTGTTCATGCATCAGCTCTCCCACCTGTGGATTGACTTCCGCGGCATCCAGGATGCCTTCATGCGCCGACACGGGATTGACTACTTCGAGAACAGCCGGCGCGCAACCTATGTGAACCAACAGTACGCCATTCGGAATCGCAAGGGCTTTCGCGACTATGGGCAGCATGTGTGGGGCATCACGGCGAGTAACGGTCCGGGTCCGGCGACCCGCCGGGTGAGAGGAGTGACACGGCGTTTCTTTGGATATCTCGCGAGAGGCGTACCGTATGGCCCGGATGACGGCACGCTGGCTCCGTGGGCCGTCGTCGCGTCGCTGCCGTTCGCTCCCGAGATCGTGCTTCCGGCCCTGCAGCACTGTTCGATGACGTATCCGAAGATGGAAAGCGAGTACGGGCTTGTCTGCAGTTTCAATCCGACGTTTCCCAGTCACGGTTCGGAAATCTCCGGTTGGATCTCGCAGAATCACTTCGCGCTCGATCAGGGGCCCGTCATTCTCATGATAGAGAACTATCGCTCAGAGTTGATCTGGCGGCTCATGCGAGGTTGCCCGTATGTCGCCGTGGGCCTGGGCCGCGCGGGGTTCAGGGAAGGCTGGCTGGCTGGACTGCAGCCAGCCACTTCATGACGACATCGACTGAGCGCAGCCCTGTCAAGCACTGCGCGCATTTCAGGCTGAGACAAAGCCTGCGACGATCTGCCATCGGTTGTGTTTCTTGAGCCACACACGCATGAACTTCAGCGTGACGGTGGACTGAGGACCTTCGAAGGTTCCCTCGCATGTGACGACGGCCGCGGTGCCGTGGTCGATGATGTTCACGTTGCGCATCTCGACGCGGGTGAACTTCGATCCCTTGCCAGGCTGGTGCGCTTCGATCACTTTCCGCTTCGCAAACGCCGCATCTCCATTCTGCGAGACGAGCACCACGTCGTCGGCCAGCGCCTCCTCGAAGAACATGGGGTCGGGGCCGAGTTCGGCGACCCGAAGACGTTCCTCGAGCGCAGCGATTTCAGACTGAACAGTACTCAAGCGCACCTCCGCATTCGAAACCCTCAAGTATCTGCGACATGTGGATCTCACGCAATGGCCGGCCTATCCAGCGTCCTGCGCATGAGAGAACGACTCGCGACTCGAACGGCTGAGGTCCGTCGCAAATGGTCCGAAGCTTGCGAAGGTTCTGCGCAGCCTGGGCGCGACTATTTCCACTCATAGGATCCGGCGATGAAAATTGGTTTGATTGGCCCTCCGTTCATTGAAATCCCTCCACGTGGATACGGCGGAACGGAGCTGTTCATCGCGAACCTCGCCCGCGAGCTCCACGCGAGAGGGCACGACGTGACGGTCTATGGCAATGGCGATTCGCAGTTGCCGTGTCGAGTCAAATGGCGCTACCCGCACGCGGAATGGCCGCTCGACGACGACGTGAGGCCACAGCTCAAGAACGCCGATCACACCGCGTGGGCCATCTATGACGCCGCCGCATCCGTCGATGTGCTCCACCTCAACGATATCGTGGGCGTTCCCTTCACGACCTTTGTCGACGTGCCGGCGGTGCTCACGATTCATCATCCACACGAGCCAGCCTTGTCCGAGCAGTACGCCAAGTACCCGGCAATTCATTACGTGTCGATCGCGCGCTGGCTGGCTGGTCGAGAGCCGATGCCGCTCGTCGATGTGATCCACCACGGAATCCCATTGGGCGACTACACCTTCTCGGATAAGAAGGATGACTACGTGGCCTTTCTCGGACGCATGGCGCCTTGCAAGGGGCCTCATCTCGCAATCGAGGCGGCCGTCCGCGCGGGAGTCCGCCTCAAGCTTGCCGGTGAGATTCAGCCCGTGTTTAGCGACTATTGGGAGCGGCACGTGCTCCCTCGCATCGACGGCGACCAGATCGAGTACGTAGGCGAGGCCGATCTCGCTGTCAAGAATGCGTTGCTGTCACGGGCGCGGGCACTGCTCTTCCCCATTCAGTGGGAAGAGCCATTCGGCCTTGTTATGATCGAGGCGATGGCTTGCGGAACGCCTGTACTGGCATTTGCCGGCGGTGCGGTCGAAGAGGTTGTCAGAGACGGCGTGAACGGCTGGATCTGTCGCGATGCCGCCGATATGGCCGCACACATTGCGTCACCCGACATTCGGCCGGCCGCATGTCGTGAGTTCGTCGCCACCCACTTTTCGGTCGATCGGATGACCGATCAGTATCTCCAGGTGTACGAGCGGGCCTTGAGGGGCCGGTCTGCCGTTGCTGCCTCCGAGCTGCGTGTGTGATATGGACGACGTCATCCAGGTCCAGGACCAGTTCTACATCCTCGCAACGGCGTCGAAGGCAACCGAAAGGACGGCGGTCCTCAAACACGACGACACCTTTGCCGTTTTCGATTATTCAGGCGACATCGGCGCGCTCGCCCTCGGCGAGCAAGGGCTCTATCACGAAGGCACTCGGTACCTCTCCCGCTTTCGATTGCGGCTGAATGGTCATCGGCCGCTCCTGCTGAGCGCGCGCGTCAAAGAAGACAACGAGCTGTTCGGCGCGGATCTGACCAATCCGGACATTCCGCTCGACACCGACCATGTGCTGGCGCGCGATCTCGTCCACCTGTTTCGCGCCAGATTCCTGTGGGAGGGCACCTGGCACGAACGCATCCGCCTCTGGAACTACAGTCGAGGGCATGTGGGCGTCTCGCTGACATTCGATATCGAAGCTGACTTCGCGGACATCTTCGAAGTTCGGGGAACGGAGCGCGAGCGGCGCGGAACTCGACTCGAACCGGTGATTTCCAGCACGGAGATGCGCCTCGGGTACCGAGGCCTCGACGGCGAGGAACGATGGACGGTCATCGAATGGAGCGAGCCGCCGACGGCAACCGCTTCAAGCGGCGTGAGGTTCGCGTACGATCTCGCGCCCCATTCGCCAGTCTCGCTCTCGGTCGCGATTCGCTGCGAACGCCAGCAGCGGCCGGTCGCAGCGCGCGCGTTCGAGCTGGCGGAATCGGCGGCGCGCTCGGCACTCGATTGCGCGCGGAACGAGTATGCGGCCGTCGAGACCTCGAGCGAGCGCTTCAATCAGTGGCTGCGGCGATCGGCTGCGGATCTGCGGATGCTGGTGACGACCACGCCTCATGGGGCTTATCCGTATGCCGGCGTCCCATGGTTCAGCACGCCGTTCGGCCGTGACGGCATCATTACTGCGCTGCAGACGCTCTGGGTGAACCCGCGGATCGCCCGCGGCGTGCTGCAGTATCTCGCGGCAACCCAGGCTGACGGCGTCGATCCGGTGCGGGATGCCCAACCCGGCAAGATTCTGCACGAGACGCGCAGCAGCGAGATGGCCCGGCTCGGAGAGGTGCCGTTCGCGCAGTACTACGGCAGCGTCGACGCCACGCCGCTCTTCGTTCTGCTGGCCGGTGCGTACCACGAGCGCACCGGCGACCGCGCATTTCTCCAGCAGTTGTGGCCGAACGTCGAGCGCGCACTCGCGTGGATCGACACGTACGGCGATGTGGATGGCGACGGCTTCGTTGAATACGCGCGCCAGTCGGCCTCAGGGTTGATCCAGCAAGGCTGGAAGGATTCACAGGATTCCATCTTTCACGCCGACGGCTCGCTGGCCGAGGCGCCGATCGCACTCTGTGAAGTGCAGGCCTACGTGTACGACGCACGCCTGCAGGCCGCCCGCATGGCGGATGCGCTCGGCGAGCACGTGCGCGGTGATCAATTGCGCCGGCAGGCCGAGCAATTGCGTGCGGCGTTCGAGGATCGGTTCTGGTGCGAGTCTGAATCGACCTACGCGATCGGCCTCGACAAGCACAAACAGCCGTGCCGCGTGCGCAGCTCCAATGCGGGACACTGCCTGTTTGGAGGGATCGCGTCGCCGGATCGTGCCCGCCGCGTCGCCGAGACACTCCTCGGCGCCGAGATGTTCTCCGGGTGGGGCGTCCGAACCGTTTCGTCGGTGGAATCCCGCTACAACCCGATGTCCTATCACAACGGATCGGTCTGGCCGCACGACAACGGCCTGATCGCCGCGGGGCTGTCACGCTATCGATTCGACGATTTGATTGGGCGGCCCTTTGCGGCACTCTTCGACGCCAGCGTCTCGATGGACAGTCACCGCTTACCCGAGCTCTTCTGCGGGTTCCATCGGCGGGAGGGCGAAGGGCCGACGCTCTATCCGGTGGCGTGCTCGCCGCAGGCCTGGGCGTCCGGCGTAGTCTTCCATCTCATTCAGGCCTGCCTGCGCCTCTCGATCGATCCCAACGATCGTCGCCTGTCCGTGGATCACGCGATCCTCCCGCCAGTGCTGACGTACCTCCGGCTCCTGAATCTCGAACTGCCGTTCGGTCAGGTGGATCTCCTGTTCGAGCAGCGCCCACTCGACGTCGAGGTCACCGTGCTCCGAAAGCATGGAGATTTTGAAGTGCGTATCGTCAAGTAAGCCGCGCGAGGAACTCGCGTACTCAATCCTTGAGCACAAAGCTGATCTTCATGCGCACGCGGTATTCTGTGATCTTCCCGCCCTTCGCGACCACTTCCTGATCCTTGATCCAGGCCCCTGTGACGTTCTGAAGCGTCTTGTTCGCGCGAGCAAGACCCTCACGGAGGGCGTCGTCAAAGCTCTTCGATGAAGCCGACGTGATTTCTGTGACGCGTGCAACAGACATGGTGTCCTCTTGTCGTGTAAACTGACGAGTTTAATGCTCACCGCGGACGATCGACGCCGGGTCCCGCGGTGGGAATGCCTCCGACCGACTGTTGTCCCTGGCGCATCGCGCGAACCATCTGATCGAGCCGCGTGAATTCGGCACGCGCGCGCGCCGCATCCGTCTCGCGTCCCGCGCGTGCGTAAGCCCGCGCCAGCATGAAATGCACCTGCGGGCTTCCCGGTGCGAGCGTCGCGGCCTTTTCGAGTTGAGGGATCGCATGCTGGGCATCGTTCATCTCCAGGAGGACCTGCCCGAGCGCCAGGCAGGCGGCAAAATGGTCAGGCGCCAGCTTTTCCGCTTCGGTGGCCATGGGCAGTGCCTGCGCAGGTTCACCACGCTTGAGGTACTCGAAGGCTATCTGCAACCTGGCCGGCACGTGCGATGGCGAGATCTCCAACTCGCGACGAAAGTCCTCGAGCGCGCGCTCGGAATCCTCGGTCAGGAAGAACACCCCGCGCGCGTAGTGGGCGTGAGGAGTCTTCGGATAGCGCATGACCAGCTCGTCGAGCGCCAGCCGGGCCGGGCCCACCTCACGGGCCGCGAGAGCGAACCCGGCATGGCCGGCCAGCAGCACCTGTTCGCGCGCGGCCGCAGGAAATTCCGAGGGCAGCATCGGCATCCGCAGCACGTTCAGGCCGAACGCCTCGATTACCTGCGGCGTGTCCGTGCCCTCTGCGGCAAACTCGGTCAGCATCTGATTGGCGACTTCGAATTCGCCGGCACGCGTCAGCAGAATGGCGGCATGATAGGCCACGACGGTGGCGATCTCCGACGAACGGCCTACCCCCTTCTTGCGCGCGTGCAGGAGGTCTGCGAGCGCGGCGTCATACTGCTGCAGCTCGAATTCGCACAAACCCCTGAGGCCGAGCGCCCCCGCATGCGCCGGTTCTCGGCGCAGCACCGCGGAGAACGCGTTGTTCGCCTCGGCGTATCGATCGAGCTCGTACAACAGGGTCGCCTCGTACCACCGTCCCTCGTCCCACTTTGGTCGAGCCGCGAGAGCCTTGCGATAGAGAGTGAGTGCCTCTTCGAGCTGGCCCTGGTCGCGGGCTGCCGCGGCGCGCGCCGCGAGGTCGTCGAACGCCGTTGCAGGCTGCGTGTTCTGAAACGGCAACAAGAAAAAGGCAAAAGGGACAAGGGAGAGAAGTTTCAGAAAGGCCATTGGGCGTCTGCGAGAGCGAACGGCTCGTGGACCGTTACCGACTCTCCCCTCACCTCGTCGGTGACGTTGACGATGAGCTCGTACTCGCCGGCTGGCATGCCGGCGAGCGAGATCCCCGCAAAACGGCTCATGCCGCCGGACACGGATAACAACGGCGTCGGCTTCAACTCTTTGACGATGGTGCCATCGGCACGTTGAACAACATGGCCGGCCTTGACGCGCGTCTCACCGTTCGGCGTGCGCCCCGCGTCGAATACCGAATACTGGTAATACAGCGTCGCACCGGCCGTGAGAAGCCGCCGGACAATCAGGACCGGTTTGGGCGGGCCCTCCGAGGCCTGCCCCGGCATCTCGACCGTATCGGTCACGATCAGCGACGACAGGGTCATCCCCTTACGCAGGGGCACGTCGAAGTCATGCGTCACCGATCCCAGGCGGCCGCTGTTTCGATCCCGTACTGCGACCCGCGCCTGGTAGCGCCCGGGACCGAGCTCGAATGGCTGCGACAGGGGATACCACGCGGACGTTTCAAGTCTCGGCACCCGGCTTTGCAGGTTCATTTCGACAGCGCGCTCGTACCGCTTCGT
>JBBQEJ010000108.1:0-17740 GCA_038320555.1 Vicinamibacterales bacterium | reverse complement strand
AGGCGCCCGGGATCAAGGTAACGCGCGGACGGCTCCGGCGGACCGGCGGCCGACAACGCGGCGAGAACCTCGACCGGCAACGGCGTGCCAAAGCACCGTTGACTGTGTCTCAACCCATCACTGCAGATGGTTTTGATTCGTCGATCGACCGCGAGTCGCACGAACTCGGTTCGTTCCTGTAATGACATCCCACTGGCCAAGAGATGAATGTCATACAACCAGATCAGGCGGTCACCGTAGTGGCGCGTGTCGTTGATCGACCAGGACGCGGTGACGTGAGCGACACGGTGCATGCACGCGAGGAGCAAGGCGTGCACCGGTCCCAACGCTCGAGCACCTAACACTTGAACCGGCACTGAGCCGCTCAGGAGTTCATCGTACGACGCCGCCTCGGCGAAGATCTGACAATTGTTGAGTCGCCAGTGCAGGTCGATAGAGTGGGTCACTCGGTATCCGTCGAGTTTGTTCCAGCTCGATTGGGAGCTGACCAGCTCGCCGCGCATCGTGTTGAGCCGCTCATAGCCCAGTTCGGCCAGGACGCCCGACGCCGTTTCTCGCTCGCCCCGACGAATCAGCATGTCAGCATCGCCGCGTGGACGAAGGTGGGGAGAGCGGTAATGCGTGTAGGCCAGCGGCAATCCTTTCATGAGCAGCGGGCTGACCCCGCTCCGTTCCAGCGCGTTCAGCACCTTCGCGGTCTCTTGCCCCCTGATCATGTCGACTACGGCCTGCGAGGCGGCCTCGTCCTTCAGCGCCTGACGGAGACTCGAAGGCCAGCTTCCCCACGCGGGCGATGGCCGCAGTTGCACGTAAAGTAGTGGCTGGACCCCTTGACGGTTCGTGTACTCGAGGAACCGCGACTGAAGTTCAGCGGCGGATGAGAAAGGCCAGGCGCTGGAAACGCCGCACAACAGGCGGCACACCAGGTCCTCAAGGGTCGGTTCGACTGCCCGCGGTGTCGTGGACCCCACGACGCGTGCATCCCGACCGACGGTGGTCTCGAGTCCGATCATTGACTGTAGCGCTGTGACACGTCAGAAACATAGTTCAAGGCGCGTTGCCAGTCGGGAAAGCGTGCCGGAAACTGTTCCACAAGGCGCCCTGCGATTTCGCGCAGTGACATCGAGATGCGCATCAGGTCGAGCGTGAAGCTGACGAGGATGCCTTCCTCATTGAGCGCCGGCACGTGGCTCGCCGAGCGTTTGTGCAACTGCGCCGTCGACAACGGGACCCCGTACAGCGTCGATTGATCGAAGCGTGCCTTCACTCGGTCGGCCAACCCCTGATCCAGTACGGTCGCCTTCCAGTTCCAGACGTAATCGTCACCGACAAGAACAGCGCGAAGCTCGATGTCGACGACATCGTCAACAGCAAGCCGTACGGGTGAAGACCAGGGAAAGAAGACCGTGCGATAGATCGAGTCTGGGGGCAGGCGGTCCACGCGGTCTGGCGCATTGGAGAAGCCCACCCCTTCGGTCAGCAAGCGGTCAATCCCTGCGCCGAAGCCATGCGCCGTTCCGGATCGCGCAACCGTGCACTGGACCGCGACGTCGAGATTCGAACTGGTGACGTCGGCATAATCCACAGCCATCGGCCTTGCCAGCGGCGCCAGCAGTTGCTCCTCGGAGATTCTGCCCTGCCGCCAGGTGTTGACGACCAGCCGGCGAGCCGACGTCAGGTCGAGGCCGTACGGCTGCGCATTCCACGGTTCCGAATACTGTCGGTAGAGGTCCGGGGCTTCAACGAGTGCCATCCACAATGTGTCGCGGCGCGGGATCAGCGTGCCACCGGGCGCAAGGAATCGCGTTCGCGCGTCGACAATCATCGGCACATGGTGGTGCAGCCACGGAAGCACTCCACCGATGTCTGACACGATCAGGTCGGCCTGTTCCGGGAGTATGACCGCCGTCGACAGCGCCTGGAGATACTCAATGCGATCGCCGTACCCATTTGCGGCCGCAGCCTCACGAGCCACGTGAATCGACTCGTCAGGCTCGATGGCATAGACACGGCGCGCGCCCATCTGGCAGGCCAGGAGAGCAAGGATCCCGGTTCCTGTTCCGATGTCCACGACCACCGTCTCCGGTGTGATGACTCGACGGAACGCTCGGATGAAACCATCGATCCGAGCGGTGTCCTGGATCATGGCGCCGTAATCGGCGATGGAGTACATCTGGACTGGTGCTATTCCGGCGAGGCCCGGACGAGCCCCTTGTCGCACAGCTCGTCCATCAACCCGAGCAAATCACGCTCGAGCGCGTCCGAGCCGACGTCGAACTCGTCGCACATCGCGTCGAACACCTTCTGGAGCGAGCCGTGCTCTTGAACGAGTTGCCAGATCCTCGTACCGACCTGGTCGAGTCCAAAGTAGAGTCCGCTCTCGAGATTCAGGATCACAGCTTCGCCGTCAACCTCGCGAAACACGATGTCCGGAGCGACCGTTATGGAGTGGCGTAGCGAGAGTTCCATGTATGGCGAGCGCTGGTCTGTCAATGCTCAGGCCCAGCACGGCTTCCGTCCACAATCACGTCCGCTATGCAGACGCGGTCCTCGGTTCGAGTGACCTGACACGGGCACAATATCGCGCATCACAAGCAGCCCCGATTATCGTTGCCTCAGGGTGGTTGTCAAGGCCGCATGGCTTCAAGTAGGGGTTCTATTCACACTTGAGCGCGCTGATCGGATCGATCCGCAGGGCGCGCCGCACGGGTCCTGCGATTGCCAGCGCCGCGACAAGTGTGAACAGCAGGGCGGCGGAGACGTAACTCAGAGGGTCGAACGGGCTGAGGCCGAACAGTTCCTTTTGAAGCACCCGCGACAGGCCGGCGGCGATCAGAAACCCGCCGGCAAGGCCCAACGCCATCGGCTTGCGGAATTGCCGCAGAACTCCATCGATCACGTCCCGTGGCCGCGCGCCGAGTGCCATGCGGATACCAATCTCGCGCCCGCGCTGCGAGACGGTGAAGACCACGAGACCGCCCAGACCCACCGCTGCGAGCGCCAACGCCAGGGCGCCCAGCGCCCAGACGATGACCTTCATGCGTTGTGGCATCCGGAGCTTGACGTCAAAGGCGTCTCGAAGCACGCCGGCCGAAATCGACACGCGCGGATCGATCGAACGCGCCGCGCCAACGAGCACCCCGGTCATCGACGAGGGATCGCCGTCAACGCGCACGATCATCACCGCCCGCTGCACGTGCGGGTCGTCCATCGGAAGGTAGAACTCCGACACGTCGGGATCGGCCAGGGAGACGGTTGCAGCGTTCCCCACGACACCCACGATCGTCGCCTTGTCCCAGGCTTTGCCCAAAGGGTCCTCGCCCGGCCACATCGCGTGTGCGAACGACTCGCTGACGATCGCGGCGCCGGTTTCGTTCGCCTGGAAGATCCTGCCACGGCGAAGCGGAATCCCCATGACCTCGAAGTAGGTCGAATCGACGTGGTGCACGAATGCGGTCTCGCCCCGGCCGATCCGTGCGGTCGTGACGCGGTTGCCGAGGGGCGGGATTGTCTCGAGCGACATCGCATCAACGCCGGGCACGCCCGCGAGCCTGTCGCGAAGCGCCGTCCAGTACGTCCGCGCGGCCGCAGCCTTGAAGCCGCTCGCATGCAAATCCGGATCGAGCGTCAGGTGATGCTCGTACTCGAACCCCAGCGGCGCGTGGGTCACCCGATCGAGCGCGCGTGTCAGCACCGCGGAGACGACGAGCAGCGTGCAGCCCGCCGCGACTTGCGAGGCCACGAGCACGCCACGCGTACGTGTGCGCGCGCTCCTCGGCTTCACGGCCTGTAACGCTGGCATCAGGCCAAACAGGACCGACGCCAGCGCTGTCATCCCAAATGCAAACAGCGTCACTCGTACGTCGAGTCTCGGTTGCATGAACGACGGTGCTGTACTCCCCGTCAAGATCAGCCTGACCGCGACCAGGCTCACCCCCAGAGCCGCAACGGTGCCGAGACTCGCGAGCATCACGCTTTCCGTGAGCAATTGCCGCACGAGTCTCCGCCGCGTCGCGCCGACGGAGAGGCGCACGGCGATCTCTCGCTCGCGCGAAAATCCGCGGGCGAGAATCAGCGTGGCAAGGTTCGCGCACGCGGCGATCAATACGATGAGGGTGAAGGCGCCCCCGATCGCGACGCCGGCTGCGTCCATCGTCATGAATCGTCCCGCCGGCCGGGCCGCCAGCCATTCGTTCTCCCATGCCGCATCGCGGCCGCGCTGCCGCAGTGCCGAGGCTGCCGGCCGCAGCCCGTCTTCTACCGCACTGAGACTCAACCCGGGTTTCATGCGGGCGAAGAATGCGACGGGATTGTCCGTATAGTTCGTCAGCAGGTCGCTGCCGGGAAAGGCGTACGGCTGTCTTGTGATCGGTATCCACGCCTGCGCCGACCGGCCCGTCAGGCCGATAAAGGATGCCGGCGCAACGCCCGCCACCGTGAAGGGCCGGCCGTTGATCCGAATAGTTCGGCCGGGGATGTTAGGATCGGCGCCGAACCGGCTCTGCCACAGAGAAGACGCCAGGACGACGACCGGCTCGGCATCCGGCGCGTCGTCGCGCGCGCCGTCGAGCAGCCGGCCGAGCGCTGGAACCGCACCGAGCTCGGAGAGGTAGTTGGCCGTGACGAATTGCACCGGGACCGTCCGCGACTTGTCGGACTCTACCGCGACCAGCGTGCGCATGAGACCCATCGATGAGGCGAGCACCGTATTGTGCGTCGCGTAGAAATCCAGGGCCGGGTAGGCGAACGATGTGGACGAGCCGTGCGGCCCGCGACGAGTGAACCGGACGAGCGAATCCGGGTCGCTGACAGGCAGCGGGCTGAGCGTTAGGCTGTTCAGGATCTGAAACGCGGCGATGTTGAGCCCGACGCCGATCGCCAGAATAGCGATGGCCGTCAGCGTAAACGCCGGGGACTTACGCAACATCCGGGAGCCGAACGTGACGTCCTGAACGAGGTCGTCCCACCAGCCCCAGCCCCACACATCGCGAGAGTCCTCCCGCAGCTTCAAAGGGCTGCCGAATCGCGGCTCACCACCCTGTTTCATATCCCGATGCGCGGCCATCTCGTCCTCCAGGTCGCGCTCCAGGCGCGATCGGTTCAGCAGAAAGTGGATGCGCCGACAGATTTCTCCCGGAGACATCTCAGGCCTTCAGGCGGTCCGCAGCACTGCCCGGATCGCTGCGTTGACGCGCTCATAGTCGGCCATCTCGGTTTCGAGCTGCTTCCGTCCGCCTGGTGTCAGGCGATAGAAGCGGACGCGACGGTTCGTCTCCGATACGCCCCACTCGGCCTTCGCCCACCCCTTGAGGAGGATGCGCTGCAGGGCGGGGTAGAGCGAGCCCTCTTCAACCTGGAGCACGTCGCTCGTGATCTGGTGAATCCGCTGCGCGATCGCATAGCCGTGCAGGGGCCCCGTCTGCAATATGCGGAGGACGATCATGACAAGCGTGCCTGGAGGGACAGAGGCATTAGGCATAGGATGTCTATGCCTATGGTAGAGGTCTCCCGCCGAGGGAGTCAAGTCGTGACGATCGCCAATCAGGAGCGCCGTCTGTGGCACAATCGGGGCGTGATCTCGATACTGCGCAAGGAGCGGAAGGTCGTGCAGCGCTTCCAGGAGGCCGGTGCCATCTCCCCCTCGTCGGCAAAGAGGCTGGACGATGTGCAGGTGGGCCACGGCCTGGGGCTCCGCCGGCTGCGCGACCGTGTCGTGATACGCGAAGCGCAGCCCGATCGGTTCTACCTGGACGAAGAAGTCTGGGTAGCGCTCGGCCGCACCCGCCGCCGCGTCAGCCTTGCCGTCCTCGCGCTCATCGTGCTGCTGTTCATTGGAGTGCTGGCCGTGAAGCGGCTGAGTGCCTAGTCTCGCGCCGAGATCGCGAAGGACCTCGCGCGGAGGACGCTGAGCACGCCGAGACGCGCTCCAGCGGCCCTTTGCGTCCTCGGCGCTCTCTGCGCGATATCCTCCGCGATCTCCGAGCGAGAGCACGCGTCCGATTCATGATATTTTCCGTGCCGTCACTGTCGGCTGTGCCCCTCGAATCACGTTGGAGAAATGGAATGCACGCTTCGGTACGCGGCCAGTCCTGGCTGCGGATTGCTTGTGCCCTGACCGTGACGGGCGCGACCGCCAGTGTCGGTTCTACCGGAGTCCTCGCGCAATCGAAGCCTGCGGCGCCGGCCGCGCAGAAACTCGATGCGGACTACACCGCCAGAATCAAGGCGGCGACCGCGGATCCACGAATTCTGACCGAGCTCGTCGATCACATGCCGGCGTCCGACAAGGTGCCCTCGCCGCTCAAGTTCTTCGGCTACATTCCGGGCGAGCCGGGGCACATGACGTACTACAAAGACATCGTGCGGTACCTCGACGCGCTCGACAAGGCTTCGGCCCGCGTCACGATGTTCAAGATCGGGGTCAGCGACGAAGGACGCGACATGTTCGGCGTTGCGGTCGCCGACGAAGGCACGATTAAGCAGCTCGACAAGTATCGACAGATCACGGCACAGCTCACCGATCCGCGAAAGCTGACCGAGGCGCAGGCCAGGCCGCTCATTGCGACAGGTAAGCCGATCTACTTCGCGTCGGGGAGCATTCACTCGCCTGAAACAGGCAGCCCCGAGATGCTCATGGAGCTGGCCTACCGGCTGGCGGTTGAAGAGTCCCCGTTCATCCAGACCATTCGCAACAACATCATCTTCGTGTTCACGCCGGCGAGCGAAGTGGATGGCCGCGAGAAGCAGGTGGATAATTTCGTCGCACAGCAGAAGGGGTTGCCGTCGCCGTCCATGGTGTATTGGGGCAAGTACGTGCAGCACGACAACAATCGCGATGGCATTGGCGTAGGCCTGCGCCTGACGCAGGTCATGCTGAAGACATTCCTCGACTGGCATCCTACCGTGTGGCACGACCTCCACGAATCCGTCACGCTGCTGTATACGTCGACGGGTACCGGTCCGTACAATTCCGTTGTCGATCCCATTCAGGTGAACGAGTGGTGGCTGCTCGCGCAGACCGAGATCATGGAAATGACCAAGCGCGGCGTCCCGGGCGTGTGGACGTACAACTATTACGACGGCTGGGTGCCGAACTACATGTTCTGGATCGGCGTCACGCACAACTCGATCGGCCGGTTCTACGAGACGCAGAGCTTCGGCGGCGTGGCCAACCGTCCGCTGCCGGTGCAGCAGAGCCGCGAGTGGTACCGTCCGAACCCGACGCCGCCCGATATGGTCTGGGGTCCGCGCAACAACGTGAACATGCAGCAGAGCGCGATCCTCATCGCCATGCACACGGTGGCCAGAAACAAGGACACATTCCTGGAGAACTACTACGTCAAGAACAAACACACGGTGGAGCGCGGCCGGACGCAGGCGCCGTATGCGTACGTCGTCCCTGCGAAGCAGCGACGGATCGTCGAGGCTGCGGAGCTGATGAATCTCATTCGCCGCGAAGGCGCCGAAGTGCATACTGCCAGCGCAGCGTTCACCATCGGCAACACGCAGGTCGCTCCCGGCGACTACATCGTGCGCATGGATCAGCCCTACAACGCCATCGTCGAGACCCTGCTCGGCGTGCAGTTCTACGCGCCGGAGAACCCGCGCCCGTACGACGATACCGGCTGGGCCATCCCGCTCGTGCGCAACCTGAAGACGTCGCGCGTCGAAGACAAGTCGATCTTCGACAAACCGATGACGCTGGCGACCTCCGACTTCAGGATTGCCGGTACGATCACCGGCGCCGGCCGCGTCGTGATTGTCGATCACACGACCGACAACACGCTGGTCACGTTCCGGTTCCAAAACGCGGGCGTGAAGATGGCGGCGGCGGAGAAGGAGTTCGAGGCCGGCGGTCACCGATTTACACCGGGCGCCTTCGTCATCGCCGACGTCAGCCGCGCGGCGCTCGAGGCGTCAATCGAAGAGCTCGGGCTGTCGGCGTGGGCGGTGGACGCGCTGCCGAACGTGCCGATGCACGATCTCGACGTGCCCCGAATCGGCTATGTGCACACGTGGACCAGCACACAGGATGAAGGCTGGGTCCGCCTGTCTTTCGATTACTTCAAGGTGCCGTACATTTACTTCGCGGCGCCGAAGCTGCGCGAAGGCAACCTCCGCGCGAAGTACGACGTCATCTTTTTTCCGCACGCAGGGCAGGGAGGCTCCGGTCTCATCACCGGCGGCGTGCAGGGGAACGAGCCGCGGCCCTATAAGAAAACCGATGCGACGCCCAACGTCGGCACGATTGATTCGACCGACGATATGCGCGGCACCATCGGCGTCGAAGGGCTGATGGAGCTCTACAAGTTCGTGGACCAGGGGGGCGTGCTCATCACCGAAGGCAGCACATCGACGGTGTTCCCGGAGTACAACCTCACGCCGGGCGTCACGATCGAAACGCCCGACAACCTCTATGTCCGCGGATCCGTGCTGAAGGCCGTTCTCGGCGACAAAGCCAGTCCCGTGCTCTACGGGTACGATCAGAACACGATGGCGGTCTACTTCAACCAGGCCCCCGTCATGCGCGTCGGCGGGGGCGGCGGAATCGGCGGCCGCGGCGCTGCCGGTTCGAACGTTCCACCCGTTGGCAACATGCAGCCAAACGCCGTGCCGCCAACCTTGACGACGCTCGATGGGCCTCCGCCGGCGCCTGCGGCTGGCGGCGCCGGTCGTGGAGGCCGTGGCGGCGGCGGGCGCGGCGGTTTCGGTGGAGGCCCAGCAGCGGGTGGTGCGCCACCAGCTGAAGGCGCACCGCAGCCGGGCGGTCGTGGCGGGCGCGGCGGGTTCGGCGGGGGCCTCGACGGGCCGGATCCAAACGCGCCCCGCGTCCTGCTGTCGTTTCCTACGAATCCAAACGACCTGCTGCTCTCCGGTCTTCTGATCGGTGGCGACGCGATAGCCGGGCGCGCGGTCGCCGTTGACGCACCGATTGGCAAGGGTCACGTCGTGATGTTCGCGAACCGCCCGTACTGGCGGTGGCAGACACAGGGGAACTTCTTCCTCGGATTCAATGCGATTCTGAATTGGAATGACCTCGATGCCGGCCGCACCGTGACGCGTCCAATCGGAACGGCGGGCCAGGAGAGATGAATGCTCAGAGCTTCCAGCTTCCAGCCGGGCATCTTGATCTTCCGCCTAAAGGCGGAAGCCACGAGATTCCTTTCTTCTCTAGATTTTTCTTCTATAGACTTTTTTTCCTGTCGATTCTTCCCGTAGCTTCCGCACACCGTCGCTCCACCGGCCTTGGCTGTCGCTGCTCAGCGGCGAAATAGACAGTCTTGTGGCTTCCGCCTGGAGGCGGAAGGACACGCCGCCTTCAGGCGGAAGATCATTCGTCACGTACTTCTGCAGCAACTCGTTCCCACCTCCACGCCCGATCTGTCGTTGACGACCGCGTAGCCCGCGCATAGAATCCGCGCCAGGCCACAGACAAACACGGACAAACACCCGGAGCCCTTCTGTGTGATGCAGTGTTCTTCTGTGGGGTGTATTTCTGCCGCGTCGGTGGAAAAGGAGGAGCTGATGTCCGTCTCACGGCGCGGCTTTCTTGCGGGGCGACTCTTTCCAGCGTCCGGCGCGTTCATCGCAGCGCGCGGCATGGAGGCCCACCTGGCGGAAGCCATGCAGGGCGGCGGCGCGGGGTCGCTCGTGCCCCCAGGCGTTGCCGAAATCCGCATCAGCAGCAACGAAAACCCGCTCGGCCCCGGCAAGGCGGTGCTCGACGCGATGCTCGGAAGATTTCCCGAGGCGGGCCGCTATCCCTTCAACAGCACGCCCGGCGAAGCTGCCCTCGTTGCGGCGGTTGCCGGCAAGTTCAACGTCAAGCCGGAGAATATCGTCATCGGCGCAGGCTCGCAGGAGATTCTGAAGAGCGCGGTGCGCGCGTTCACGACGCCAGAGCGCGGTCTGGTCACCGGATCCCCGTCGTTTGAGAACTGTCCGGGGATCGCGCGGCGGCTCGGACATCCCGTGGCCGAGATTAAAGTCGACCCGGCGTTCCGGCTGGACGTCGAGCCGATGATCGCGGCCTCGAAAGACGCCGGCCTCGTCTTCTTCAACAACCCGAACAATCCCACCGCCACGGTGCACAGCGCGAAGACGGTTCAGGATTTCGTCACTCGAGTCCGGCAATTGTCGCCCGACACCGTGATCCTCATTGACGAGGCGTATCACGACTACGTGACCGACCCGTCGTACCAGACCGCGGTGCCGCTGGCCCTCGATATGCCGAACGTTTTCGTGACCCGAACCCTCTCGAAGGCCTACGGCATGGCGGGGATGCGCGTTGGCTACGCGATCGGCCGTGAAGACACGCTGAGGCCGCTCGCGAAATTGAAGATGCCCTACAACGTCAGCGTCCTGGGCATTGCCGCCGCGATCGCGGCGCTCAGCGATCCGAAGCACATCGCCGAGGAGCGTGAACGCAACACGAAGGTGCGTGCGTTTACCATCAAGGCGCTCGGCGACCTGGGGTGCAAGGCGTCCGAGTCGCAGGGCAACTTCCTCTTCGTTGACGTCGGCCGGACGGCGAAGGACTTCCGCGACGCCTGCGCGAAGCAGGGCGTGATCGTCGGCCGCGACTTTCCGCCGTTTGAGAAGACCCACGCGCGCATTTCGGTCGGGACGATGGAAGAGATGCAGACGGCGACGGTGGTGTTCCGCAGCGTGCTGCGGCCGGGCTCGATGTCAACCGGCGGGCGCATCGAGGAGGAGTCATGGCGCTGACGCGACGCCGGTTTGTCCAGTCGGCCGGAATCGGCGCGGCAGGCGCGGTGACGAGCTCCTGGATTGGCGCCCGTGGCCGCGAGAACGCTTTGTGGTCTACCGTCGAACCCGCGCTGCAGGCCAACGAGCGGGGCGTGATCGTGCTCGCCAGCAACGAGAATCCGCTCGGCCCCAGCGCGACGGTGATGAACGCCGTCAAGGCGGCGTTTGGCGAGCAAGGCCGCGCCCCGGGCCGGTACTCACCCACTGCCGACCTGATCGCCGCCATCGCGAAGAAGCAGGGGGTCAAGGCGGAGAATGTCGTGCTCGGATGCGGCTCGACGCAAATCCTCCGATCGGCCACACATCTTTTTACCGCGAAGGACAAGCCACTCGTCGGCACGATCCCGACCTACGAGGAGTGCGCCGCCTACGCGGAGATGATGGGACATCCCGTGCGGCCCGTCGCGCTCGACGCGGCTTTCAAGATCGACCTCGACAAGCTGGCCGACGCGTCCAGAGGCGCGGGGCTCGTGTTCTACTGCAACCCAAACAACCCGACGGCCACCTACGTCGGCGCCCGCGCGACGCGCGACTTCCTGACGAGGATCACGCGCGAATCGCCCGACACCACGATTCTGGTGGACGAGGCCTACTTCGACTACGTCTCCGATCCCGATCACGACACGCACATTCCGGTGGCTGTCGAGAACCCGCGTATTCTGGTCTCGCGCACGTTCTCCAAGGTCTACGGCATGGCGGGGCTTCGCATGGGCTACGCGATCGGACACAAGGACACGATCAAGAAGATGGCCGATTGGGACGGCGGCTCCGGCACCGGGTCGCTGAACGTGCTGGCGGTGCAGGCGGCCGTCGCCGCCATCGCGCAGGACGCGTCATTCACAGCCAATGAGCGCGCCCGCAACAAAGCTGTGCGCGACTTTACGATGAAGTGGTTCGCCGACCGCGGGATGAAGCCGGCTGACTCCCAGGCCAACTTCATGTTCGTCAACATCGGCCGGCCGGCGAAGGGATTCCGCGACGCGTGCCGCGCGAAGGGCATCCTCGTCGCGCGCGACTTCCCGCCTTTCGAGACGTCGCACTGCCGGCTCTCCTTCGGGACGATGGAGGAAATGAAAAAGGCGGTCGCCGTGTTCGGCGACGTGCTCGCGAGGAAAGCGACGGCAGCGTAGCAGTCAGAAGTCAGAAGTCAGAAGGCAGGAGACAGGAGGCAGGGTGTATCGTGGCACGATCGATCTGTCTCCTGACTCCTGTCTTCTGACTCCTGTCCCAAGCGAAGTCATTTCGGCTGCGTGAAACCAATCCCCAACGATCTCGTCGAGCGCCTCTATCGCGACGCCAGAGCGGATCGCTGGTCCGTGCCGGTCGAGCGCTTCGCCGCGGCGATGCAGGCGAGCGCCGATCGCGCCGGCGCTGCAGATGTCGGCGCGTACCTGCAGGGTCTGCACCTCGAGGATCTCGCGCTGGCGTGTGCCTGCATGGTTGGCGACGAGCGCGCGTGGGAGCATTTCGTGCGCGAACACCGGCCAGTGCTGTATCGCGCGGCTGATGCGCTCCGGCCGGGTGGCGGCGCCCGGGATCTGGCGGACTCGATCTATGCGGATCTGTACGGCTTACAGGAGCGCGATGGCGAGCGCCGGTCGCTCTTGCGGTACTTTCACGGTCGAAGTTCGCTGGCGACGTGGCTACGCGCCGTGCTCGCGCAGCGTGTCGTGGACGCGGGGCGTGCCGAGCGTCGGCTCGATCCCTTGTCCGAAGAGGACGGGCAGATCACGATGGTCTCGGCAGCTCCCGCTCCCGATCCAGATCGGACTCGGTATGCGGCATGGATTCAGCGAGCGCTGGGAGTCGCGGTGTCGCTGCTTGGCGCGAGGGACCGCCTTCGGATCGCGTGCTACTACTCGCAGGAGCTGACGCTCGCCGAAACCGGCCGCGTCCTCAAGGAGCACGAGGCCACGGTTTCGCGACATCTTGCGAAGACGCGACGAGCGATTCGAGCCGAGGTGGAACGGTATCTTCGCGAGGAAGGACGGCTCAACGAGGCTCAAATCGCCCGCTGTTTCGACTGCGCGCTGGAAGATGCCGGACCGCTCGACCTCGGCGGTATGCTCCGCAAGGATTCCGAGCCGGATCGTTCTATATGATGAGTCGAGTAGGAGTCAGGAGACAGGAGTCAGGAGACAGGGTGAATGCAGCCTGTGTTCTGCCTCCTGTCTCCTGTCTCCTGATTAGATACACCAATGCGTAAGACCGACCAGCGCGATCAATCGATCGACCGCCTTCTGCGGCGGCTCGAGCCCGGCGCTGATCTGCCCGTCACGGACGCGTGTGTCGACGCGGAAACGCTTGCCGCCTGGACGGATGGGTCGCTGTCGGGAGACACGCTGGATCGAGTGGAACACCACGCGGCCGGGTGCGCGCGATGCCAGGCCATGCTCGCGTCGATTGCACGCACAGCGCCGGAGACGGCTGCGCGTCCGTGGTGGCGAATGCCGAGAGTCAAA
Source organism: Vicinamibacterales bacterium (assembly GCA_038320555.1). Classification (GTDB taxonomy): domain Bacteria; phylum Acidobacteriota; class Vicinamibacteria; order Vicinamibacterales; family 2-12-FULL-66-21; genus JALZOC01. The sequence goes on along the minus strand of JBBQEJ010000108.1, from coordinate 4,508 downwards.
TGGCTCGTGCCGATTGCGGCGGCGGCTACCGCCGTCGCGCTGTGGGTTTCCGTCGATCGTCAACAGAAGGCGGCCGTGGCTCCCGTCACGACGCTGCAAACATCCCGCGCCAGCGAGCCTGTAGCACCGCCCGCAGCGTTGGCCGATGCCCAGGAACCTCTCGCGGGACCAGGCCAGAACGCACGGGTCGCTGGCGAGAAGGATGCCCGCGCGCGTTCAAAGGCCGAGGCTCCAGCGGATCTGCGCGCGGAGCGAAAATCCTTGTCTGAGCCGGCGGCTCAGGGCGCTGTCGGTCGACAAACCATCGACGCCCTGGGCCCGTCTCTGCAGACACGCAGCCGCAACGCGGCGTCCGTTGCAAGTCCAGCCGCCGCAACGTCGGCTCCCGTAGCGCCTCCGGCGGCGACGCTTGTTGTGCCGAATGCCCCTCCACCGCCGGCGAAAGAACCTTCTGTTCCCAGGCCGCTTGCCGATACCGTCACGGCGACCCCCGAGTCCTCCGCAAAGGTGATGAGGATGGCGGGACGGGCAGGCGAGGCGGCCGCATTTACCACCGGCGTTGAGGTCATGTCGCCGGAACCCGCATTCCGATGGCGGCTTTCGGGTCCCGACACGATTCAGCGTTCCATTGACGGAGGCGTCACGTGGAAGCCGCAGGTGGCGCCGGCCGGGATTGTCCTCACAGCTGCCGCGTCTCCGGCTCGCGACGTCTGCTGGATCGTGGGGCGTGGCGGAGCGGTCGTGCTGTCCACCGACGGGACCACATGGCAGCTTCGTCCATTCCTGGAGGCCGTGAACCTCACGGCCGTTCGTGCCCTCGACGCGAAAACCGCCACCGTGACCACCTCCGACGGCCGTCAGTTCTCGACCGCTGACGGCGGCGCCACCTGGTCCAGGCTCCCGCTGCAAGAATTTCCCGCCCACCCGTTCTAAGCATAACCGCGCCTGTTTTTGCGCCGACCCGCGACCCGCGACCCGCGAGCCGCGAACGGCGAACGGCGATACCGAGAGGAGCTATCACCATGCGTGCCCGATTGTGTTTCGCCTTGCTCGTTGGGATCGCCGGCGTCGCCTTTTCCGTCAACACGGCGCCCGCGTCGGTCTCGGCAGCGCCGGCACAGCAGCATACGTCGACGCTCGAGGATCAAACCGACCTCGCGCTGACGGTCTACAACTCGGACATCGCGCTCGTTCGCGACGTGCGGAACGTGCAGCTGCCCTCAGGGAGTTTCGATCTCAGCTTCATGGATATTGCTGCAACCGTGAATCCCGCGACGGTTCACTTCCGTTCGCTGACCGAGCCGGCTAACCTGGACGTCCTCGAGCAGAACTACGAGTACGACCTGCTCGATCCGGACAAGCTGCTGCACAAGTATGTCGGGCGCGACGTGACACTGGTCCAGACACGTACCGAGAACGGGACGACGCAGCAGGAAGAAGTGAAGGCGCACCTCCTCAGCTTCAACGGAGCGCCCGTTTGGCGAGTCGGCAACGAAATCGTCACCGGAATGCGGGCCGATCACATGAGGTTCCCGGAGCTGCCGGCAAATCTGTATACCCACCCCACGTTGATCTGGACACTCCAGAACAGAGGCGGCGCCCGGCATCGCGTTGAGACGTCATACCTCGCGGGGAAACTCGCCTGGAACGCCGACTACGTGCTCACCGTCGGACGCGACGACAAGGCAGCGGATCTGGACGGATGGGTCACTCTCACCAACGGCAGCGGCACGTCGTTCCGCAATGCGAAGCTGCAGCTCGTGGCCGGCGAGCTGAACCGGGTGAGGCAGGAGATCGACGAGATGCGCATGAAGTCGGTCGCGGAACCAGCGCTGCGGGCGCCGCAGATGTCGCAGGAAGCGTTCTCGGATTACCACCTGTACACGCTCGAGCGCAAGACGAGCATCAACAACGCCGAGACGAAACAGGTTAGCATGCTGTCGGGAAGCGGCGTCCCGGTGCGGAAGCGGTACGTCGTCGACGGCCAGGCGTTCTACTACCGCAACGGCCGGCACCCAGGGGCGCCGATCAAGGACGTTGTTCAGGTCTTCTACCAGTTTCGAAACGAGCAGAAGTCCGGCCTGGGGATGCCGATGCCGGCAGGCACGGTCAGGGTGTACCAGGCGGACTCGCGCGGCGGCGTTCAGTTTGTCGGTGAGGATGCCATCAGCCACACGCCGAAGGACGAGACTCTCAACCTCAAGATCGGCCATGCCTTCGACGTCGTCTGCGAACGGAAGCAGATCGACTTCCAGCAGATCAGCTCGTCGGTGTACGAGTTCGAGTACGAGATTACCTTGCGCAACCACAAGGCCGCCCCGATCAGCATCGAGGTCAACGAACCCATAGGTGGCACGTGGCAGATGTTGCGGTCGTCGCACAAGTGGAACAAGACCGACGCCTGGGCGGCGCACTTCGACGTGCCCGTTGCGCCGGACGGACAGGCAGTGTTGCGGTATCGAACCCGCGCGACGTTCTGACGCGATGCTATAGTTACCGTCCGGACGGACGAGACGATCTCGGTGAGGGACGCGCATTGACGACAGGAGATACGGGACGGGTGTGACCATCCGGCGACACGCGCCCGCACTTCTTGCGTTTGCCGCAATCACCGCGCTGTGGCTCCTGCCCGTTCTGTTGCGGTTCTCCACCGCGATCCCGGGCGCCGGCGCCGGGGACAACGTCACATTCGTCTGGAATCTCTGGTGGATGCGCTACGTGCTCCACCATCCAGGTTATTCGTTCTTCACCACGCCATTCCTGTTCCACCCGTTCGGCGCCGATCTGACGCTGCATACGCATACCGCTCTGCCTGCGTTTCTCGCAGCGGTGGCGGGACCATCATCGCTCGTCGCTTCCCAGAACCTCCTGATCGTCCTGCACATCTATCTCAACTTCCTGTGCAGCTATGCGCTCGGATACCGGACGACCCGCCGCGTGTTGCCGGCGCTCGTCGCGGCGGTCGTCTTCGGGACCTCGTCGTTCGTGAACACTCGCCTCATGGGACACTTCAATCTGATCGCCGCGTGGATCGTGCCGCTCGCGTGCCTGCTTGCCTGGGATGCAAGCGAGAACACCTCACTGACGCGAGGCGTACTCGCCGGTGTCGCCGTTGCGGCGGCTGCCTACATCGACTACTACCTGTTCATCTATGTCGTCGTTCTGCTGGGACTCTGCTGGATGTCTCGATCGATGGAGTTGTTGCTACGGCGGCCGGCGCCTTCACGGCTGCGCCGGCATGCGCTCACGGCGGTTGGAGTGCTCCTGTCGATCGACGTATTGGTGATTGCCGCGATTCTGCTCTGGCGCGGCGACCGCATCGACGTTGGCCCGTTGCGCGTCTCGGTGCGCAGCATCAATAACCCGATTACCGCCGCCTGGATTCTCGCGCTGGTGGGTGGAGCGTTCGTTGCCTGGCCGAGAGTTGCGATCGGATTCAGGTCAACGGCTCTGTGGAGAAGCGTTCGCGTGCCAATCGTGGCCGTCAGTGCCGCGACGGTACTGTTGATGCCACTGCTGATTCATGCAGCGAGACTCTGGAGCGAGGGGCGTTATGTGTCACAGGAGTATCGATGGCGCAGCGCGCCGGGCGGCATCGATGCCGCGACGCTGGTTCTCGGCAATCCGTTTCACGTGTTGTGGGGCGAGTCTGTTCGTGGCATCTACACTGCGCTGCACAGCGATCTCATCGAAGGATCCGCCTGGATCCCGATAAGCGCCCTCGTCCTGGCGGCTATTGCAGTGGCGGCGCGATGGAGAGATCCGGTCGTCCAGCAATGGGCTATCGTCGGCGCCGTCTTCATGACATGGGCACTCGGCCCGTGGCTGATAGCCTTTGGGCGACAGACGCCGCTGATCTTGCCAGCCCTCGTGGTCCGGTACGTGCCAATCGTCGCGAACGCGCGTATTCCCGGGCGGGCCATGGTGGTCGTGTATCTCGCTGTCGCGATGCTGGCCGCCATGGGCGCATCCTGGCTGAGCTCCCGGAAACGAACGGGCCGAATAGCTGTAGGGTGCCTTGTTCTACTGCTCGCGCTCGAGTGCGCGCCCGCCCAGCCTCCCACGTATGTTCCGGATATGCCGTCGCAATACGCGGCGCTCAAAGACCGCCCTCATGCGGGCGCGGTGTGCGAGCTTCCGCTGGGCATCCGCGACGGGTTCGGCGAAACAGGCTGGTTCGACTCGGCGGTGCTCCTGCATCAGACGCTCCACGAACGGCCGATCGTCGGTGGATTCGTTGCGCGCCTCGATCCACGCGTCGCCCGCGAATATGCGGCGATGCCGGTCGTGGGATCGTTCCTGCGCCTCTCGTCGGGTGGAAAGCTGTCGGACGAGCCCGTCGTCATGACTCCGCGCGAAGCCGCCTCGTCGCTTGCCTCCGCCGGCATCGCATTCGTCGTGCTCGACACCCGCACCGCCTCGCCGGATCTCATTCAGTACGTTCAATCGGGAATTGCGCTGCGGCTTATTGGAGAACAGGATGGCCGGATCTTCTATGAAGTGTTCTA
>JBBQEJ010000107.1:0-17742 GCA_038320555.1 Vicinamibacterales bacterium | reverse complement strand
CGGATTCTTGGACTTCCGCAACACACGACCGACATCGGTCTTCCCTTTGCCCAGGTGCTCAAGGACCGCCCCGACGTCTGGCGCATCGTCTCGGGCGCGTTCGATTTGTCGCATCTGCCCAACCGGGCGGAAATGCGGGTGAAGAGCACAGGCAAAGTGATTGGCTACACGCTGTCGCAGGTCAAGGATCGGCAGGGCGCGATTACGGGCGCAACGCTCTTTTTCAAGGACTTGACGCGCGTCGAGCAGCTCGAAGAGCGCGAACGCCTTCGCGATCGGCTGGCGGCGCTCGGCGAAATGGCCGCCGCGATTGCGCACGAGGTCAAGAACCCGCTGGCAGGCATCGAAGTGATGGCCGGCATCCTGAAGCGGCAGCTCCCGGAATCCGAAGACGCGCAGGCGATCCTCCGCGACATCATCAAGGAAGCGAAGATGGCCAACGCCATCGTCCTGGAAGTGCTCGATTTCGTGCGGCCCATCCGGCTGCAGGTGGAGCGCACGGAGCTCGACGATGTGTTCCGCGACGCGATTTCCATGGCGGAAAGCCATGTGCATCGCGGAGGCGTGCAGCTGGACGTCGCGCTGCCACAGGACCTGCCGCCGATTCAGGGAGACCCGCACCAGCTCCGGCAGCTCTTCACGAACCTGCTGACCAACGCGTTCGAGGCGATGGGAGGGAAGGGGCAGGTGAGGATTTCCGTGCAGCAGCTCGCGGCCGAAGAAGAGCCTACGGCGGTGGGGGAACTGCACGCGATGCCGATGGTACAGGTGGAGGTCGCCGACAACGGCCCGGGCGTTCCCGCAGACGTGATGGACCGCATCTTCAGCCCGTTCTTCACGACCAAGCCGCAGGGCTCTGGGCTGGGACTCGCCATCGTGCGGAAGATCGTCGATGCGCACGACGGACGAATCGACGTCAGCGCGCCTGCGGAAGGCGGCACGCGCTTCCGGGTCACGCTCCCGGTGAGCGGCAGTCACGAATTGTTCAGATAGCAAGTCGCGAAACGCGGTTCGCGGTTCGCGGTTAGCGGTTAGCGGTTAGCGGTTACGGAATCAGGAGAATCTAATGGGTCGCATTCTGGTAGCGGACGATCACGACTCACTTCGGCGCGGCATCGTGCGCGCGTTGTCAGACGCGCACCACGAGGTCGACGAAGCGCCGAACGGCAACGTCGCCATCGAGAAGCTGCATGAGGGGCAATACGACGTTGTCCTGAGCGACCTGAAGATGGGTGGCAGCGACGGCATGGACGTGCTGCGCACGGCGAAGTCGCTCCAGCCCCATACGGCGGTAATCCTGATGACGGCGTTCGGCTCGATCCACACGGCGGTCGAGGCGATGAAGATCGGCGCCTTCGACTACGTGCAGAAGCCGTTCGAGATCGAGGAGATGGAGCTCAAGATCGCCAAGGCGATCGAGCACCGGCGGCTCAAGCACGAAATCGAGTACCTGCGCCACACCCAGCAGGACATTTACGACTTCGACCGCATTGTGGGCGCGAGCGGCGCGCTGCAGTCCGTGCTCTCCGTCGTGAAGAAGGTGGCCAAGAGCAACACGACGGTGCTTATCCGCGGCGAAACGGGAACGGGCAAGGAGCTCATCGCGGGCGCGATTCACCACAACTCGCTGCGCGCGGGGCGCAACTTCGTCAAGGTGAACTGCGCGGCGCTCCAGGAGAACCTCCTGGAATCGGAGCTCTTCGGTCACGAGAAGGGGGCCTTCACGGGCGCCGACAAGCAGCGGGTCGGCCGGTTCGAGCAGGCCGACGGCGGCACGCTGTTCCTGGACGAAATCGGGGACATGAGCGCGAACACGCAGGCAAAGATTCTGCGCGTGCTCCAGGAGCACGAGTTCGAGCGCCTTGGGGGCACGAGAACCCTGCGGGTTGACGTACGGCTCATCGCCGCGACCAATCGCAATCTGTCGCAGATGGTGGCAGGCGGCCAGTTCCGCGAAGACCTCTACTATCGCCTCAACGTCGTCTCGATCGAGATGCCGGCGTTGCGCGAGCGCAAGGACGACATTCACCAACTCGCCACGTTCTTCCTCAAACGCTTCGCCGGTGAGTTGAAGAAGCGGGTCGACGGCATCGGCGCCGACGCCCAGAAGCTGCTGATGCGCTACAACTGGCCGGGCAACATCCGGGAGCTCGAGAACGCGATCGAGCGCGCCGTGCTGCTCACGGAGGGCCCGCAGCTGACGAGCAACGACCTGTCGCTCGGCGAGCTGACGACCGGTCAGCCGTCAGGCGACGCGAATCCGGTCGTCAAGATCCCGCCGACCGGGATCGCGCTGGAGGAGATCGAGCGCCAGGCGATCATCGAGGCGCTCAAGATGTCGAACTGGGTGCAGAAGGACGCCGCGGAGCTGCTGTCGATCAGCCCGCGCGTGATGAACTACAAGATCAAGACGCTCGGGATCGACTACTCGCGCGGCGGGCGCCGGCCGATGATGGAGACGATCGCGAGCTAGAAGAATTGCAATCAGCAATTCTCTATGCTTTCGGATGGGCCTTCCTGTAGGCATCGAGCAGCTGCGCTGAGTTCACGTGCGTGTACCGCTGCGTCGTGCTCAGGCGCGCGTGGCCCAGCAGCTCCTGGATGACGCGCAGATCGGCGCCCCGTTCGAGCAGGTGCGTCGCAAATGAGTGCCGGAGCGCGTGCGGACTGATCCCGAAGCGCGCGCTGCACGCCGCGACGTATTTCCGCACGAGCCGATCGACGCTGCGCGTTGACAGCCTGCCCCCCCGGTAGTTCAGGAATAGAGGCTCCGTAGGGCGCCGCGGTTTTACGGCAGCCACTTTGCGACCCTTCGACAAGCTCAGGGTCGTCCCGAGCGAAGTCGAGGGACGAACCGCGTTCACGATCTCCTCCCGATCCCGCATCCAGTCTCTGAGCGCCCCCTCGGTCGTGCGATTGAACGGGACGATGCGCTCCTTGCCCCCCTTGCCGAGCACGCGCACCACGCGGCTGCTCAGATTCACATCCTCGAGTCCCAGCCCCACGAGCTCGCTGAGGCGCAGGCCAGAAGCATAGAAGAGCTCCATGATGGCGCGGTCGCGCCTCCCGAGCGGGGTCGCCGCGTCCGGCCTGTCGAGCAGGCGCGACATTTCCGCTTCGGCCAGGTGGGCAGGCAGGCGCTGTTCGCGCTTCGGCGTGCCGACGAGCGCGGCGGGATCCCCCTCGATGGCCCCTTCGCGCCGGAGGTACCGGCCGAACGTCCGGATCGCCGCGAGTTTGCGCGCCGCGGACGACCGCGAGTTGCCGCGCTTGTGCAGGTCGCCAAGGAACGCGCGGATGTGAAGGTGATTGAAATCGGTGGCGAGCAGATCGGACCGGCGTCGATCGAGATGGGCGGCGACGAAGGCGACAAATTGCGAGAGATCGCTCTCGTACGCGCGCACCGTGTGCGCCGAGGCGTTCTCGTTGAGGCGCAGGTGATCGAGGAAGTCGGCGAGTTGATCGTTCATCACAACAGAGTTAGGTGGCTTCCGCCTTTCCTGGCCTGAGCGAGCGAATGCGCGTCGAAGGCAGGCGGAAGGATCCTGCCTGCATCCACGCGTCGAGATCCGCCAGGGCCCGCTCCGACAGCGCGACCTTGCGATCCGCTTTCTTCCGCGGCACCCATCGGCCCGGCTCCGGCACGAGCGGCGGGATGATGCCGAACGCGATGTTGGTCGGCTGATAATTCCGCGGTTCCGCATGCGACACGTAATACGCGAGGGCGCCGATGGCGGTCGTCCGCGGGGGAACCGAGATCGCCTCGCCAAGGACGAGCGCCGCGGCGTTGCGGCCCGCGAGGAGGCCCGACGCCGCCGATTCCACGTATCCCTCGACGCCGGAAATCTGTCCCGCGAAGAACAGATCGTCGCGCGTCCTCGTCTGCCACGTCTCGCGCAGCACCGTCGGGCCGTTGATATAGGTGTTTCGATGGATCATGCCGAAGCGTACGAACTCCGCCTGCTCCAGTCCCGGAATCAGCCTCAGCACGCGCGCCTGTTCGCCCCACTTCATCTGTGTCTGGAACCCGACCAGGCTGAAGTGATCGCCCGCGAGGTTGTCCTGCCGCAGCTGCACGACGGCGTACGCCTCGCGCCCCGTCCGCGGATCGGCCAGGCCCACCGGCTTCATCGGGCCGAACCGCAGCGTATCGATCCCGCGCGACGCCATGACCTCGATCGGAAGGCAGCCTTCGAAGAATTTCGCCTCGTCGAACTCGTGCAGCGGCGCCCGCTCCGCCGCGATGAGCGCCTCATGAAAGCGCGCGTACTCGGCCGCGGTGAACGGGCAGTTCAGATAGTCGCCTTCGCCATCGTCGACACCACACGCGCCTTCGATGGCCCTCGCGCTAGCCCCGGCACCCATGGCACCCCCGGCACCCATGGCACCCATGGCACCCCTCAAGCTCCTCCCCCACCTCGAAGCGCGAAACACCTTCGACATGTCAATGCTCTCAGCCAGGACGATCGGGCTGACAGCATCGTAGAAATACAGATGATCGCTCCCCACCATGACGGCAATGTCGGCCGACAGCGAATCGGACGTCAGCGGACCGGTCGCGATGATGATCGGGCCGGTGGTCAGGCCCGCCAGGGGAATACGGGGAATCTCTTCGCGCACGAGCGTGATGCGCGGATGTGACGCGATCGCGTGGGTGATCTCGGCGGAAAACCGCTCGCGATCGACCGCGAGCGCGGCGCCGGCCGGGACGCGCGCGCCGTCTGCCGCGCGCATCACGAGCGATCCGAGGCGGCGCATCTCCTCCTTGAGGAGACCGACCGCGTTGTCGAGTTTGTCGCCGCGGAAGGAATTGCTGCAGACGAGCTCCGCGAGCCCGTCCGTCTTGTGGACGGCCGTCGCGCGGACCGGGCGCATCTCGTGAATGGTGACCGCGACACCGCGCGATGCGGCCTGCCACGCCGCCTCGCTGCCCGCGAGGCCGCCGCCAATGATGTGAATCATAGAAAGGGACTAAGCGGGCGCCAACTCCTCCGACCGTACGTAGTCGCAATCTTCCTTGTGGCACATCAGCTGGCGGCCATGGCGCTTGGTGATCTTCTCGACCAGGAACTTCTCGCCGCACTGCGGGCACGGCTCGAGCACGGGACGATTCCACAACACGAAGTCGCAGTCCGGATAGTTCGCGCAGCCGAAGAACACTTTCCCGCGCCGTGATTTGCGTTCGACGACGTCGCCGCCGTCCTTCGGACAGACGAGGCCCGTTGACTTCTGCTTCACATACTTGCAGGCGGGATAGTTGCTGCACGCCGTGAACTCGCCGAAGCGGCCCTGCTTGAGCACGAGGTTCGACTGGCACTTCGGGCACTTCTCGTCGAGGATCTGATCCGGCTTTGCGGCCGTCATGCCCTGCTTGGTCGTGATGATCTTCCGCGTTGTCTTGCACTCGGGATAGCCCGTGCAGGCGAGGAACATGCCGAAGCGGCCCCGCTTCATCGCCATCGGCTTGCCGCAGTTCTCGCACGCCTCCTCGATGGCCTCGCCGTCGGCGCCCGGCTCTGGCGTCTCGAGCTCGCGCGTGTTCTCGCACTCCGGGTAGCCGCTGCAGGCGAGGAACAGGCCGAACTTTCCGGCCTTGATCACCATCGGCTTGCCGCACTTGTCGCACGCGACCGTGGGATCGGGCTCCACCCCCTCCTTGAGGTTGATCATCTCCTTGGAGGCGCGCTTCAGATCCTTCTCGAACTTCTTGTAGAAGCTGCCCAGGGTCTTCGCGTAGTTCGACGTGCCCTCCTCGATCTTGTCGAGATCCTCTTCGAGGTTCCTCGTGTACTCGACGTCGAGGATATCGTCGAACGCGGGGCTCAGCAGCCGGTCGACCAGCATGCGGCCGAGGACCGTGGGCTTGAACCGCGCTTCGATCTTGTTCACGTAGTCGCGGGCCTGGATGACGCTGATAATCGAGGCGTACGTACTCGGGCGGCCGATGCCGTTCTCCTCGAGCGCCTTTACGAGCGTGGCCTCGCTGTAGCGCGGCGGGGGCTGCGTGAATTTCTGCTCGGGCTTCAACTCGCGCAGCTGCAGCGTATCGCCTTCGCGCATCGGCGGGAGCACGCTGCTCCCGTCCTCGTCCTCGGCCGTGACCGCGTCGGGACCAGGACCTTCGGTCTTCACTTCGACCGTCCCCTGGTTGTAGACCGCCAGCCATCCGGCAAACTTCGGAACCGAGCCCTTCACGCGAAAGACGTAGTCGGCGGCGTTGATGTCCACCGTCGTTTCGTCGAACGTCGCCGGCGGCATCTGCGAAGCGACAAACCGGTTCCAGATCAACTTGTATAGATAGTACTGGTCGGGTGTGAGGTGAGGACGCACCGACTCCGGGTCGTATTGCATCGACGTCGGGCGAATCGCCTCGTGCGCGTCCTGCGCATCCGACTTCGTCTTGTAGACGTTGGGTTTCTCCGGCACGAAGTCGGGACCGTACGTCCGCCCGATGAGCTCGCGCACGTCGGTGATTGCCTGCTCCGAGACGCGCGTCGAATCGGTTCGCATATACGTGATGAGGCCGATCGCCCCTTCACCCGGCAGCTCGACCCCTTCGTACAGCTGCTGCGCGATCATCATGGTCTTCTTGACCGGAAATCGCGCGGCCTGCTGCAGCTTGCTCGTGATGAACGGGGGAACCGCGCCCTTCTTGCGTTCCTTCGTTGTGACGGCGCCGACGATCCAGTCCGTTTTCTTCAGATCGGCGAGCACCGCGTCGGCTTCCGCCTGGTTGGTGACCTTGATGTTCGAGGCGCCGCGCTTGTGGAGCTTGGCATCGAACTCGGGCGGGACCGCGGCCGCCAGCCGCGCCGTGATGTTCCAGTACTCCTCCGGCACGAACTTGTCGATTTCGGTCTCGCGATCGCAGACGAGCTTCAAGGCAACCGACTGCACGCGTCCCGCGCTCAGCCCCCGACGCACCTTGTCCCACAGGATCGGGCTGATCTTGTAGCCGACCAGCCGATCGAGCACGCGTCGCGCCTGCTGCGCGTCGACCATCTGCTTGTTGATGGCCGTGGGATGTTCGAGGGCGGCAAGCACCCCCTTCTTCGTGATCTCGTTGAACATCAGGCGGCGGATCTTCTTCCTGTTGCCCGCGCCCAGCTCTTCGGCCAGATGCCAGCCAATCGCTTCGCCTTCACGATCCGGGTCGGTCGCGATGAAGATCTCGTCGGATTCCTTCGCGGCATCCTTCAATTCCTTCAGGACTTTCTTCCGGCTCGCGATCACTTCGTACGACGGCTCGAAGTCCTCGTCGATGTCCACCCCCAGCTTGCTCTTGGGCAGATCGCGGACGTGCCCCATCGACGCCATCACTTTGTAATTGCGCCCGAGATATTTGTTGATGGTCTTCGCTTTTGCGGGCGATTCCACCACGACGAGTGCCTTTGCCATAGAAACCTTCTCTGACCTTATCACCGTCGCGCGACGGTGCGGGTAAATCGCCCGCCCCCCACGGCGGCCACGTGCCCCTGGAGCTCCAAATCCATCAGCCTGGGCAGAAGCTTCGACGCCGCCGTGCCGGTCGTCTCGACGAGCTCCTCGAGGCGGTACACCTCGCCGGCCTCCATTCGAGCCAGCAAAGGGTCTGGATTCAATAATTTAGCCGATTCGACGGCCGCCCGCGCAGCCGGCCATCCCAGCTCCTCAAGAATATCGTCCGCTGTCTCGACGACCTTTGCCCCATCCTTCAAAAGACTGTGGGAGCCGCGGTTACGGCCGCTGAGGACGCTGCCGGGGACCGCCATCACGTCGCGACCCTGCTCGGTCGCGCACCTGGCGGTAATGAGAGATCCGCTCTTCTCGGAGGCTTCGACGACGACAACCGCCAGGGAGATCCCACTGATGATCCGGTTCCTGAGGGGAAAGTTCTCCGGCACGGGCGCCGCCCCAGGACCAAGCTCGCTCACCACAACCCCATTTTTCGCAATCATTTGCGCGAGATTTTCGTGCTCGGGCGGATAGACCTTGTCGAGGCCGGAACCAAGAACCGCAATCGTCGGTCCCCCGGCGTCGAGCGAACCCCGGTGTGCCGCCGAGTCGACGCCCCGCGCAAGCCCGCTGATGACGATAACGCCTCGTTTCGCCAATTCGCCGCCAAGCCGCGCGCCGACCTCCAACGCATACGTGGTGGCCGCTCGAGATCCGACAATCGCCACGGCCGGTTGCCCGAGGACGGCGGCCGAGCCGCGAGTCCAGAGAACAGGCGGGGGATCGGCCACGCAGTTGAGCAGCGCGGGATATCGCGGATCGAACCACGCAATTGCGTCCATGCCGGCGTTCCGGCTGTCGGCAAGCGCGACATCCGTCCGGGTCCGGGCCGCGTCGTTCAGCGGCTGCCATTCAGCCTCCGGAACACCCAGCGCATCCAGAACGGTCGTGAGCGACGTGCGCGGATCCGCCTGCCGGAGTTCCTTGTACACGGCGCAGGCACGAAGGCGGGACACCCCGAGCATGGAGACGCTGATTGCGGTATGAAGGTCCACTCGAGTCCTCCCCACGGCAACAAGTTCCCACCTCGGCAGGCCCGGGAGACGATCGAGGGCTCCTGTCAAAGCAAAAGGGCCGGCGCCGTAGCGGCTGCACGCAGCCATACGACCCGACCCCTCTGTCCTCATTATAGGTGGGCGGTGTCTCCGTCGCAACGTTGGCCGGTTACGAGCCGCGTCGAGCGCTTACGGAAAAGGCTGGGATTCCACCTGTCGAATGCGTTTCTCCGCGCCAAAGTCATGGTACGTGCATTGCTCGGACCACACGAGCGGATACCCGGATGCGAGCACGGTCTCGCCTGGAAACAAGCCGTTCGGTAAAAGCTTGCGGTGGTTCGGGCCGGTGACTATAGTGGGTTTAAACGCCATGCGATTTCGGGCCTTGGCCGTCGCTCGAGCCGTTGCTTTTGCCGGCTTGCTGTCTGGTGTCGCGCTCCCCGCGTACGCCGACGCGCGCTCCCAGGCGAAGTCGCAGGTGGATTTCGGCATCAAGGTCGCCCAGAACGGCCTCTGGAAAGAAGCCACGTATCGCTGGGAGAAGGCGGTTGAAGTCGACCCGACGTACGCCGCGGCGTGGAACAATCTCGGCATCGGCTACGAGCACGAGGGACGGTTCGAGGACGCACGCAAGGCATACGAGAAGGCCGTCGCGCTCGATCCCAAGAACATCCTGATTCGTCAGAACTACGATCTCTTCAAAGAAATCAATGACCGCGCGAAGCGCCGCAACGATCGCTAGCCTTCTCGTCCTCGCCGCGGTGGGCGGGTGCACCAACTTCTTCGAGGTGCCCATCGAGACGCCCCTCTCGCCGAAGATGGACGTGTCGGCGTTCCGGCGTGTTCTGGTGGCGGGATTCATCAGCGGCGGCACCGACGACGTCGATGCGAACCTCGAGACCGTGCGGCTCCTTCGCAGCCAGCTTCGCTCGAAGTCCGGGCTTCGCGTGATCGAGGCGGACGTCCTGCCGCTCGCCGAGCTCGCCGCCGACAAGGCGAAGGCCACGGCGGCACCGGCGCCTGAACCCGCGGCCCAACCGTCTACGTCGGCATCCGAAGGACTGGCCCCCGTGCCTTCATTGCCGTCCGCACCGGGGCAAACGCCGGCGACGGCGACGGCGCCGGAAACCAAGATACGCAACGCCAAGGATCTGGAAAAGTATCAATCGATCTTCGCCGACGTAGCCTTCTGGAAAAAGATCGGCGAAGAGTACGAGAACCCGCTCATCGTCACCGGCACGGTCCTCTTCGTGCCCCAGCAGACAGCGGGATTCGTCACGCGCAACTCAGAAAGCTACGACAACCTTGGCCGGCGCATCGTCGTGCCTCAGCGGTTGTATATGGAGCGGAAGGGCTTCGCGATCACGCCGAAGTTCATCTTCATCGATGGGCGCACCGGCGCGACGCTCCACACCGAATCGATCCACGAGGAGATCCTGTACAGCTCGCAGCAGAACACGCCCGCGCTGTCGTCCTACTTCGAGCTGATGGACAAGATTATCCCGACCTTCCTCGGAACCCTGAGCACGCAAAAGATCAGGGGCACCCGCGTTCTGCTCAGGTAATCACCGTCGCGCGAGTTGTGAAGGTGGAAAAGGCCGACCCGCGCTCAGATGCGCGGATCGGCCTTTTTTGCGGAGGACTCAACTCATTTCTTTTTGACTGCCACCGTCGCGACGGCGGGGGCGGTCGGCCGCACCCAGTAGGCGTCCGTTTCCGCCCAATCCTTCGGGAGCGTACTCATCCCCGGGCGAAGCCTGAAGTGCATCGTCTGCGTCATCTCGATGCCGTCCTGGTACGCCTGCTCCATTTGCCTGCGGCCGCCGTCGCCAACGGCGTCGCGGTAGCCCGCGGCCGCATGCATCGGACCCGAGGTGTCGAGCTCCGCCAGCGACTTGTGTGCATACAGGAAGAGGAAGGTCGTATCCGGCATGCCACTCTCGACTTGGTACACGGCCCAATGCTCGTCCATGCCCGCCTTCTTATGCGCGTCGACAATCATCTTCCATCCATCAGTGAAGTTCGCGACGTGCCCGGCCTTCACGCGCATGATGTTCACAGTCATGTAGCGCATGTTCGCAAGTTTGACGACCGGCTGGTAGCTGAGGGCCGGACGATAACTCCCGATGATTGTCGACGTGCGGCTCAACAGGTCGCCGTCGACGGCAGAGATCCTGTCGCGCTCGGCCAGCAACGCGGGGTTCGTGTCAGTGCTCGCCTCGTCCTTCTCGAACGCCGCGAACGATTCCTGGCGCGTCAGAAACCATGCTTCGCTCGGTCCACTCACCGAGGTCATCCCGAGCCAATAAACCGGGGACTGGGCCTTTGCGTAAGCCGCGGCCCAGGCCGCCTCGTTGATGGCGTGCGCCGCGCCCTTTCCGGGGCGAAGCTCCTCTCGTTCGATTTGCAGGAGCGGTGGCGGGGTGCCTTCCGAAGAGAGCGCGGGGGTCTGCGCGGCTGCGGGAATTACAATTGCAGCCGAACACACGAGCAGCGCGAATTGCCGTACAGCGGTTTTCAACATTATCCCTGGATATTTCTTTGCCGTGCTACTGAAGCATGGCGGGCTGGGAAATTCCACCCGCCTCACTTCGGTCAGCAGGCGATGAGAGGGGCCAACGACGCAGCCTACCACCTTAAGCAGTGTGGAACATGAGAATTCGTGTCGGTCATTTTGCTGACGACGCGTCTCAATCGCGAAGACGAGACGAGAAATCCGTCTCTGAGCTGCAAACGACTTACTTCATCTCCGCAATCACCGGCTCCGGAACCTTGTTCTTGATTGGCTTTATCGTCCGCAGGTAGGCGTAGATCGATTTTAGATCTTCATCCGAGAAGTTGCGAATCACCGGCCAGGGCATCGGAGGCAACAGCGCGCGCCCGCGACCTTGCTTCTTGCCTTCGCGGATGGTCATGACGAACTGCTCTTCGGTGTAGTTGCCGAGGCCAGTCTCGGGATCAGGTGTGAGGTTCTGCGTGTAGCTGATCCCCCACGGGCCCGACCACGCTGTGAACGAACCGGTGCCGCTGAAGATCCATGGCCCGTTCGGCGCCGGCGGCGGCGGCAGCTTCTGGCCCGCCTGATGTCCGGACAACGACAGCGACATGTCAGGCTCCGGCCCCTGCGGACCCATCTTGTGAGGCGTGTGGCAGTCGTGACAGCCTGTCGCGTTCACCAGATACTCGCCGCGCTTGACCATGTCGGCTTTCGACATGGGCGCCGGCTTGGCTGCTTCCTGTCCGCCCGCCCTCACGCTGAGTGCGACGACCGCCATTGCCGTCGACATGATGGCGGCCGTTTTCCCGTGCACACGAAACATTTTCAGAGTCATCTGTCCTCCACCGATTTGTGCTTCAAGACGTCCGTGCTCATCTCCTCGGCAATCCACCGCCGAATCAACGCCACCGCTTCGTCGTCGACGATGCGGCTGCCGAGCGGCGGCATCGCCGCGACAGGGTTGCGCGACGCCATGCGCAATGCCAGCACGCTGCGATCGGGTTGGCCGGCAACCATTCGATCGCCGGGCGCATCCCACGACGGCGGCACGAACTTGCTGATCTGGCCGAGCGTGGTCGCGAGACCGGGTGGATGAGCGGACGGCGGCGCCGCCAGCGGATACTGCAAGGAGAATTTCAGGCTCGCGAGCTCGCCCGAGAGGGTATGGCAATGGGCGCAGTTGCCGTGCAGATACCCGAGCGCGGCGCGCGCCGTGGGGGATTTCACCTCGATGCGCGGCGCGCCGTCCGAGAGGCGCGCGGGCAACCCTCGCACCAGGCCGCGCGCCATCAGCGTCCTCAGCGTGATCCCGTCACTCGAGATTGGCTCGGCATGTGGCGCGTTGGGATCGCGATCGGCGGACAGCTGCAGCGCGCTGAAACCCAGAATGCGCGACGGGCTGCCTTCATGACACGACTTGCAGTCCGATCGCGACGGGATGTCGTGACGCAAGCCGTTCCCCATTACGACGTCCCCAGGGAGGCCGCGCTCGGGTGCAAGGAGCGCCTCGCTCTCGTCTTCGTTCCAGGCGTAGGCGGCGTATTTCCAGCCCTCCGCGGTGTGCTCGATAAAGCGCGTCTCGGCCCGGCGCGAGAACCTGAACTCTTTCCAGAAGCGCGTGCCGACCGGAAACTGCCAGGCATCAGGGTCCGACGCGTCAACGAACGTGCCCGCGGGGAGCTCCATCCATCGCGTCTTGATCGCGCCGTCGGTCCACAGCGGATACTGAGGCGAGAAGCGCAGCTTTCCAGGCGCGACCGTCTTCGCGTCCCAGTCGGAGTACAAGCCGGTCTCGCGCAGCGACGGGGGAGGCCAGACGCCGGACGAGTGACCCAGGCCTGCCAGTGCCAGGTTCACCACGACGGTTACAAATAAGAGTCTTTTCACAACTCGGCTGAGCTTGGGGGCTGTAAGGATAGCACGGTTGCTGAGCGGAGGCGAGCCGTGTTACCCTAATTCCTTTGCACAAAAGCACAAAGGCCCGTCCGTGGGGGGCCTGCGGAGGGTTGGAAACGTGTTCGCAATCATTCAAACCGGCGGGCGGCAGGTCAAGGTGAACCCGGGCTCGGTAGTCACGGTGGACCGGTTCGACGCTGAGGTCGGCAAGGAAATCACCTTCGAGCAGGTGCTCTTTCTCGAGAAAGACGGCGGCGAGATGCTGGCCGGAGCCCCGTTTGTCGCCAACGCGAAGGTCATCGGCATCGTCGACGGCGAATCGCGCGGGCCGAAGATTCGCGTGTTCAAGAAGAAGCGCCGCAAGGGCTTTCGGAAGACGCGCGGCCACCGCAGCACGTACACGCGCGTGCGTGTGACCGACATCGTGATCTGATCGGTGCAATCAGCAAACAGCAATCAACAATCAGCAATTCCATCGAAGCACGATCATGGCTCATAAAAAAGGTCAGGGCAGTTCCCGGAACGGGCGCGACAGCAACTCGCAGCGCCTCGGCGTCAAACGCCACGACGGCAACATCGTCACCGGGGGATCGATTCTCGTGCGGCAGCGCGGGCGGCGGTTCCGCCCCGGTCTGAACGTCGGACTCGGCAAGGACGATACCCTCTTCGCAAAAGTCGACGGGACGGTCAAGTTCGAGGATCACGGCGCGCGCGGGCGCGTCATCAGCGTGCTGCCGCTCGAGCACTGAATCATCCACGTGGCATGGAGTGCGAGCTGCGGCCCCTATGACGATGACGCCGGCGCGCGGCTCACGTCGGGCGCTCGGTAAGAGATCAACCCTGGCGTGTTCGTAGACGAAGTCGACATTCACGTCGCGGCCGGCCATGGCGGCCGGGGCGCCATGGCGTTCCGCCGCGAAAAGTTCGTGCCGCGCGGCGGCCCCAGCGGGGGCGACGGCGGCCCCGGCGGATCGGTTTACCTCATCGTCAACGCCAACCTCAACACGCTTCTCAATTTCCGTTTCCAGAAAATCTTCGAGGCCGGACGCGGCGGCCACGGCGAGGGCTCGAATCGAACCGGCAAGAACGGTGAGGACATCGAGCTGAAGGTGCCGACGGGCACGACCGTGTACGAGCGGAACGAAGACGGCGAGTACACGCAGGTCGCAGACCTCACGGAGGACGGGCAGCGCGTGCTCATCGCGAAGGGCGGCCTCGGCGGCCACGGCAATGCCTCGTTTGCGACGTCGACCAACCGCGCGCCGCGCAAGTTCCAGCCGGGACTGCCCGGCGAGGAAAAAGATCTGCGCCTGCATCTGAAGCTGCTGGCCGACGTCGGTCTGGTGGGCTTTCCGAACGCGGGCAAGTCAACCATGATCTCGCGCATCTCCGCGGCGCGTCCGAAGATCGCGGAGTATCCCTTCACGACGCTCGTGCCGAACCTCGGGGTCGTGGGACTGTCGGGCGAACGATCGTTTGTCGTGGCGGACGTCCCCGGGCTGATCGAAGGGGCGCACGCCGGGCACGGCCTGGGCCACCGGTTCCTCAGCCATCTCGAGCGCACGAAAGTGCTCGTGCACCTCGTCGACGTCTCGTCGTCGAGCGGGCGCGATCCGGTCGACGACTACGACATCATCACGCGCGAGCTCGAATTGTTTCCCGGCCGCGACGCGTCGGGCGAGCGGCTCGCGGAAAAACCGATCGTCGCCGCGGCAAACAAGATCGACGCGCTCGACGATCCGGAGCGGCTCGCGCGCCTGCAGGCGCATCTCGACAAGCTCGACGTGCCGCTCTTCGAAGTGTCGGCCGCGACCGGCAAGGGTGTCGACGCGCTGCTCGAGGCCATCTGGCGGGAAGTCGCCGCGTCGCGCGAGCGCGCGGCCTCGGCTCCCCCCTCGACGCCCTAATCGAATGAGCCCCGCGGTGCGCATCGGTCTGCTCGGCGGGACGCTGGATCCGATCCATCTTGGACATGTCGAAACCGCGGCCGCCGCGAGGCGGGCACTCGATCTGGACCGCGTGTACGTGCTGCCGTCGCGCGTGCCGCCGCACCGGTCACAACAACCGGTCGCGTCGGGTTACCACCGGTTCGCGATGACGGCGCTTGCGGTGAACGGCGTCGACGGGCTCGCCGCCAGCGACGTCGAGCTGCGCACGCCAGGGCCGTCGTACACGGCCGATACGCTGTCCCGATTCCGCGAGAGGAGCGGTCTCAGCACGACGCAGATTTTCTTCATCACGGGTGCCGATGCGTTTGCAGAAATTGAAACGTGGTATCGCTATCCGGAGGTCCTCGGCCTCGCGCAGTTCGTCGTTGTCTCGCGCCCGGGGTTTCTGTCTGGGCGTCTTCGCGAGAACCTACCCGTGTTGTCTTCACGAATGATCAGCGCGACTTCGAGCGACCCGCGACCCGCGACCCGCGAATCGCGAACCGCCAACCGCGAACCGCGACTCGATTCTCCAAGCATTTTTCTCGTGGACGCGACCACGCCCGATGTGTCGTCGACCGGCATTCGCAAACGGCTGGCGGCTGGCGAGCCGATCACCGGACTCGTTCCCGCCGCCGTCGAGCGGCACATCGTGCAGCACGGTCTTTACACTGAAGGCGCGGGCCCACTTGCGGCAGATCACTTGCATGGCGAAAACTGAAAATCGGCGGAGTGCGACAGGCGCCAGGACGCGCGCGGCAGGCGCCAAAGCGCGCGCAACCGGCGGCAAGGAACCCGCGCCTGGCGGCAGGGAAAAATGGACGGGCGAGGTCGGCACGGCGGTGCGCGCCGCCCTCGACAAGAAGGCGTCCGACGTCGTCATCCTCGACCTGCGCAATACGCCTGCCTTTACCGACTTTTTCGTGTTGTGTTCCGGGCAGAGCACGCGGCAGGTGAAGGCGATCGTCGATGCGGTCGAAGAAACGCTCCGCGCGGCGAAGATTCGCCCCGCGCACGTCGAGGGATACGACCGCGCCGAGTGGATCCTGATGGACTATTTCACGTTCATCGTGCACGTCTTCACCCCGCAGACGCGCGCGTTCTACTCGCTGGAACGGTTGTGGGGAGATGCGAAGCGCATCGAAGTCGGCGACGACGGATAGGGGTGCCGGGGGTGCCACGGTACCGGGGTGCCAGGAGTGCCATGGGTCCCAGGGGTGCTTGAGTGCCAGAAACACCATCGGGATTAGAGACGCACCCACCGCACCCCGGGCACCCACTGCACCCCGGGTACCCATGGCACTCCCGGCACCCATGGCACTCCTGGCACTCCTGGCACCCATGGCACCCCTTCGCGGACGCTCTATTGTCCGTGCTCCTGGCGCCCGCCTGCGCGGCGTGTGAGCAGCCGCTCGACGAGCCTACGCGCGGACCAGTCTGCGGCAGGTGCTGGGCCGCGATTGTCCCGATCACACCGCCCCTCTGCGAGGCGTGCGGTGATCCCCTACCCTCCTGGCGAACGATCAGCGTCGAATGCAGCCGGTGTCCTCGGTGCCGGCGGCGCGACCTTCACATCACGCACGGCCGCGCGATAGGCGCGTACGACGGCTCGCTGCGCGCGATCGTGCACGCGCTGAAGTACGGACGGCGGCGTTCGCTCGCAGAGCCGCTGGCGGCGCTCCTGGCGCGGCACGGCGCCGAGGTTCTGAAAGATGCGGATGTCGTGGTGCCGGTCCCGCTGCACCGATCGCGGAAGCGGACGCGCGGTTTCAATCAGGCGGCGGAAATCGCGCGGTACCTTCCCGTCACGGCCGCTGACGTGTTGACGCGCGTGCGGGCCACGCCGTCACAAACAGACCTTCCCGCCGCGAAGCGTCACGCGAACGTGCGGAACGCGTTCGCGCTGAGGCGGCGTGCCCGGATCAAGGACCGTGTCGTGGTGCTCGTGGACGACGTGTGCACGACCGGCGCGACGCTCGATGCGAGCGCGCAGGTGCTGCTCGAGGCCGGTGCGCGCGAAGTGCGCGCCCTCACGGTCGCGCGAGTCGTGTCTCGACCGCGCTGACCACGTCGGACGAGACCGCGTCGCGCGGCCGCTCGCCGTCGAGCCGGAGCCATCCGTCCGTGTCGGCCTGCCGCCGGTAGCTGTCGCGCACCTGCGAGAGAAGAGCCAGATCGCGCTCGTATCGATCGCGGCCCGCCGCCTTCCGCTGCACCGCAGTTTCAGGCGCGATGTCCAGGAGGATCGTCAGGTCCGGCTTCGGAAGAAACCGCTGGATATCGCGCAGCCACGCCGGATCGAGGCCCTGGGCTTCGCCGTAGGCGATGCTCGACGCCAGGTAACGGTCGCACACGAGCACGACGCCTTCCCCCAGCCAGCGCATCATCTCGGCGCGGCGTTCGTACCGGTTCGCCACGTACATCAGCTGCATGACGACCGATTCGTAGTCGCGTTCGCCGTGCAAGGCTTTAGCGATCTCCGAGCCAATCGCTGTGGTGTAGTCGGGAAACGAGAGCAGCCGGCACTCGCGTCCGCGCGCCGTCACGTGCTCGCGCACCCGTTCCGCCTGGGTCTGCTTGCCGCTCTGGTCGAGGCCCTCGAAAGCGATCAGCATGTCGGGCAAAGAGGAAGCGGAGGCAATGAAAACATCAGAGTGAGTTCACCACAGAGATAGCGGAGTGAGCAGAGAACATTTAATTGTTGTTCTTTTAGGATTAGAAATGTTTTGGAATTCTCCGTTTACTCCGTTTCCTCTGTGGTGAATTGGTCTCCGCTTTCTCAATGGCGCTTCGCTAATTTTCGAGCGCCAGCAGATCATCGATCGTCTGGCGCCTGCGGATGACCGACCACTTCGCGCCGTCGACGAGCACTTCCGCCGGCATCGGGCGCCGGTTGTAATTTGAGGCCATCACGGCGCCGTACGCGCCCGCG
>JBBQEJ010000106.1:0-17843 GCA_038320555.1 Vicinamibacterales bacterium | reverse complement strand
TACAATGGATCCTTTTCGAGGGCGCGGGGCGTTCGATCGCGATGACATCCATACTCCGACATAACGCAGCCGGTCGAAGAACCGTACTGGCCGGGCGTACTCGTTCCCCGAAGCCGCAGCGTTGCCGTCCTGTTGTCTTAGCAGCGTGTCGGGATGGTGCCTACAAGAGTAGTGCCGTGCTTGACGTGGCGGCTTTGCAGGGCTTTTCAAGTATCAGCGCCTCAACGTGTTCCACGATGGATCAGTGGCGCTTGCGAGAGTGTAACGTCTGAGAGTGTAACATCTTCGGGGCGTCCTAGGTCCGAAGTCTGCGCCCCGCACCGCCGGTCCGCGCCAGACAGGCCACCAGGCCGTGTTTGACGGGGCTACACATCGGGCGCGGCGGTGACTGGAAAGGCGACCATGAGATGGCCTAATGATTCACAGATCGGCGCCAGATGCGCCTGCGCGATGTCAAAGACGAAGCGCAGCCGATTACCGGCGCCGACGGCGTCGATCGCTTCGCCGGCCACGCGCACCTGCCCCTTGCCGTCGCCCGTGAGCGCCAGGACAATTTGCGCCTCCATGGCCGTAAAGCTGGCCGTACCGTCGACTGTTCGGCGTACACCTTCAAGTTCTTCCAGAAACGTGTGAAATTCCTCGGACCTCAAATCAGTACGGAAGCTGCCCCGGAAGCAGCCGGCCACGATCTCCAGTTCGCAATCGATCCAGTTGCCGTCCCGATCGTCGAAGAGACGCGGCTGGCTCCGGAAGAGCGGCCGGATCAGCACGTGCTGTGCATTTGAATCGCCGATGAGGACTTCCGTGGTGGCTCCCAAGGTATCTCCCGTCGTCTGACAACTTCACACGGGATCATAAGGCATCTTCGCGAATTGATCTCATGCCGCAAGCTGCCGAAGGTGATGAGGGAGATTCGGGCAGGGGTTAGAGGCTGACGAACGCCGGGAGACCCGCCGCCGGACGGCGCATGATCATGTGCGTGGCGCGGAGCAATAGCGCTTCAAAAGGAAAGGGCTTGACGAGAATGCATCGACTGCCGGCTTTACGCGGGTACTTCGTCCTGTGGCACTACCAGGAGCACGCGCGCCCCGTCGTCAGTCCACAACTCCCCATGGTCGGTCCCGGCACTGGCGTACAAGAAATCGCCCGGACCAAGACGGCGGCCCAGCGTGTGTACCGATCCCGATAACACATAGCACTGTTCGTCACCGCCATGATGATGGGGAGGAAAGCGCACGCCAGGCGCCACGTCAAGGAGGAGCGTGGCATAGCCGTTGGCGGTGTTGGTCGCGAGCACCTTCATCCGAATCCCCGTGACCGGATATGGTCGCCAGTTGTCATCAGTGGCGAACTGAAAAACAAATCCAGCAGGATCGGACCCTGCCTCCGAAGCACGGGCCAGCACCAGACTCCTCACACCGGGGCTTGGCACCGGTCCCGACGCGGACTCCGCGAGCGCTCGCGCAACGATCTCGTCGAACTGGACATCGCTTTCGGATTGGTCCGTCATTGTTCGAGTAACCTGTGCTGAAGAAGGCCACGCAGAGTGGCCAGTCCCGTGCGGATGCGGGTTTTTACGGTGCCGAGCGGTAGCTCGAGCTGCGCAGCCAGCTCCGACTGGGTGGATCCGAGAAAATACGCCCGCTCGATCAGTTCGCGTTGCTCAGCCGGAAGGGCGTCGAGCGCACGGTGGATGTCGCGCTGTCGCTCGCTTAGACCAGCGAGCGACTCGGGTGTTTCTACCAATGGCGGCATCGGTGCGGCTTCCAGAGCGCGCAGCCGACCCGCGTTTGCACGCAACCGGTCGATTGCGCGGTTTCGCGCGATTGTCACCAGCCACCCCGCCGGAGATCCGAGGGCCGCGCTGTACGTGTCGGCGCGCGTCCACGCCTGAACGAACACTTCCTGCAGCACCTCTTCCGCGTCTCGCCGGTCCCTCAAGATTCGGAGAACGAGCCCAAACAACAGGCGACTATGGCGATCGTAGAGTTCACCGAGCGCGCCGGGCTCACGCGCCGTGATTCGGGCGAGAATGTCGATTGATTTTTCGTCGGTACTTTCCATGCCTGACTGGGCTTCGATTGTAACTCAGAGCCGCCCGAGTGGTGCGGCGACCGCCAGAGATCGGAGACCGGAATCTTCTTCTACTCTAGTCACTGGCCGTTTGAAGTGGGGAGGCCGCCCGCCCGAGCCCGGCAGGGCGTGCAAACGCAGGGTGCAGCGGGAAGTCTCTCTCGGCCGAGACCTGCACCGACGCTCTGCGCCGGAAGCCGGCGAGAGCGTCGGTTGCAGCACAACTACTTGAGGCGGGTGATCTCTCCGCATGCGATGGGGAGCGTGAGCTGCGCGGGGAGCCCGGGCAGCGACGCGACGGTTGCGGGCAGCGGGGTGTCAAGAGCCACTCCGTGCAGCACTATGTGCCGCGACGCCAAATCCAACGGCTGACCGTTCAGCTTCACAACCGCGTCGGTCGGATCGGGGTCGGGCGCGTTCAGATCAGTGAGCAGCGCCGTCACCGAGGTTGACTCGCGATACGTGAGCGCCCCCCCGTTGTTCTTGACGAATGGGAAGGTGCCCGCCGGCTGATTCGAGAGATCGCTATCGAGCGGTACCAGGATGGCGCCGTAAAACGGCAAGCCTTCGATGACGTCTACAAGACCGTCGTGATTGACGTCGGCCGACGGCGGAGGACACTGCGCGGCGGCGTGGATATGCTGTGGATGGATCATGCCAGGCTGAGCGCCGACAGCCTCGTCCATGGCGACAAACGTCCCGTTGACTATCTGGAACTTTGCGTGTCCCTTGACGTCACGGTAACCCACGCCCGGGTTCAACGGCTGAAGATCTGCCATATAGATTTCCCCATCCGCGCCCGCGGGCATCGTCATGCCGGAATGATCCATCGCCTCTGTTGTTCCAGCGGCGGGAGTCGGGGCCGTCGCCGGCGCCTTCGAATTCTCACAGGCCGCGCTCATCAGCCCGGCAATACCGACGCTTGCGAGTAACACACTCATGCTTTTCAGTTGCATCATTTTTCGTCTGCCCTGTTCTACGAATTGGGCGGGCAGATCGGATTTAGCCCGGCCGTAACTCTCACCGAGAGCTGGAAGGGAAAGGGCGATAGAGCGCGGCAGGAGCGTGCAGCGACGACCGGCCGTTACGCGTTGCTGCCGGCTCGCGTTCGTCGGGGCGTGAGTGCGCGCTTCAACAGCACGAGCGGATGCGCCCCTCCTGGAGTGGTCAGCCCGACGGCCTCCCAACCTTCGCCGCCCGCAGACTGTAGCTGCCGCCATCCTTCATCGGACGTCACATCAAAGTTCAGGACCAGGTGTTTGTATTCCCAGCGAGGGCGGTCGTCGGTCATCCAGGTTCTCCTTCGTGTTTCCATTGGCGTCGATCACCGCCTCTTCCAGGCACGCTTCATCGCGCTCATGGTCTTGAAGGTACCTGACGTGGCAGCCCGACGTCGGATTTGTTTGCACGTCGACGATTGCGTGAGGCGAGCCATTGCGCCACGCTTGCGCGTTCGGCGCCAGCGCGTGCCACTACCGTACCCTGATTGGGACAAGCACCCTGACCGGCTCTTGCCCGCGAGCCGCCTCGATCGCGATGAAATACTCGCCGCGCGCGATGGCGCCGAGCGGCACCTCGAGCTGATACAGGCCGTCTTCAACGGCTGCGACGGGCAGGGCGCGCATTTCCGTCCCCAGCCGGTTCAGTAGCCGCGCCGCGACCGCGATCTCAGGCCCACCATAAACCGGAAAGCGGATGAACAGGCGATCCGATCGATCGAACTCGCGGCCGACTTCGGGATGTGCGCCGGTTGGTTCGCTGAACGCGCGCACGTCCCGCGCCGTGCGAGCACGGAGAACGATGGGCGAGCCGATCGCGAGCCGCGAACCGTCGAACGTGGGAACCGTGATCCGGCGCTTGTCGCCGTCGATTTCTTCGCCGCGCGCGTTGAGCGCCGTGGTCGTGAGCAGCAGCTCTCCGGCAGGCGCATCGAACGACACGTCCCGCGATGTCGTGTGGGCCGTCGTGAAATAGCTGGTCCCGTCCGGCGATGCGGCGCGAATCGCGAGCGCGATCTCTCCGGCTGTCGATGCCGAGGCTCTGGGCGCCCACGCGACGGTCACGCGCGTCCGTCCTCCCTCGCCGCGAGCCATCCCGATCCAGTAGCTGATCGGCCGATCGGAGCGCTCCGCCGCCGACAACTCGCTGAGTGCCCGCCCGATGTCGGGCGGCAGCTCCGCGGCGGCGGCTCTGGCCCGTCCGCGCTCGATGTCGCCGACCGTCGGAGCAAAGTACCCGCTCCGTGCGCGCACTTCGTAGTCGTCCTTGTTCAGCCGAACTTTGATCTTGTGGAACTTCCCGTCCACCGGTGCGCGCGACGTGTATCCCAGAAGGTAATACGCGCTCGCGTCGCGCACCATCTGCGGCAGCAGGAGCGATAGGCGATTCGTTCCCACGAAAGGCCGGCCTCCGGTCTCGTACGCGAGCGACAGCAGTGACTCGGGGCGGCGCCCGATTTCGGACGCGGGATCCAGCGTGTAGATCGCGGTGTTGTTGGTGTTCGCCGTGTGGAGGATCTCGTTGTACTGGGCCGTCTCGCCGTTGCGCCCAAAGAGCGGGATTCCTTGGCTCACGAACAGGAGCGCCTTCCGCCCCTCGCGGAAGTTCCCGAGAAACGCCGCCGCCGCGTTGAGCGCCGAGGTCGTGACCTCATCACGCAGCCGGCCGATGTCGCGAGGATACTGCAGATGCGCTTCCTCGACAGCGCCTCGCGGCGGGAGCAGGATACCGAGCCGTCCTTTCAGCGCGTGCACCTGGTCGGCCAACTGCAACCGATCCCTCGTAAACTTGATCGAATCCACCGTCGTGAGCTGATCCATGATCCCGACGAGGTCGGTCGGTCCAAACGCCGTCCGCACGAACTCGGTCAGCGCTTCGCGGCCCCGGATCGCCGGGATGAACTGACCGATGTGATATTCGTCCCAGAAAATCAGGAACAGCCGCACGTCGTCGCGCGCCGCTTCGGTGACGACCTGGCTCGAGGAGTGGATTTCCAGCGACCGGTCGTCGGCCGGCTCGCCCGTTGCCCGGACCAGCTCGAAGGAGTTGATCGTCTGCGGCACTCCATCCTCGGTCACCACGAAGTCGTCGCGCGTCAGATCGGTGGCGGGTTCCCCCCGGCGATTAGTGACAGTGACGTCCACGCGGACGACGTTGGCGCCGGCGCGAAAGACCGGGGGCTGCTCTTGGGGAGCCTGGACGGCTGCAGGGGAGGGACCGAGCGCCACCACGGTGACGAGCCCGACCGCACCTGCGCGACGCGCGAAACCGGCCATGGCACCTCGAAATCCGCGGAGCACCCAATGCGCTACGCCACCCCGATCTTATCTCCGAGGAGGCTGTACGACGCACAGCGGTCGAGAGCTCCGCAGAGAGCGTTTGCTCTCATGAGAGTCGACGGCTCGGCGCCCGCGCCAGGCTCCTGGATCGCGAGGTATCTTCCTCCGGGAATCGTAGAAAGGAGCTTGACGATGCGCACGCGCCGGCAATTCCTGCGGGAAGCAACCGTGGGCAGCAGCGGCCGCGTTGCTGAGTCATTGGGCCCAGGAGCGAGCGAACGTCAAGTGCATCAAGCTCAAGCTGTACGACCTGCGGCAGGCCATCTGTGAAGCTTTTCAACACAATCGCCGGCGCGCGACGTCTCAGTTTACTCTCGGGTACATTTCCGAGCTGTGTCGGGTGGCGAACGTGATTCTTGGTCCGATTTCGCCGAGGACGGCAATTGTGTGTGGCGTCCTCGCGTCACTGACGCCCGCCACCAGTCTGGCAGCATTCAGCTGTGGCGCAGCGCATGACCAACTCAGGCCGAGGCACTCCCGATGAACGCTAACGACTTTTCGTTACTGATGTGCGGTGCCAGAGCCAACACGGACGCGCCGAGTGACTTCGGCGACACCGCGCGCGTCCAGTTCCTCGAGGCGCTACTTCCTCAGCCCCGTCGTCCAGTTGAGCGTCACTTCGAGCGGGTCGTTGTCGCTGTCGCCGACAATCGTGTTGACCAGGAACCTCTGCCCGTGGGCCGCCACTTCGAAGTTGTGGGGCTGATTGGTCACGCCGCCTTGCGTGCGGATCGCAAAGAGCTTCTGCGGAGTGCCCGCGTCGAGCGCGCCGTCGCGCTCGGTCATCGGCACCGCCATCAGTCCCTGCGGCCCTTCGTAGTACAGCTCCCGGCCGTCGTCGCGCCACACAGGCCCGGAGCCGCCCTTCACCGATACCTGAGTCCGGTCGCCCGGCCGGTCGAAGGGTTGGGCGAAAACCTCGCGGCCTGACGGCAGACTGAGCGTATACGCCAGCCAGTGGCTGTCTGGAGAGACGCGCGGCCAAGACGCCGCAAATTGGTCTTGCACGAGCGCCCGTCGCTCGGCGCTGCCGACACGTTGGATCCAGATTTCGTCAGGGGCCTTCACCGACTTGAAGACGAGGTAGCGGCCATCCCGCGTGACATCCTCGAAGTGCACGAACGGGCCGGGCTGATCGAACGCCGTCGGCGCCGTGGCGCCAATGGCGAGCGTGCGCAGCGCGACATTGTTCCCTGTGAGCTCTGTGAAGTAGACGTGGCGACCGTCGAGTGCCCACATGGGTCGGGTCGCCCTGCCCTCGTACGTGAGGCGGGTCCCTTCTGGACGGATCCCATCGAACAGCCACAGGGCCCGTGACGCCCCATCCGGCAACGTCACTCTGGCCACAACGCGACGCTCATCGGACGCGAGCGCGAATTCGGGGAGGCTCGCCCGTGGGCTTACCGTCGCCACCTCTCGCCCGCTGCGGTCCATCCAGACCAGTTGGGACACTGTCGGCGGCGGCCGATCGACGACCAGCACCCCACTCGACGAGACCGTAAAACCCGGAAATCCGACTGAGTTCGCGCCGGACAGTTGATCGCGAATCGGCTGCGGCGTGCCCTGGAGCGCCAGGTGCCCGGGGTCGAACGGCTGAGCCACGAGACTGCGGGGCGCAGCCGTGGTGGACAACAACCATCCGGCGGCGTACGCGGCGCCGCCGCTGCTCTCCACGATGCGGGTGCGTGCCGGATCGTCAATCGCGGTCGCCCAGATGGTGCCCCGCGATTGTCCGTCGGCCAGCGCCAGAAACAGCAGCCGACGGCCATCCTGGAAAAACCACGGCCAGGTGTGGGAGGTTTCCTTCGCTCCGGCGTCTAGTCTCGTCACCGGTGTGGGCGTGCCGCCCGTGTCGGCAACCTGCAGTAGTCCACTCCTGGAAGCAAAGACGATCACGCCACGCGCGCTCCAGGTACCGCCCGACAAACCGCCGGGCACGCTACAGAGCAGACGCGGGGCGCTCCCATCGGGCGCGACGCGATAGAGCCCGCCCTCCTTGACGAAGCCCAGCGACCGGCCGTCGGGCGCCCAGAAGGGAGGCCCCGCGCGGTCCGTGCCGGCCAGCGGCTGCGCCTCTGCGGCATCAATGCGCCGGACAAAGATCCGAGACACGCCGTCCGCGCCCGTGGCGATGAAGGCGAGCAGTTGGCTGTCCGGCGACACAGCAAACCCGGCGCCAACAGGGCGGACGGCGCCAACGGGCGGGGGGACGGTGAAGCGCACGATTGTGTCCGTCTGACGCAGTGCGCGCAGGTACAGGACGGAAGCGGCGACAGCCAGCAGCGTCGCCACTGTCGCCAGCCCCCACGCGAGATACTCGCGCGCGCGGCCTCGTGCGACCACTGGCACCGAGGTGGCCGTCTGCGCAACAGCCGTCTCGAACGCGCCCTCCAGCGCGAGGCGCACGTCAGCCATGTCGTGTGCGCGTTGCTTCAGGTCCTTCCGCAGGCAGAGGCGGAGCACCTGACCGACGCGCGCGGGCACCATGGGCGGAAGCGCGTCGAAGTCCGGCTCCCGCTGCAACACGCGGGACCACACGTCGGCCACGTCGTCGCCGGTGAAGGCGCGCTGCCCCGTCAGCATCTCGAACAGCACGCAGCCGAAGGCCCACACGTCCGCGCGCCGATCGACGGGCCGTCCCTTCGCCTGCTCGGGCGACATATAAGCCGCCGTGCCCAGAATCATTCCGGCCTGTGTCATGGCGGGTGTTGTCAGCGTCGGCGACATGGACGCACTTGGCGACGAACCCGCAGGTGACTCCATGGCCTTCGCCAATCCGAAGTCCAAGACCTTTACGGTCCCGTCACTCCGCACTTTGATGTTCGCGGGCTTCAGATCACGATGGATGATGCCTTGCTCGTGCGCGGCTTCGAGCGCCTCCGCAATCTGCTTCGCGATCGGCAGCGCCTCCTCGATCGAGATCGCGCCGCGCGCAACGCGCTGGGACAGATCGTCGCCCTCGACGAGTTCCATCACCAGCGCCGCGATGCCCGCGCTCTCTTCGAGTCCGTAGATGGCAGCGATGTGCGGATGATTCAGCGAGGCGAGGACTTCGGCTTCGCGTTGAAAACGTGCGAGCCGATCGTGGTCAGCGGCCAGTGATGGCGGCAGAATCTTGATCGCCACCTGACGCTTCAACTTGGTATCGGTGGCCCGATACACCTGCCCCATCCCGCCTTCGCCAATCTGGGCGGTAATTTGGTAGACGCCGAGGCGGGTGCCGGGGGTAAGGGACAAGTGGCTGATTATATGGGTCTTGAGGAACTGCGGACGGGTTAGTCCCCGGACACGCTGCAGTGTCAGCCCCCGGAAGCCTCAGAGCAGCGACGCGGACGCGATTACGCCAAACGGCGAACTGGTGATGGGCGCCCGGAGAAGAGAAGTGGGCATCCGCTCAGGCGGTCCTCCACGTCCTGCGCAGCGACTGCCAGGAAATCATCGCGCACCCGAGCGAGAGGAACGCTCGTGAATGTCGGCTCGCTTGTCATACCGCACACGCAGGCGGCGAAACTGATTGAGCCAGGCAAAGGTCCGCTCCGCGACCCAGCGCTACCGGCCCAATCCACTCCCATGCCCGGTGCGACGCATGGCGGGCCACGGCACGATGTGCCGCGCCCGCAGTCCGCGCCGAATCGCCGTCGCGTCGTAGCCGCGATCCCCGAGCACACAGTCCGGCCGCTGCCACGGTCGCCCCCGTTCGGCGTGCAGCGGTGGAATCGCGTCGCCCAGCGACAGATGCGCTCCGCGATGCCGCCAAAGGCCAGGATCCCGGCAGGCAGAAGATCGAGGAACGTCGCGCAGAGACGTTCTCGGATCTCGCTCGCGAGTACATCGAGCGCCACGCCAGCAAGAAGCGCAGCGGACGCGAGGACGTTCGGCTGCTGAACGGTTCGCCGCACAAAAAGAAGACGGGCAAGATACCCCACGTGCCGCTGGTCACCCGGTGGGGAACGCGCAGGCTCAAAGACTTCAAGCGAGGCGATGTTCGCGAACTGCTCGACGAGATCGCCGCACGCGCGCCGATCATGGCGAACCGCACGCT
Source organism: Vicinamibacterales bacterium (assembly GCA_038320555.1). Lineage (GTDB taxonomy): Bacteria > Acidobacteriota > Vicinamibacteria > Vicinamibacterales > 2-12-FULL-66-21 > JALZOC01. Next base: position 8,390 of record JBBQEJ010000106.1, on the reverse strand, counting down.
GGCGCTCGTCCGGAAGATGTTCAATTTTGCGATCGAGCACGAGTGGCTCGAGACCAACCCCTGCCACCTGGTGAAGCGACCTGGCCAGGAAAAGCAGCGCGAGCGGGTGCTGAGCGAGGACGAGATCCGGCGCGTCTGGAAGGCACTGGATGACGAAAGCCCGCTCATTGCTGCGCTCTTTCGTGTTCGACTCCTGACCGCCCAGCGCGGTGGTGAAGTTCACGGCGCAGCCTGGGCGGAATTCGACCTGGGGACGGGATGGTGGACGATTCCTGCCGAGCGCAGCAAGAACGGCCTGGCGCACCGCGTGCCGCTGTCGCCGCAGGCCGCGCGCATTCTCAAAGTGTGGCGGGCGAGTGTGGGTGATTCATCGTGGGTGTTCCCGAGCAGCCGAATAAAAGGCCCGCACATCGCGCACGCTCAGAAAGCGATTGAGCGGATCGTCAAGGCATAACACGTCGAGTTCCGGGGCCACGATCTGCGACGTACGGCAGCGAGTCTGATGGTCGGCGCCGGCGTCCCTCGCCTTGTCGCGTCGAAGATCCTCAACCACGTCGAGACAGGCGTGACGGCCGTGTATGACCGGCACAGCTACGATCTCGAGAAACGTGCGGCCCTCGACTTCTGGGGCAAGCGACTGGAGCAGATCGTCAGTGGCAAGCGAACCGGCAGCGTGCTGGCGTTCGCAGCTCGCGGTTGAGGATCTGACGCTGAGTGGCCACGAGGTTGCGTAAATATTATCGTAGATGATACTTTTAAGAAGCCTTCCGTGACGCTTCGTGTTTCTGAACACGTCACGGCGGATGGGAAGAATCCGTTCCGGGACTGGCTCGACGGGTTGGATGTCCAGACCAGGGCGCGCATTCAGGCACGGATCCTGCGCTTCTCGACCGGCAACCTCGGAGACCACAAGACCGTGGGCTCAGGGGTCTGGGAAGCCCGCGTGATGTTCGGGCCGGGATATCGAATCTACTTCGGCAAAGACGGAGCGTCGTTGCTGGTGTTGCTCGTCGGAGGCGACAAGGCGTCACAGGCGCGCGATATTCGGCGCGCGCAGCGGTTCTGGAAGGACTACCAGGAGGGAACTCGTCATGGCAAGGCGAAGTAGGGACTGGGAAGTCGGGCTCGCTGAGGATCTTCGCGATCCGACATTCGCGCGCGAGTTCCTCATGGCATCCATCGATGAGGGGGTAGCCATCCAGGTGGCACTTGCCAGGGTCGTTCGCGCGATGGGCGTGAAGGAGTTTGCGGCGAAAGTGCGAATGGCGAGTCCGAATGTCCTGCGGGCGCTCAATCCGAGGCACAATCCCACACAGGCGACGATCAATCGTCTCCTGAGGCCGTTCCGCCTGCGTTTGAGCTTGGCCCTTATCGAGGGATCGAAGCGCCGCCCCGCCGCCTGACGGCGATGTTCGAGCCGTCATCAGCGTCGTGACCGACCTGGCCGCATGTCGCCGACGACGACCCCGCTCAAGCCTGCGAATGCGAGCACGCCCGAGACGGCTTCCGCCGACGGCCTTGTGGGCGACCAGCATCGACAGCGCGAAGAAGACATCCCACGCCAGGTTGTCGAGGGCATTGGCGACCGAAGGCCACTGGAACGATGTGAACAGCGGCGCCAGGAAAGCGGATCGTGCACACCGTCGCGCGGCTCGCCCGCGCGAAAAAGGATTACGAAGCATGGCAAAAAAGCCGCCGACCGCTGTGACGCCGAGTTCCGGCAACGTGTTCGCAGACATCGGTGTTTTTGAGTCCGACGAGGAGCTGGCAAAGGCGCAGCTCGCGAGCCGCATTCGCGAGATCATCCGGCGAAGCCGCCTAACGCAGGTCGCCGCAGCTGCCGTGATGGGAATCGACCAACCAAAGGTGTCGTCGTTGCTGAGCGGCCGGCTCGCGAACTTCTCGAGCGAACGTCTGATGCGTCTCTTGATCAGGCTCGGTCAGGATGTCGAGATCGTCTTCAAGTCGAAACCGCGACGACGGCAGCGCGGGCGCATTCGCGTTGTTCAAGAGGCCGTGACAGCAGCGCTGAAGCGGGTGGTCACGGAAAAGGACCGAAGTGCGCTCGCGCGGCGCTTGAAGCGCGGCCGGGTTGTCTACCAGTGTGATCCCGCGGGCTCAGGTTCACCGAACGCATCGGGCCCGATGGCACGCGGACGCTCGGTCGACTCATGAATCGCCGCTTTGTGCCCGCGCGGTCAGCCGGTTCGCGCGCGCGCTGATCGACGCGTTAGGCGCGAAGGAGATCCAGTAGCTCTCGCACCAGCGCTTCGCATGATTCCCGCCTCACAGCCAGCCGCGTTCGCGGAAGCTCACATAGCATCCGTCTCCGATAATGATGTGATCGACCACGTCCACGCCGATCAACGTTCCGGCGTCGACCAACCGTCGCCTGAGCGCCATGTCGTCGGGGCTGGGAGCTGGATCGCCGCTCGGGTGATTGTGCGTGAGGATGATCGCGGCGGCGTTCGCCAACAGCGCGGCCTTGAAGACCTCACGCGGGTGGACCAGCGTGGCGTAGAGCGTGCCTCGGCTCACCTCGTGATAGGCGATCACTCGATGCTTGGTGGAGAGTCACAGAATTGCGAACACCTCGCCCGACTCGTCCTGTAGCAACGCTGCAAGCGTCGCGGCCGACGTGGCTGGAGTGCTGAGCGTGCGACCGATCACGAGCGGCTGACCCGTGGCGTCGGCCTTGAGCGAATATCGAATCGTCAGCTCGCGTAAGGTGATGGTGTCCGTCGTCATCGGCGTGTCCTCCGTGTGCGTGGGTTGCGGTTCCTTCGCGACTGAGCAACCGCGACCCGCGCACGGGAGACACGAGCGACGCCAGGTGTGGACGAGGCGCCAGCCTCAAGCAGCGGCCGTGACAGCATGTCTGGCGCGGCCGGCGAAGCCGGTTTCTCGCCGCGCCGGACGAAGCGTCCAAGCTTGCGGCAGGCGGAGAATGCGAGCTTCACCCTGACAATGTAGCGGCGCAGGCCTTGAAAGACACGCTGATGCAGCGGACTCGATTGAGCGATTCGCCGCCGGCCCGGGCAGACTCGAACGCGTCTGAGCAGCCAACAGTCGTCAGATGGCAGGGCCTCGCTGGAATGCGTCAGCTCAGGGCGGAGCTTGAACAGGGCGTGATCGCTCCCCTATTGGATCCTGAACTGTACCGTCGCTACAAGATTCCGCTCCCGAACGGGATCCTGTTCTATGGGCCGCCGGGATGCGGCAAGACCTTCATCGCTCGCCGATTCTCGAATCGCCCTACGACTTCGAAGAGCGGCGCGGAGCCCTGCAAAGTGCACGAGAGAACGTTCTCGCACACGAGGATCACCTCCGGCGCACTGGTGAGCTCCTGAGGCCCATCCACGCCGCTCAACAGGTGATGCAACCAGCTGACGGCGAGCGGGCTCACACCCGATCAGCAGATCCTGGCCGCCCGAATCAGCGAGCAACTCGAGAGCCTTTCCGCGTCAGTAGTGTCGCTCGCTCCCCTGCCGAAGGGTGTCTCACGGCGCTCTCGCCATTGAGATCGCTCGGGCGGACCCGAGGCGATGCTGTTATGCTCACGGCCTAATCACCATGATTGGCCAGACGGTCTCCCACTACCGCGTCTTCGAGAAGCTAGGCGGCGGGGGCATGGGAGTTGTCTACAAGGCCGAAGACACTCGCCTTCACCGCGACGTCGCCCTGAAGTTTCTTCCCGAGACGCAGTTTGAGGACCCAGCCGCCCGGGGGCGCTTCGAGCGTGAGGCGCAGTCCGCCTCGGCCCTGAATCATCCCCACATCTGCACCGTGCACGACATCGGCGAGCACGACGGGCGGCCCTTCATCGTCATGGAGTGCCTGCAGGGGCGGACGCTGAAGCACCGGATCGTTTCAGGGGCGTTCACCACCGAGGAAATCCTGGACTTGGGCCTCCAGGTCGCCGACGCCCTCGATGCCGCGCACGGCAAGGGCATCGTGCACCGCGACGTGAAGCCCGCCAACATCTTCGTCACGGGCCGTGGGCACGCCAAGGTGCTGGACTTCGGCTTGGCCATGCTGAGCGAGAACGAAACCTCGCGGCTGGACGGGCTGACAGCGACGTTCGACAGGCACTTGACCAGTCCTGGCACCGCCCTCGGGACGGTGGCCTACATGTCTCCCGAGCAAGCGCTCGGCAAGACCTTGGACCTCCGGACGGACCTGTTCTCGCTGGGTGTGGTGCTGTACGAGATGGCAACCGGGACGCTGCCCTTCCGCGGCGACAGCTCGGCGGCGATCTTCGACGCGATTCTGCACAAAGCACCGGCCTCGCCGCTCCGGTTGAACCCGGAGCTGCCAAGCGAGCTGGAACGGATCATCTCCAAGTGTCTGGAGAAAGATCCGGACCTGCGCTACCAATCGGCGCGCGATCTGATGGCCGACCTGAAGCGGCTGCGACGCGACACGACCTCGGGGCAGTCCGCCGCCCAAGCAGCGGCAGCCGGACCGGTGGGCGCCCGTCGGCGTAGCCCTCTCCTGTGGGTTGGAGCGGCCCTCGTGGTGCTCGCGGCAGCGACTGGTTTGTGGATGCTGAAGGGCCGGGCTCCGCAGACCCCGTCCGCCCCCATCACGATCATGCCTCTCACGACCGACGCCGGAGGGAAGCAGTCCCCTCGTCTGTCGCCGGATGGCGAGAAGGTCGCTTACGCCTGGGCGGGGTCCGACGACGACAACTGGGACATCTACGTTAAGGCGCTGGGCCCAGGCACGAAGCCGCTTCGCATCACGGACGATCCCGCGCCAGAGTGGAGCCCCACGTGGTCGCCCGATGGCAGGCAGATCGCGTTTGTACGCTGGTCCGCGAACGAGAACACCGGCGCGATCTACACGATTCCATCACTGGGGGGTCAGGAGCGTAAGCTCGTCGACGTCATCAAAGCCATGTCCGGCGCCGGCCACTTTTATCCCATGCTGTCCTGGGCGCCGGACGGCGAGTGGCTGGCCTTCGGCGAGAAGGCGTCCGACGACGTCCCCGCTCGCATCGTCAGGCTCTCCCTCGCCACGCTCGAAACGCGGCCGCTCACGTCTCCTCCGCTGGAATCGCTGGGCGACCTCGAGCCGCAAATCTCGCCGGACGGACGGCTCCTGGCCTTCGTCCGGTCGGGCTCCCGGATTTGGGGCAATCAGGACTTGTGGGTCCAGCCCGTGAGCGGAGGAGAGGCCCGGCGGCTGACTTCCGGCCAGTACCAGCTAGCCTCGGCCCTCAGCTGGACACCGGACGGAGCCGAGATCGTCTTCTCGGACGGCGCCCCGTTCCTCGGCGGGAGGATTGCCCGGGTACCTCTGGCGGGCGGAGGGCCTCAGCCAGTGGTTGGTGTGGGGCAGAATGCGGTCCACGCATCGGTCCGTGGGAATCGGATGGTGTACGTCCAGAGCACGACGTCGAATATGGACATCTGGAGGCTCCCGCTCTCCGGGACGTCAGGGGCCGCTCAGACACCTGAGAAGCTCCTCGTCTCCAGCGCCAATGCGGCGTACTCTCCGGACGGCCGGAGGATCGCCTTCGAGTCGGTCCGCGGCGGCACCCAGAACATCTGGCTCAGCAATGCCGACGGATCACGTCCCGTCCAGCTCACGAGCACGAAGAGCGATTCGGGCACGCCCCGCTGGTCTCCGGACGGGCGCCGACTCGTCTTCGACTCGCTCGCGGCCGGGAACTGGGACCTCTACGTCGTCGGCGCCGACGGAGGAACGCCTCGAAGGTTGACGCAGGAGCCCTCGGAGGACGGCACTGGAACCTGGTCCCGGGACGGCCGCTGGATCTATTTCCACTCGGATCGCACGGGTCGCTCCGAGATCTGGAAGATCCCGCCCGACGGAGGGACGGCCGTCCAGGTGACGCGGGGTGGCGGCTTCTACGCCATGGAGTCGGAGGACGCGCAGTATCTCTACTACGCCAAGTCTTCCGTCTCCGGAATCTGGCGCGTTCCCCTCTCAGGTGGAGACGAGTCGGAGGTCGTGACGGGGCCTGTTGGCTGGCAGGAATGGGCCCTTGGCCGGCGAAGGCTTTACTACGCCACGGCGCGAGATGTGGTGACCTTTCGCCGACAGGAATTCAAGATCCAGTACCTCGACTTCGGCACGGGCAAGGCGACGACGCTGTTTCGGAAAGAAGGAGTAGACGGTCATTTGGCGCTGGCGCTCTCCCCCGACGAGAAATGGATTCTCTTCGGTGAAGCCCCGGGGAACCAGTCCGAGCTGATGCTGATGGAGAACTTCCGCTAAGTGCGGCGGCTGGCGGCTGCGCGTTCGGGTCCTGACGCAGTGGGACAGTGCCTATGTCGTAGATGGCGAGGATATTCGGATGCGTGAGGGCGGCAATGGCCTGCGCCTCCTGCTCGAACCGGCGCAGGCGGTGGGGATCAGCAGCGAGCGCCGGCGGAATCAGTTTGATCGCGACATCACGTTTGAGCCGGGGGTCGCGGGCTTGATAGACCTCCCCCATACCGCCAGCGCCGACGAGTGCGACGATTTCATACGGACCCACGGCCGTACCGGGCAAGAGCCGCGCCTTGCCTCCTTCGCTATCCGCGCCTGCCACTTCGCGCACAGTCACCTCAAAAACCCCCTCAATTGAGACTTGAGTAACCTTGGCGGCCGGAGGGGAAACCGGGATCGTTCATGAGCGCATTCTAACCAGTTGGGAGAGCTGGGTCTCGAATCAAATGCCCGATTTGTTGACCCGCTGCGGGCCCAACAAGCATGAGAGATAAGAGCGGACTGCCGTCGAGAGATTGGGAGCACACCGCTGTTCAGGCTCTAGAGAAGAAGCCCGTTAACGACGCTCTGTGAGTGAGCCGAGTGGTCTGTTGCTGGCGAAGAGGCTTTTCTCGTAAGCACGGTAAGACGGGCAATGCGTTGCTTGAAAAGACTTGAGCTAGCCCACGTTCGCCGCTTCGGACACGCTTCGACAGCGCGCCTAAGACGGATGCCGCGAACAGAGCGGAGCGACATGAGCTAAGCGGGGTGCAGGGGTCCCCGACGATTCAATATTGCTTGCCAGCCGAAGCTCGCGGAGACAAGGCAGCCGGCCTTCGCGGCCTTGCCGCTTCGGCGGGCAACCTTCGCATAATAGGCGAGCGAAGGTTGGTGCGAAAGGGGGGACTCGAACCCCCGCGGTCTTGCGACCGCCAGCCCCTCAAGCTGGAACGAGCCAAAGCCGAACGCAGCCGACCCCGGTAAAATGGGGTCGGCTGTCCCATGTCGTAGCCGTTCGCAGCGAGTTGTGGACGGCTGTTCCTGTACCGCTTGCAATTTCTTGAAAGCGATGGGACGGTCAGCGGTATCGGACAGCCGGAAGACCTACCGTGGAGTTTGTTGTCCTGTCGGTTGGGAAGGACGAGAGAACACGCACGGGGGTATTCGTCGAGTGCGAAACCGACAAAGGTGTGGTAGCCATTTGGGGTAAGCCGAGTATGCGGGACAACATCATCTCGGTGCAGCCGCGCCCTCCCGCCCTTTCGGCTGAGCACGTCCCGTCGTACCACGCCCAACAGCCATTTTCCGCAGCACCACCACTGGATACCGGATTCCAAGATACAAATCAGCAAGGTCGAGGAGGAAGCGGCTGACGCCACATCGGTCCTAACCGACCGCGCATCGCGCGTTCCGCGGACGGAGGCTGTCGACCACGACACGGCCAAAGAGCTGGGCCTCAAGGCGGTGATCGATTTTCTTGCGTTCCCTCGATCAGGAGAACCGGCGAGCACCCGCAACGGTGCTGTACAACGAGGGCTGGTTGTTGCTGCGTTTGGTACTCGGCGCAGCGGCACGCGGCATTCGCTGCCTGCCCGAGGCTTTCGAGCCGCGAGCACGATGGTTCAGCGAGGCGTGCCTGTACACGCCGTTCGCCCCCCGCACACGTGGCGCCACGCTGGCCGAGTCTCATACCCACGCCGATGGCGCGATTGGCCATTTTGAAGTTGGGCGGAACAGCCGGGCGGGGCTGCACCTTACAGCCGACGCTACGCCGTTCATAGTCACGGAAGCGAAGATGTTCTCCGGGTTGAGCGCCAGAACCACGCGGGTGCCGGAGTACGATCACGCGGCGCGAAATGTCGCCTGCCTTGCGTGGACGAGGCTTAAGGGCTTAGAAAACAGCCGTCACATCCGTTTGACCGGACGCTGTCGACTGTTGGCGGCCAGCGCATCCTCAAACGGCGGTCCGCTCGGTATCCGCCTCAAGACCGTGGATGGGGCGATTGGCTCTCAGAATGGCTCTCAACCGATCGTTGTACCGCAATGGAGAGGGCGAAAGGTGCTGGGTTTGTTTGGAAAATTGGAGCCGGCGATCCGGGTTGAACGGACGACCTGCTGATTACGAATCACTATCAGGTGCAATCCGCTGAGGCGCGCTGAAACGCGCTGAACGT
>JBBQEJ010000105.1:0-18043 GCA_038320555.1 Vicinamibacterales bacterium | reverse complement strand
GACTTCGTGCGCGGTTGCCGATGTGCAGGGCGCCAGGGCCACGGTCTGGTCGCCCACGCAGTCGGCCTACCCGACGCGCAGCGGGATCGCGATGCTGCTCGGCCTCGGTGTCGAGGACGTCCGCGTCATCTTCACGCGAGGGGCCGGCTGCTACGGAATCAACGGCGCCGACACAGTTTCGTACGATGCCGCGCTGTTGTCGCAGGCAGTGGGGAAGCCGGTGCGGATCCAGCTCTCGCGCCAGGACGAGATGGCGTGGGAGAACTACGGATTTCCCTACGTGATCGATCAGCGGGTCGGCCTCGATGCCGACGGCGCCATTGTCGCCTGGGACTGCGAGGCCTGGTTTGCATCGCTCGGCGGCCGTCCCGGGACGAGCACGCCAGGCAACGTCATCAGCGGCATGCTGGCCGGTTTCGCGCCGGCGCCGCTTATTCCCCGTGCGGCCGCAGAACCGGGCGGCGGGTTCAACAACGGCAGCAACGCCGCGCCGTCGTATGTGGCGGGTCGCGTCGGCGGCACCGCCGGAGGCGCGGGGACGGTGACGAGCGAGCGCGTCCTCACCCACACGGTGGCCTCACCGTTCTTTACCGGTCCGTTGCGATCGCCGTCGCGGTTACAGAACACGTTCGCGCACGAGTGCCTCATCGACGAGGTCGCGGCTCACGTGCGATCTGATCCTGTCGCATACCGGTTGCGTCACCTCAGCGACCCGCGGCTCAAAGAGGTCCTCACGGCAGCGGCGAAGACGGCACGCTGGGAGCCCCGTCCATCGCCAAAACCCGATACTCCCGGCACTGGCATTGCCGCCGGCCGTGGTATCTCGTGTGTGGTGTACGAAGGGGACAACGGGTACGTGGCGATGGTCGCCGAAGTCGACGTCGATCTGGCGACGGGCTAGGTCACTGCCAGCCGCCTCGTCGTTGCGCAGGACTGCGGTCCCGTGTCGAATCCCGACGGCATGCGCAACCAGTTGGAAGGAGGTGCGCTGCAGGGACTGAGCCGCGCGCTCGGCGAAGAAGTGAGCTGGGACGATCGGAAAGTGACGTCGATCGACTGGCGGACGTACCTCAGCCTCTCACTCGGGGACGCCCGCGCGGCTGAGCACCTCGTACTTCGGCCGCGTGCAGGAGATCGTCGCGCCGCGGGTTCTGAAGGTGGGCGTCAAACTGGAGTTCTGAGGATCGAGATGACGGAGCTAACGGAGAAGATTCACAGCGAAGGAACGAAGTAAACGAAGACGAACGGAGAAGATTCATAGGGTGGTGTCGGTCGTAGTGGTGGGCAGGAGTACCGCGAAGACAAGCCGCTGGGTGCACGACCGGCAGCCACCTCTGGGTCTGCTTCGTTCGTCTACGTTCTCTTCGTTTCTTCGTTGTGAGCCCGTTACCCCCGGATCCTCCCTATGGCACGTCTCAAATATTCGCGACGACGACGTCGTAAATGGCCTGCGTGCCCTCGTGGCCGTTGCTCGCTTCGATTGTGTACAACCCCTTGTACCCGAGATCGTGCTCGAGGAATTTGATGGCGGTCGCCAGATCCCACCGCGCGTTGACTCTCGTGTGCATCGAACCGGCGGTCAACGGGAACAGCAGTCGGAGACACTGGTGCAGTTCCTCCTGGTTCGCGGCACCGGCACCACCGACATCGACGTTCGCATAAGCGCCGGCGCCTTTGAGGATTTCCGCCAGGAGCGCCCACGCCTCCGGCTGGGGCATCGCGGGAGCCGCGGGCGCCGACCCGGGCGGCGCAGCCGCCGGAGTGGCCGCGGATGGCGTTTGCGCGGAGCTTGTCGAAGGGGTTGGCGCCGGAGTGCCCGGGGCCTGCCCCGTGGGAGCTCCTGCCGCCGCCCCGCGGCCCGCTCCGGCGCCCCGGTTGCCGCCCCCGGCGCCGCGTGTCTCCACCGAGACGATGATCCCCCTGGATCTGCCGTAGTCGGCCATCGCTTTCAGCGTCGGAATTCCGTAGACCTTGTTTTCGTGTGTAGGCATGACGGGAGCCGTCCCGCCCTGGCTGCCCTGGTTGATCATGACGCGCTGCGCACCGAGTACGACGGCATGATCGATCCACGTCTTCGTGAGGTCGATCGCCATCAGCCGGTCCCGCTGGCGCGGAGCCGATATGGTCAACCCCGAAAACTCGAGGTTGATCTGCGTCATCCGCGACTTGCTCTTCTCGATATGACTGCGAAGCTCCTTCAAGTACGACGGCTCAACGGACGGAATGTGATAGTGCTGAAATTCAACCTTGTGGACGCCGTACTTGTCCGCGATCATCTCAGCGATGTCGAAGAGCTCGAGCGTACGATTGGCATTGTCATCAACGTCAGGTACTTTCAGGATGCTCTGAAAGTTGAGCGTCATGATCGCAATGCGATCCAGGTTGGCTCGATCGGTTGGCATCGCATTCTGGGCCCAGACGGTGGGATTGCCTGCAGCCGCCGCGAGAGCGGCGGCACTGATGAGAAATTCCCGGCGTTTCATGACGATCCTTTCTGTGGTCTGACCCCGGTCTGACCCCGGTCTGACCCCTAGTCCTTTTTCGGCAGCGCGAATGCGATGGCGCCGGTGGGGACGCTGGGATCGACTGGCGTGGTCGAGGCCGCGCCGCCCCCTCCCCGGTTCGTCAGCATCACGAAGTATTGACGTCCTTTCGTCTCATAGCTCACGGGAACGCCGCTTGTCGTGCCGTTGAACGTCCCGGTCCAGAGCACTTCGCCTGTGTCTTCATCGTAGGCGCGCACCTTGCCGTCGTTCCCGGCATGGAACACCAGGCCTCCCTTCGTGACGACAACGCCGTGGCGCGCGCCGATGCCGCCGGTATTTGTCGGACCGCCACCCTGAATGGTTGGCAGGTGATCGCCATTCGGTACCTGCCACTTGATCTCGCCGGTGTTCAGATCGTAGGCCGTCAGCGTCGTGTAGGGAGGCTTGGTGAAGGACGCCAACACACCATAGTCGGTCGCGTAGCGAGTCGCCGGAACATCCTTCACGTCGGATGGATACACCGTGTTGCCGGCGTTGCCTCCTATCCCCGGGTAGAAAGGACCGGTGGGACGCGGCGGCCGTGGGGGTTGAGGGGCGCCGCCGCTGGCGACAACTGGTCCGGGCGGGAATACTTCTGGCGGACCGGCGCCCCGACTACCCGCGCGTCCACGTCCGGCGGAGGCACTCGTGATGGCAAGGTACCCGATCACAGCCGTCAACTCTTGTTCGGTGATCCCCGTAACCGCCCGCATTTGACCTTGTCCGCCGGTGACGACCGCCCTGATGGCATCCTCGCCCATGCGGTCGGTGATGCCGACGAGGGATGTCACGCCTGGAAGCGCCCCGCGAAGGTTTGCGCCATGGCAGCCGGTGCAGTATTGCTGGTACGCGGTGAAGCCTGCTTGCAGCGCGACGTTGCCCGCCCCCCCTCCGCCTCCGCGCCCCGGCTGAGCCGTGCGCGCGGTCACGTCTTCGAGCTTGAGGATGGCGACCTGGTTCACGCCGACCACGAAGACCATCCCCTTCTGGGGATCGGCGGCCGTCGTTCCCCAATTCGATCCACCCTGGTTGCCTGGCATTGCAATGGTGTCGGTCAACCCGGGCGGTGTGAACGGGCCTTCGTTGCGCGCCTTCGACACACGCTCGCGCATCGCGGCGTACTGCTCCGGAGACGACAGCCACGGATTCACGTCGTCAACCGTGAAGCTATGACGCACGAACGGCGCCGGCTTGGTAGGAAATGGCTGCGTCGGCCAGGCCTGCTCGCCAGGCATCTCGCTCTTCGGGACCGGGCGTTCTTCAATAGGCCACAGCGGTGTGCCCGTGGCGCGATCGAGTACATAGAGGAAACCGGTCTTGCCGGCATGGGCCACCGCGTCCACGCGGCGGCCGTTGTGCCGCACGGTCACAAGCTGCGGGGCCGAGACGTTGTCGAAGTCCCACAGATCGTGATGCACGGTCTGGAAGTGCCAGAGCCGCTTGCCTGTGCGCGCGTCGAGCGCGAGGATGCAGTCGGCGAAGAGATTCTGGCCGACGCGATCCGCCCCATAGAAATCGTAGTTGGCGGATCCCGTCGGGATGTAGACGATGCCGCGCGCCTCGTCGATCGACATCGAGCCCCAGTTGTTCGCGCCGCCGACGTACTTGTACGCTTCCTTCGGCCAGGTGTCGTAACCGAACTCGCCGGGCAGCGGCACGGTGTGGAACTGCCACTTCTTCTCGCCGGTGATGACATCGTACGCGCGGATGTCACCAGGCGGGTTTACAAAAGCCTCGCCCGGCGCCGATCCAAGGATGATGAGGTTCTTCCACACCTTGCCGGGACTGTTCGATTGAATCCTTCCGGCATATTGCTCGGCCCGCGCCAGTCCGTGCCGCAGATCGACGGTGCCGTTCTCGCCGAAGGTGAGGATGGATTTGCCGGTCCGCGCATCGATTTCCTGAAGGAAGCTGTTGACCGAGAACAGGAGGCGCTTGTCCTTCCCGTCTTCGCTCTGCCAGAAGTTGACCCCGCGACTCGTGATGCCGCTCAGCCCCTCGTGGATCCAGATCTCACTGCCAGTCGTGGCATCCACCGCGACGAGCGAACCACCGCGCCCCAACAGATACATCATGTCGTCGACGACAATCGGATTGAAGCCCCCCGTGGCATGAGGGTAGAACCACGCGACCTCGAGCTGGCTGACATTGGACTTTCTGATTTGATCGGAGCCGGCGAAATTCGAGCTGTCCGGTCCCGAGAGGTTGTCCCACCACCACTTGTTGCCGCGTGCCGCCGCAACGAGGCCGATGCTGACGACAGCGACGAAAGCCGTCGTCATGACAATCCCTCTGCCTTGTCGAGTCACGGGCATACCTCTCTTGCCTGCGGGAGCACGGAAGAGCCGGGCAAATGTGCATGATTATGTGCCGGGCCCGTGAATTGTCACAAACGCGTCGAAATGCCGCTTTTCGGATATAACTCGGACGAGAGTATGCAGACACCCTGGTACACCGTCAGCAACGCGGACGCGATTGCTTCGCCGGCACTGCTCGTCTATCCGGATCGCGTCGAAGACAACATCCGGCGGATGATTCGCACTGCGGGCGGGGTGGATCGCCTTCGCCCGCACCTGAAAACGAACAAGTTGCCCGAAGTCATCCGGATGCAGATCGATCAGGGCATCACGAAATTCAAATGCGCCACGATCGCCGAAGCCGAGATGGCGGCCGCGTGCTCTGCGCCTGACGTCTTGCTGGCCTATCAGCCGGTGGGACCGAATGTGAACCGGCTCATTCAACTCGTGCAGCGATTCACGACGACGAAGTTCTCCGCGCTGGTTGATGACGAGGGGACGATCCGCGCATTGTCGGCGGCTGCGTCCGCGGCGGGTGTTGTACTGGATCTGTTTCTCGATCTCGATTGCGGCATGCACCGGACCGGCGTCGCCGCAGGGCCTGGAGCGATCGCACTCTACCGGCTGGTTGCCGGGTTACCTGGTCTTCGGGCAGCCGGTCTGCACGCGTACGACGGACATATTCGCGACACGGATCTCGCGGCTCGGACAACAGCCTGTGACCAGGCGTTCCGTACCGTCCAGTCGATGCGGGAAGAACTGGTCGCCGGCGGATTGGCGGTGCCCACTGTCGTTGCCGGGGGTACGCCCACATTTCCCATTCACGCGCGACGTCCGGACGTGGAGTGCAGTCCGGGCACGAGCGTGTTCTGGGACCTCGGGTACGGCACGCTGCTTCCCGACATGAAATTTCTTCCGGCGGTCCTGTTGCTGACGCGCGTGATCAGCAAGCCGGCGACCAACCTCCTCTGCCTGGATCTCGGCCACAAGGCCGTGGCGTCTGAAGGACCGCACCCGCGCGTCGAGCTGCTGGGCCTGCCGAATGCCCGCGCGGTCGGTCACAGCGAGGAGCATCTGAGCCTCGAGACCGATCGCGCGGGAGAGTTTTCGGTCGGCTCGTGCTTCTATGGTGTGCCGTGGCACATCTGCCCGACCGTGGCGTTGCACCAGGAAGCCGTCGTGATCCGGAACGGCCGCGCCGAAGAACGATGGCAGATCGTGGGCCGTGCCAGGGCGATCACGATCTAGGGGTTCTGCAAGGTTCTACGGGGTTCTGCAAGGTTCTGCCGGACTCTGCAAAGTTCTGCACGGTTCTGCTGGGTTCGAAGAACTTCGTAGAACCTCGCGGAACCCCGTGGAACCTAGAACCAAGTAGAACCTCGTAGAACCCATTAGGACCAGTCAGACCTTCAGCGTCTTGAGGTACGCGACGCTCTCCTTCGTGAGCTCCATCGATTGCTCGACGAAGTAGTTCTTGACCCCGCCTGTTTTCGCCGCAGTGAAAGTCTTGACCCAATCAATGGTGCCGTGGCCTACGGGTTTCTGCGGCCGGCCACCCCGGCCACCGCGTCCGGGTCCCGGCGCTGCTGCGTCGGGAGGTGGTGGGGGAGGCACCGGGGCGTTCATATCGATATCCTGCAGGTGCATCGAGATGAAGCGCCCGGGATACTTCGTGAAGTACTCGGCGGCGACGAGCCCGTTGGCGATCGTGGACATCTGGAATTGGAACTTCACCAGCTTCGGATCGAGCAGATCGAGCAGCATGTCGTAGACTCGCTTGCCATCGACCATGGCGACCTCAAAACCCTCGTTGTGCAAGCCCTGCTGGATGCCGGCCTTGGCCGACACGTCGGCAATCCTGTTGTATTCGTCGGCCGCCTTCTTCACCTGGTCCATCGTCGGGTTGCTGCCGCCGTTCCCGTCGCCAAGACTCGCCGTGAACATCTGCGTGATGCCGACGTCTTTCGCCCACGAGATGCTCTTGTCCTGAGTTGTGCGCAGTTCCCTCAGGCTGAAATGTGCGCTCTCGCATTTCATGCCGTGATCAGCCAGCGTTTTGCTGACCTCCTTCCCGTCGGACAGGCTGGCAAAGTCGGTATACCCCAGCGCCGAGCACAGCTCGATCCGCTCAACGCCGATGTCCTTGAGTTCCTTCAGGAGACCGGCGAAGTTGCCGTCTTTGATCATGGCTCGATGGGGATACGTCTGACTGCCGATGGGCATTCCCAGAGGGTTGGCTCTGAGCGTTGCCACTCCACCAGCCGCCAGGAAGCCGGCAACCGCCGCATCTGTCGCTGTTTTTCTGAAGAACTCTCGCCGTGAAATCGCCGCCATGAGCGTCTCCTTATTGATTGTGTAAAGGGCGGTACTCGAACCGTCCCTACCTGATCCGGATGTTCCGGTACTTCACGTATCCGTCAAAGCCTCCACCCTCGGCAGCCGGCGGCCACTGCAGGCCTATGGGCCCCGCCTCTTTCCACGTGGCCTCCACCGGATTCGTGGGGTTATCGATGACGTCACAGATCTTCGTGCCGTTCAAGCTGACCTGAACGTGGGGCCCCTTGAAGGAGATCTGCAGGTGGTTCCAGTCTTCTTTTTTGCGGAGCGTCGGAAACTTTTCGTCCCCTTTGTCGAGCCAGAGGACGTTCCGCCTGACTGCCTCCGGTGCGGCTCGGTGGACCACGACGCCGATGAACTCACCAGCCTCCCGCCGTCCGATGTTGACCTGATACCCGCTCCGCATGTTGATCCCGCTGTTATACAAGCATGATTTTTCGGCGCTTGCATTCGTCTGGTCCGGACCGACGAGTTCTCCAGAGCACTGGGTGCCGTGCTCGGCGAGCATGAAGTCCAGCTCGAGCTCGAAATCCTTGTAGTGATCCACTGTCTGCAAACCACCGGTCCTCGCGCCGGGGGCGGCCTGTCCGCCGACGAGCACCCCGTTCTCGACTTTCCAGGCGGGAACAGCGGGTGCAGGAGCGTCTGAACTTCCGGCGCCGGCGTTCGGTCCGCCACGTCCGGGCGCGGTCACCCAGCCGGTGAGATCCCTGCCGTTGAACAGGCGCTTCCATTCTCCTGCAGACTGCGCGTCGACGACAGGCGCCGGAACGGCTGCGATCACGACGAAATAGATCGCGGCGGCGATCCCGGTGCGAAGCCATCTCAAGGGTGATTCCTCCCGATTGGAGCATAAGCATCGTCCAAGCCCGGCCCGGATGGCAAGCAGCTTGACAGCCGGGCTTTAATCCTACAATGTAGGCACAACGCATGGCTGAGACCCTGGGTGCATTCGAGCAGGCGGTGCTCCTCGCGATCGTCCGGCTTGGCGACGACGCATACGGCCGTGCGATTCTGAAAGAGGTGCAGGCGCGGCTGGAGCGCGATGTCGCCGCGGGCGCTGTGCATGCAACGCTCGAACGGCTGGAAGACAAAGGACTCATCGCGTCGCGTCTTGGGAGTGGAACGCCGGTCCGTGGTGGGCGGGCGCGGCGATTCTACCGATTGCAGCCCAAGGGATTGCGCGCGCTGAACGATGCGCGGGCCGCCGTCGACAGCCTCTGGCGCGGCCTCAGATGGCCACTGAAAGGATCTGTATGAGCACGAGCGCGACACCTCCGGGTTGGGCTGAAACGTTGCTGCGCGTTGTTCTCGGGCCAGGCGATTTGGACAGCGTTTCCGGCGATCTTCTGGAAGAGTACCGGGAGAGCATTCTTCCGGCTCGCGGGCAGCGACGTGCGGATTTGTGGTACGTCACCCAAGTGCTGGGATTCGTGTCTCCCGGCGCTTGTGTAGGAGGAGCTCTGTTTGGCGCCGCGTTCGTGGCCAGGACCGCGCTGGATTGGTTCGCGCCGCCGTCGGATTTTCACGCGCGCGCGAACGTGTCGACCGAGCTTGGCGTCGCCATTCTGCTGGCGACGGGATTCTGGGCGGCCTGGCGCTCCCATTCGTTTGTCGGTGGCACGATCGCCGGCGTCGCGGCGGCTGTCATCGGCGCCGGTGTCAGCCTGGTTGGCGCCGCGGCGCTGCTGGCGGTCCGGCACGATCCGCAGACGATGGCGGCCATCCTCGGGAGCGGTGGCCTGGGCGAAGTCTTCACGCTGCCGCTGATGATGGTGCTGCCAGGTCTGTTGCTGGGCACCGTCGGCGGCCTCGCCGGGGCAGCAGGGAGGAAGCTGCACTCGGCTTGACGGCGCACGAGAGTGCTATGCTGCCCCGTGATGTGGAGGTGTCTGCCGTTTCTCGCACTCTCGCTGGCCGCGTGCAGCGTCGATTCGCGTCCGACCCTAGCGACTGGGTCGGCGGCGCCCGATTTCTCGCTGCCGGGGGTTGACGGCAGGATCCATACGTTGAATGAGTACTCGAAGAGTCCGGTTCTGGCAGTCGTCTTCACCTGCAATCATTGTCCCGCCTCGCAACTCTACGAGGGCCGGATCAAAAAGCTGGATGATGACTATCGGGCCAAGGGTGTGGCGCTTGTTGCGATTAACCCGGACAATCCCAGTACGATTCGCCTGAGTGATCTCGGCTACTCGGATGTGGGAGATTCGCTGGTCGACATGAAGGCCCGAGCGGCCCATCGGCACATCGAGTATCCGTATCTTTACGACGGCGACACGCAGACGGTGGCGGCGAAGTTCGGAGTCGCGGCCATGCCTCAGATCTTCGTCTTCGATCGGCAGCGCACCCTGCGCTACCAGGGACGAATCGACGACAACCTGAGCGAGCCGCTCGTGAAGACCCGCGACGCGCGGAATGCCATCGATGCGCTGCTGGCCGGGGGGCGCGTGGCCGTCGAGCGCACGCGTGCCGTGGGCTGCTCCACGGCGTGGCTGTCGAAGCCGTCAAGCCGCGATGAGGAAACGGCGAAGATTGAAGCGGAGCCGGTGAGCCTCGAGATGGCCGCCGCGGACAGGCTGAAGACGCTGCGCGGAAACCCGAGCGGCAAGCTGCTGATGGTGAATTTCTGGGCGACGTGGTGCGGGCCGTGCGTCACAGAATTCCCTGAGCTGGAGGCCACCTATCGAATGTACCGCGGACGCAGCTTTGATTTCGTGTCGGTCTCGGCCAACGATCCTGACGACAAGCCGCAGGTCATCGCCTTTCTTCAGAAGAACCACGCGTCGGGCCCGAATCTGCAATTCGCATTGCCCGATACGTTCACCCTGCAGGCGGCGTTCGATCCCCTGATGCCGGCGGCGGTGCCGTTCACCGTGTTGATCGCCCCCAACGGCGACATCGTGTATCAGGAGCTGGGCGAACTGAACATTCTCAAATTGCGGCGAGCCATACTGGCGAACTTACCTGATGACACTCAGCACCCGGGCCAGCAAGCTTACTGGGCCGGACATTGACGTTGCGGGAGAACCCATGAGCAGCTCAGCACATCGGCGCGCATCCTTTTCTTTAATCCTGCTGGTCGTGACCGCCATGCTGGCACTGTCCTGGCAACCGGGTCAGGCTCAGGTCCAGGCGCCCGCACGGGGTCGCGGCATCCAACCGAACCTGGAGCACCCCATTCTCGCCATTGGGTCGCCGGCCCCTGACTTCGCACTGCCGGGCGTCGACGGCAAGATCCACAGGCTGGCCGAGTACTCGGGATCCAAGGTGCTGGCGATCGTGTTCGAGTGCAACCATTGCCCGGTGTCGCAACTGTATGAGAGCCGAATCGAAAAGCTTTACAAGGACTATCGGGGGAAGGGCGTCAACTTTGTGGCGATCAATCCCAATAACCCCAAGTCGATTCGACTGAATGAGCTCGGCTACACGGACGTGACCGATTCGCTGGCCGAAATGAAGATACGAACGGCATTCCGGCGCATCGCCTGGCCCTATCTCTACGACGGCGAAACGCAAGGCGTATCGATCAAGTTCGGCGTCGTCGCCACGCCGCATATTTATCTCTTCGATCAGGAGCGCAAGCTGCAGTACCAAGGCCGCATCGACGACAACCAGCGCGAGGATCTCGTCAAGTCACAGGACGCGCGGAACGCGATCGAGGCTCTGCTGGCAGCTCGTCCCGTTCCGGTCACGGAAACCCACGCCTTCGGCTGCACGACGAAGTGGATGTCCAAAGCCACCGGAGTCGAGGAGGAATGGGCGAAGATTCAATCCGAGCCGGTGACTGTCGACATGGTCGGCGCCGACGATCTGAAGAAGCTGCGCGCAAATGCGACCGGGAAAGTGCTTCTGGTGAGCTTCTGGTCGACAGCCTGCAGCGCGTGCGCCAGCCAGTTTCTCGATCTCGAGACGACCTATCGCATGTACCGGCTGCGCAGCTTTGATTTCGTCACGGTCGCGACCAATCCTCCGGGCGACGCGCCGGCGGTCATGGACTTCCTCCGAAAGCAATACGCTTCGAGTCCGAATAGGCAATTTGCCTCGGCGGATGTGAGCAGCCTGCAGTCGGCCTGGGGCGCCACATGGAAGGCCGGGTCGCCATTCACGATGGTGATCGCACCCGACGGCAAAGTCCTCTACCAGAAGGAAGGAAAGATCGACATCCTGGAATTGCGTCGCGTGATCCTCGCCAACATGCCGGACACGAAGTCATACATCGGCCAGCAGGCCTACTGGCAGGCCGCGGTCGCGGACAGGACAAAGAAATAGAGAGCCCCTCGCCCGATTACAAGGCTCGTCTTGTTATCCAAGTCTTGATCGGAGGGCGTCGCACCCTACGTCGATTCGCTAGGGAATCTGCCCGGAATTGCACCGGTCGCCTGGCACAGGTCTTGAGCTTGCGGCTCGTGCCATGACGATGATCGCGATTCTGGTTCTTCTCGGCGCGGTCTACTACTTCACCACTCCGGAGGAGAAGGCGCGATGGCTTCGAGCGTCTTTTCGAGTCATCCGACGGTGGACGGACCTGGCCCGACAGTTCCAACCCGAACGAGGGCCTTTCGGCGATGCCCTGCGCGAGCGGACGCCCTGGGCGCTCGTGACGCCGGGCCTCGTTGTCCTGAACGTCGCGATCTTCGTATGTATGCTCTTCGGCGCGGGCGCGTTGAGCGATCCGAACACGGTCGTTGGGTGGGGCGGTAATTTCGGGCCGCGCACGACGAACGGCGAATGGTGGCGCCTCGTAACGGCCACGTTCGTCCACTCGGGGGCCCTTCATCTCATCGCGAACATCGCCGGCCTCGTCCAGGTCGGCCTCATCCTGGAGCGTGTCTTCGGGCGTGCCGCTTTCGCGACCGTGTATCTGGCCGCGGGGTTGAGCTCCAGTCTGGTGAGCCTGTTCATGCATCCCGTGAACGTGAGCGCCGGCGCCTCGGGGAGCATCTTCGGGGTGTATGGCTTGCTCCTCGCGTCGCTGATTCCGGCCATTGTCGGGCGTTCGACGCTGACGGTTCCGCTGATGACGCTACTGAAACTGAGCCCCGCCGCAGGTGTCTTCGCTCTCTACAGCATGGCAGCGGGGTTCGCCGGGGCTCCGGAGACGGTGGCGCTTGCCGTCGGGTTTGTGTGCGGGCTTGTTCTTACGAAAGATGTCGCCGTGCGCACGCCGCCGCCGCTTCGGGTTGCAGCCACGATGGGGGTCGTGGTTCTCCTCGCGATCGCGTTCGCGGTTCCACTGCGGGGAGTCGCCGACGTGCGGAGGGAAATCGAGCGGGTGGCCACGTTCGAGCAGCGGACGGCGGGTTCGTACGACAACGCGGTCCGTCGCTTCAGGAATGGTGAGATCTCGATCCGCGCGTTGGGCGACATGATCGATCGGGTCATTCTGCCCGAGCTGCGGGCGGCGCGTGCGCGGCTGGCACAACTCGATCGCGAGCGGATCCCGCCCGAACAGCAGCCGTTGGTCATTGCGGTTGGCGAATACTTCAGGCTGCGGGAGGAAAGCTGGCGCGTTCGCGCGGAGGCCCTCCGCAAGACCAGCACGGCCAGGTTGCAGCAGGCAGACGAGGCTGAGCGCGTCTCGCTGCGAGCCCTCGAGAAGGCCATACCCTCCACACAGGAGTGAGGACGGCCGAATCAACCAATCCCAAATCCATAATCACTAATCCGCGAATCGCGAAACGCGAATGGTGGAGTCAGGCCCGAAAGAGTACCAAGGGATCGAACCGAAGGGCACGGCGGACGGGAAGGAGGCATGGGGACCTGGCTCAAGGGTGCCCCGTCCCTCGAAGTATTCGCGTAGCGTCCCCGGCTGAAGATACGCTTGCCTCCGCTCGTCCGTATAGCTATCCTCCAGTAGCGTATGACCCATTCGTGTTGATTCTGCGTCGAACGCTGTGATCAGGTCACCCGAACGCGTAGCCTCAGCAACGCGTCCAAATGCGAGGACAGTCCCGACGCTCCGACGTGATGAAACGACGTAAATTCCCGTCTGACGTTTAACGCGCGGCTTCGGCCACCGCGCCTTTTCAAGGACGAACCCGCCATGCTCGATCAAGTTCGCTCGTGCATCTTTCTCTGTTCGCTCGCGGTTTTCTCGGTCGCGTCCCCCGAGGCTGACGCGCAGGAATCGCGCGGCACGCTTCAGGGCCGCGTCGTCGACACGAGCGGCGCCGCCGTACCTGGCGCCACCGTCGAAGTGCTCAACCTCGCGACCGGCGTCGTCTCGCCGACCATGACGAACGAGCAAGGCAGCTACCGCGTGGCGTTGCTGAATCCGGGCAACTACCGTGTCACGGTCAGCCTCACAGGGTTCGGCAAGTTCATCAGCGACAAGATCGAGCTTCACGTCGCGGACGTGCTGACCGTCGATGCGACGCTAAGGGTGGGGGCCGTCACCGACGAAGTGACGGTGACGGCGACCGCGGCGACGGTCGATCGGACCACCGCCGAGCTCGGGCAGGTCGTCGATGCGCGGCGGATCGCCGAGCTGCCGATTCGCGAGGGGAGTCCCGTCGAGCTCGTGATTCTGGCGCCCGGCGTCACGGTCGTGACCGACCTCCGGTCGCGCAAGGCCGCGTTCAACAACGGCCTCTCCCAGTTCTCGACCGACGGCGTCGGCGAGAAGAAGAACGACTTCACGATCGACGGCGTCTCCAATGTGGCGAACGACAGAGTAGCCTACAGCCCGCCCTCGGCCTCGGTCGAGGAGTTCAAAATCCACACGACGTCCTACGACGCCGCGATCGGCAACACGATGGGGGCGGTCGTGAACCTGGTGACCAAGAGCGGTACCAACGCGCTGAGGGGCCAGGGGTACGAGTGGTTCCGCGGCTCCACGCTGGACGCCAAAAACTACTTTGACCGGATTGCGAATCGCCCCAAGCGCAAGTACGACGACAACCGGTTCGGCGGCGCCATCGGCGGCCCGATCCGGTCGAATCGGACGTTCTACTTCGCGAACGTCGAGGCGAATCCCTTCAAGGTCCCGGCTCCGAATATCGTCACGGTGCCCACGGCGAAGATGCGCAACGGCGACTTCTCGGATCTGCTGGCGCTCGGGCCGCAGTATCAGATTTACAATCCGTTCACGACCCGGCCGGGTCCGACAACTGCCGGCCGCTTCGTTCGCGACCCGTTCCCGGGCAATATCATTCCCCCCGGGTTGATCGATCCGGCCGCGAAGAAGATCCTTGACTTCTTCGCGTTGCCGAACCAAACCGGCACGGCAGACGGACAACAGAACTACCAGAACCCTACGGCCGTGGCGTTCGAGACGTACTACACCGCTACCGGGCGAGTGGATCACAACCTGTCGGCGAAGCATCGCGTGTACGGGCGGTTCAGCTGGGACTACTGGCAGGAGGAGAAGGACGATCGCTTCGACAACATCTCGACCGGCATCTTTCTGAACCGCAAGAACCGGATTCTCGGTGTGGACGACGCCTACACGATCAGGAACAACCTGCTCGTCAACGTTCGCGGCGGCTTCACGCGGCAGATGTTTCCGGAGCGGCGCCGCAGCCAGGGCTTCGACCTGGCGAGCCTGGGCTTTTCGCCGCAGCTCGTCGCGCTCGCGCCGAAAGATGCGGCGGCATTCCCCTTCGTCAACTACGATAACTTCCAGGACTTCGGTGTCTCGGAATCGGGCGACGGCTGGTTCACCACCGATGTCTATTCCGCGACCGGCAACCTCATGTGGCTCGTCGGGCGGCACAACATGAAGTTCGGCTCGGAGTACCGCTACTACATCGAGGATGCAAGCCGTTTCTCGACGGCGTCGGCGCCGCAGATCAATTTCAGCACCACCTGGACGCGTGGCCCGCTCGATAATTCGACCGCGGCGCCGTTCGGGCAGGACTTCGCGTCATTCCTCCTGGGCCTGCCCACGGGCGGCACGATGAGCCGCGCGGCCGCCTATCGGGAAAAGAGCAGCGTCACGTCGTTCTACGCCCACGACGACTGGCGCGTGCGAACCAACCTGACGTTGAATCTTGGCGTCCGATGGGAGATCGAGCAGCCGCTCATCGAGGCGGAGAATCGTTTCGTGAGCGGCTTCGATTTCACGACGGCGCCGGCGATCGCCGCGGCCGCCGAAGCGGCCTACGCGCGCAATCCGATCGCCGAAATACCGGCCGGTCAATTCAGGGTGCGGGGCGGCCTCCTCTATCCCGATACGGGAGGTCCGAGCCGGGCGTGGGATCTGAATGCCGGCAATATCATGCCACGGGCCGGCTTCGCGTGGCTGGTGTCGCCGAAGACATCAGTCCGCGGCGGCTACGGCCTGTTCTATGACGTGCTCGGCACGAACCGGATCACCGTCAATCAGACCGGCTACTCGCGGGATACGGCGCTGACGCCGTCGCTCGACAACGGCCAGACGTTCCGGGCGACGTTGACGGACCCGTTCCCCGACGGGCTGCTCGAACCGGTCGGATCCGCGCTCGGCTTGATGACCAACGCCGGCCTGGGTGTGAGCTTTCCGTACGTCGGCGACGTCAAGAACCCGCGCAATCACCGCTGGTCGCTCGGCCTTCAGCGCGAGTTGCCGTGGCAGTTGCTGATCGAGGCGACGTACGTCGGCGCCCACGGTCAGAATCTGCCGGTCCTCCGGCAGCTGGATTTCGTGCCGCGTCAATACCTCTCGACGTCGCCTGTGCGCGACGATGCGACCAATAATCTGCTGTCGCAGCAGGTGCCGAATCCGTTCGTTGGCCTGGTGCCGACCGGCCTCACGGGCGCGAACGTCGCGCGCAGCCAGCTGCTCAGGCCCTATCCGCAGTTCACGTCGGTGCAGGCGACCGAGACGAACGGGCAGTCGGATTACCAGGCGCTGCAGGCACGCGTCGAGCGGCGCATGGCGAACGGGTTCACCGTGCAGATGGCGTACGCCTGGTCGCGCTCGATGACCGAGACGGGCTATCTCAACGACTCCGACGCAACGCTGGAGCGCGTCATCAGCCAGTGGGATCGCGAACACACATTCGTAGCAAGTGGCCTCGTGGAGGTGCCCTTCGGCCGCGATCGACGCTACGGGCGAAGCGCGGCAGGCCTGACGAACGCCGTGCTCGGCGGGTGGCAGATCGGCTACATCTTCAAAGCGCAGAGCGGCGCGCCGCTCGGGTTGGGCAACTTCCTGTTTGCCGATGGCATGGGCATCGGCAATGTCATGGCCGACGATCCGGGCGTGAATCAGTGGTTCAATGTGAATGCGTTCAATCGAGTCTCCGCGCAGCAGCTCGTCTCGAACGTGCGGACACAACCGAGCCGATTCGCAGAAATCCGCGGGCCGGGATACGCCGTAGTGGATCTGAGCCTGCTCAAGAACGTCAGCCTCGGCGGCACACGGCAGTTCCAGTTCCGTGTGGAAGCGTACAACGCGCTGAACAGGGCCAATCTGCAGAATCCGAACACCACGACCACCAGCACCGCACTGGGCACCATTACCGCGCAGAACGGTCTGCCGCGGCAGCTGCAGATTGCGGCGAAGGTGAGCTTCTGAAGAAGTGGCCAGTTTCCAGTCGCCAGTTTCCCAGTAGCCAGTTTCCCGCGGCCAGCTCCCAGTTCGCTCTTCAACTGGCAACTGGCAACTGGCAACTGGTGACTGGGAACTGGGAACTGGAATTGATAGCTTGCGTCAAAGCCGGCGTATCGCTATCCTCCCGTACCGTATCACCCAGTCGAGATCGACACACCGGCGCGTGGCGCAGCCCGAGAGATGACCGCGCGCGCACGGAAGGAGGCGGACGTGTGGAGCCGAAGGCGCTTTCTGGAGACCGTTGCGGCACTGCCGGTCGTGGGCGGCGGCGTCGCCAGCACGGTGCCGGCGGCGGCAGCCGCGGCCCGGAACGGCGGACGCGACTACTTCCGTGAGCTCGGCGTCCGCCCGTTCATCAACGCGGCGGGGACCTATACGGCAATGACCGCGTCGCTCATGCCTCCCGAGGTCATGGACGCGATCAACTACGCCTCGAAACACTACGTGATGCTCGATGAGCTCCACGACCGCGTGGGGGAGGCCGTCGCGAAACTCGTGCGCGCCGAGGCCGCAATGGTCACGTCGGGGGCCGCATCCGCGCTGACCCTCGGCACCGCGGCCGTCCTCACCGGTACGGACCGGCAGAAAATCGCCGATCTGCCGAACCTGACCGGCATGAGGAGCGAAGTCATCATCCAGAAGGCCCATCGTTTCGGTTACGAGCGCGCCGTCCGCAACACCGGCGTGCGCCTGGTGGAGGTGGAGACGCGGGACGATCTGGAACACGCGGTCAGCGACAAGACCGCGATGATGATCTTCTACAACAACAACAACAAGGAAGGACGAATCCAGGACGAGGAGTTCGTCCAGCTTGGCAGGAAGCACTCGATTCCCACCCTGAACGACGCGGCGGCCGACGTGCCGCCGGTGGACAACCTCTGGAAGTACACCGCCATGGGCTTCGATCTGGTGGCGTTCTCCGGCGGGAAGGGCATTCGCGGACCGCAGAGCGCCGGGCTGCTCCTCGGGAAGAAGGCCCTCATCGCGGCGGCCCGTCAGAACGGTTCGCCCAATGGCAACGCGATCGGCCGGGGCATGAAGGTGAACAAGGAAGAAATGGTGGGCATGCTGGCAGCCCTGCAGCTGTTCGTGGGGAAAGACCACGTACGCGAAGGACGCGAATTCGAACGGCGCGCGGAGGAGATCCGCAAGAGCGCGTCGGCCGTCCCCGGCGTGAAGGCCGAGATCTTCGTGCCAGAGGTGGCCAATCACGTGCCACACGTCCGCGTGACGTGGGACAGCACATTCACTGGACCGAAGGCGGCGGCAGTCGTCCGCGCCCTGCAGGATGGGGAGCCCTCGATCGCGATCAGATCGGAGGCGGATTCGCTTGTCGTCGGCGTCTGGAT
>JBBQEJ010000104.1:0-18138 GCA_038320555.1 Vicinamibacterales bacterium | reverse complement strand
TGGCGAAGAACCCGGACGTCACCGTGCGCGCGCGGGGCGTGATGGAGAAGTGCACGTTCTGCGTGCAGCGGATCCGGGAGACCCAGATCGTGGCGCGGGGCGAGGGGCGAGGGGTGAAGACGGGCGAGGTGCGCACCGCGTGCCAGCAGGCGTGCCCATCCCAGGCTATCGTGTTCGGCTCGCTCACGAATTTGGACGACGAGGTGACCCGCTGGCGCGATCATCCGCGCGCCTACAGCGTGCTGCACGAGCTCGGCACCGAGCCGCGCGTTCGCTACCTCGCGCGGATCACCAATCCCAATCCGGCGCTCGCCGACTGAAACTCACAGCCAGCCGCCGGTAAAGCCGGCCCGTTGCAACCCGGTCACGATGTGCGGCGAGCGGCGGATGAGACGCCAGATCAGTCCGCTGCGGAAGTTCTCGATCATCAGGATCACCGGCCCCTCGTTCAACCCGTAATACCAGGGCGAGACCCAGCCGGCCAGATGTTCGCCGCTGGACGGGAAGCTGCTATTGAACGTGGCGCGAAAGCCGTAGCGCTTTCCGCTCCGGAGCTCGAGTCGGTCGAAGTGCCGCAGGGTGGGCAACACGATTTCCGGTGCGAACGGCAGTGAGCTGGCCACCGCCCAGGGCGCCAGGGTGCCGTCGTCCGGACCGAAGGGAACGCCTCGGGCGCGATAGCCGTAGAACCGCCGGGATCGATCCCGTACCGTCTGCACGCTGGGACCGGGCCCGTCGCTCGCCGTGATGCCCCACGTCGTCGCGCCATAGCCTTCCCATCCTCGCGGATTCCGAATCGCATACTGCTGCTGGATCAACGTGGCCCGGCGGCTGTTCTCGAAGTAGTCGCTGTGCCGCTGGCGCATGTACTCGTCCTGAATGTCGCGGAAGTCCACCCAGATGTGGGTCAGCTGGTGAATGAAGAGGGGACCGGCATAGAGGTACTCATGACCGTAGATCCGCTTCCAGTTGTACGTGGAGGTCCAGGCGGCGTATGCATCGGCGCTCACCGGGTGGGTCGGGGAGCCGAGCGCGAGGGCGTAGACGATCAACGCCTCGTTGTAGCCGGTCCAGTCGTACGGCAGAAAGCCCCTCCCGGGACGCCAGCCGTGCGAGATTGGCGCGCCGCGGATCTGCGCCCATGGCCATTCCATCCGTGCGTAAAGCATTTCGGCGATGCGCCGGATGTCGCGCTCGTCTTCCGTATCGCCCCCGAAATAGCCCGCCGCCGTCAGCGCGCCGACGATCAGCAGCGCCGAGTCGATGGTGGAGAGCTCCGAACGCGGTGCACGGCGTCCTGTCTTCATATCGAGAAAGTGATAGTAGAAGCCGTGGTAGCCGGTGGCGTCCGGCTCGGGGCCCTGCGGACTTCGTTCGAAGAAGCGAAGCGTGGTGGCGGCTCGGTGAGCGGCTTCGCCCCGGGGAAGCCAGCCCCGTTCCACGACGACGGGATATGACGACAGCGTGAGCCCCACGGCGGCGATGCTGCACGGCGCGTCCGGCTGGGTGCGATCTGCCACGAGCCCATTGTCGGCGCTGAACTCGTTCAGCGCGTACGCCGCGGCCTCGCGCTGGATGCGATCGAGCAGGGCGTCGTCGCCAGAAGCCATCACGGGTGCGCCACCCGGCTACGCAGCACTCATGCTGGTGAACTCGTGCGGCGCAGGCTCACGTTGGATTCGCATCCATCAGGCGATCTCGCATATGCGCTCTTCTACCACGGTCTTGATGGTTTTCCAGCGATGCTTTTTGCCGCGGGCCGGCGCCCGCTCCACCGCCGCCTGGATGATAGCCGGCCGGTCGAAGGCGATGCTTCGCGGCGTAGCGCCGCCGCCTGATCGGGGCGATCGATGGTGTCGCCGGCCGCGCCGCAGGCCGCGCGGTCGTCTGAAACCCGAAACCGTTCCCGGTTTTCACCATGCCGGATTCAACCCGTGCGGGCAATGGGCTGCATCACGCGCATTGTGCCGTGTCGATAGTCAGCCTGGGAGCGCATCGTGACGACCATCACCGCGACCACAACATCAGCTCGGCATCTCTGTATCGCTGCTACCTCTACCCCGGAGCGTCACATGGCAACGCCGGCGTTGGGCGCCTGAGCGTGGCGAATCCGGTGATGATCGGCCGGCCGGGCGACGCGGAGCTGACCGACCGGCTGCTGGCACCACTGCTCCGCCGATCGCGCGGCTGGCTGGTGCTGCTGATTCTCAGCGGGCTCGGTACCCTCGGCTTTGGCGGCGCGATCGCGTGGACGATTTACCGTGGCATCGGCGTCTGGGGTAACAACATCCCGGTCGCGTGGGCGTTCGCGTTCATCAACTTCGTCTGGTGGATCGGTATCGGCCACGCGGGGACGCTGATTTCCGCGATCCTGCTGCTGCTCAAACAGGACTGGCGCACGTCCATCAACCGCTTCGCGGAAGCGATGACGCTTTTCGCCGTCGCCTGCGCCGGCATCTTCCCGCTCATTCACACAGGGCGTCCGTGGCTCGCGGCGTACTGGCTGCTGCCGTATCCGAACACGATGGGCATCTGGCCGCAGTTCCGCAGCCCGCTCATCTGGGATGTGTTCGCTGTCTCGACGTACCTGACGGTGTCGCTGATGTTCTGGTATGTGGGCCTCGTTCCCGATCTCGCGACGCTGCGGGATCGCGCGAAGAGCCTGCACATCCGGCGCCTGTTCGGCATGCTGGCGCTTGGATGGCGCGGATCGGCGCGCCACTGGGAACGCTACGAGGCCGCCTATCTGCTTCTCGCCGGCATCTCGACGCCGCTGGTGCTGTCGGTCCACACGGTCGTGAGCTTCGACTTCACGATCGGGATCATCCCGGGCTGGCACTCGACGATCTTTCCGCCGTACTTCGTCGCGGGGGCAATCTACGCGGGCTTCGCGATGGTGCTGACGCTCGCCATCCCGCTGCGCGTGCTCTACCACCTCGAGGACTTCCTCACGATGCGGCACCTCGAGAACATGGGGAAGGTCATGCTCGTGACCGGCCTCATCGTCGCCTACGGGTACATGTTTGAAGCGTTCTTCGGGTGGTATAGCT
This sequence comes from Vicinamibacterales bacterium, assembly GCA_038320555.1. Taxonomy (GTDB): domain Bacteria; phylum Acidobacteriota; class Vicinamibacteria; order Vicinamibacterales; family 2-12-FULL-66-21; genus JALZOC01. The sequence continues at coordinate 15,088 of JBBQEJ010000104.1, read as the reverse complement.
CGAACAAGTACGAGCAGTACATGATCCTGAACCGGATGACCGGCCCGTACTGGCCGTTCTACTGGGCGCTGATGCTCTGCAACATCCTGGTGCCGCAGTTCCTCTGGATCAAGAGCGTGCGGACGACGCCGGCCATGCTGTTCATCATCTCGATGTTCGTAAACGTGGGTATGTGGCTCGAGCGATTTGAGATTGTCGTTACGAGCCTGCACCGCGACTTCCTGCCGTCGTCGTGGGGGATGTACTGGCCGACGCGGTGGGACTGGATGACATTTTTCGGGACGATCGGCTTGTTCGTCACGCTTTTCTTCCTCTTTATCCGGGTGCTGCCGATGATCTCGATCTTCGAGATGCGGACGATGGTGCCCGCCGCGAAAGTGAAGGGAGCGAAAGCGCACTGAGCGCCTGTCGTCATGGACCATACACCTCCTGTTCCTGCGGCGCTCTACGGCGTGATGGCCGAGTTCGAGGATCCGACCTCCCTCGTCGACGCGGCGCGCCGGACCTACGACGAGGGATACCGGAACTTCGACTCGTTCTCGCCCTTCCCGATCCACGAAATCTTCGACGCGATGCACCTGCACGACAAGCGCGTACCCCTGCTGGTGCTCGGCGGCGGGATCGCCGGGCTCTGCACTGGTCTCGGGCTTCAGGTCTGGGTGTCCGCGTTTGCGTATCCGTTGAACATCGGCGGGCGCCCGTATTTGAGCTGGCCCATGTTCGTGCCGGTCACCTTCGAGTTGACGATCCTGTTTGCCGCGTTCGCCGCGGTGTTCGGGATGTTCGCGTTGAACGGCTTTCCGATGCCGTATCACCCGGTGTTCAACGTCGAACGGTTCACGGCGCACGCGAGCCAGGACCGGTTCTTTCTCGCGATCGAGGCGGTGGATCCACAGTTCGACCGCGCCCGCACACGGGCGTTTCTGCAAAGCCTCGGCGCGAAGGACATCAATGATGTCGAAGAGTAATTCGCGACTCGCAGTTCGCGGCTCGCGATTCGCGATTCGTCCCTCGACGTTGCTCGGGACGACCCTGAGCTTGTCGAAGGGTCGCAGTTCGCGGTTCGCGGTTCGCGTTGCGGCGAGGCTGGGAGCGACCGTGGATTGCTCGAACCGTGGCGAATCGCGAATCGCGAATCGCGAATCGCGATCGGCACAGCGCCTCCTGTTCGCGTTGGCGCTGTGCGCTCTCGTCGCCGGCTGCCGTCAGGACATGCACAACCAGCCGAAGTACCGCGGGTTGCGGGCGAGCGCGTTCTTTACGGACGGGTCGAGCGCGAGGCCGCTCGTCGAAGGCACCGTGGCACGCGGGACGTTGCAGGAAGACGAGGCGTTCTTCACCGGCAAGATCGACAAGGTCGATGTCAAGGAACTGCCGTTTGCCATCGACGAACAGGTGCTGAACCGCGGACAGGAGCGTTTCAACATCTATTGCAGCCCGTGCCACGACCGGACCGGCAGCGGCAACGGAATGGTCGTCCTGCGCGGATACCGGCAACCTCCATCGTTTCACATCGATCGGCTGCGCCAGGCGGATGCCGGGCATTTCTTCGATGTCATGACGAACGGCTTCGGCGCGATGCCGGACTACAAGGTGCAGATCGCGCCACGCGATCGCTGGGCAATCGTCGCGTACATCCGCGCCCTGCAGCTCAGCCAGCACGCGGCCGCCGCCGATGTGCCTGGCGGGGATCCGGCGAAGGTCCCGCAGCCCGGCGGCGGCGAACACGCGCCGGAGAAACACTGATCGCATGGATACACAGGCAGTGCTCCCCGACGTTCCGGCGCTCGCGCGGCTGCAGCGATGGGGACTCGTCGCGGGCTTCTGGGGTCTCCTGGCCGGCGCCGCAGGAGCGTTCCTGAACCCCGACCAGTTCTTCCGCTCGTGGCTCGTCGGCTTTCTGTTCTGTCTCGGTTTGACGATGGGACCGCTGGCGCTGCTGATGCTGCAGCACATGTCGGGCGGCCAGTGGGGGATGGTAGGTCGTCGCGTGTTCGAGGCGGCCAGCCGGAACGTGCCCCTGGTTGCGCTCCTCTTCGTGCCGCTGCTCTTCGGGCTGCCCAGACTGTACGCCTGGGCGCGACCCGACGAGGTCCGAGTCGATCACATTCTGCAGATGAAGGCCCTGTACCTCAACGTGCCGTTCTTCATCGTGCGCGCGATCCTGTACTTCAGCCTGTGGAGCCTCTGCGCCTGGCTGCTGACCTCGTGGTCCGACGCGCAGGATCGTGGCGAGGTGGCGGTCGATCCAGCCGACACGGTGCGCTTCCGCATCGTCAGCGCGCCCGGACTGCTCGTCTACGTGACCACGATGACGTTCGCGTCGGTGGACTGGATCATGTCGCTCGACCCGCACTGGTATTCGACGATCTTCGGATTTCTTCTGGTGGCTGGCCAGGGCCTTGCGGGGCTTGCCCTGGTCATTACCGTGCTCGCGATGCTGAGCCATGTCGAGCCACTCTCGACGTTCCTGAACCCGCGGCTGCATTTCCTGGACCTCGGCAAGCTCCTCCTGGCGTTCGTGATGCTGTGGGCGTACTTCTCGTTCTCTCAGCTGCTCATCATCTGGGCGGGGAACCTTCCCGAAGAGATTCCGTTCTTCTACAACCGTTTCCGGGGGGGCTGGCAGTATGTGTCGGTTGCCATTCTCCTCGGCCACTTCGCGCTGCCGTTCGTGCTCCTGCTGTCGCGCGATCTGAAGAGGCGGCCGCATCTGCTCGCGAAGATCGCGCTGGCCATCCTCGTGATGCGTGTGGTCGATCTGATCTGGCTCGTCGAGCCGATGTTCAAACGCCAGGGGTTCCCGATTCACTGGATGGACGTGGCCCTGCCGATCGGCATGACCGGAGTCTGGGTCTTCTTCTTTGCGCGGAACCTGCGGAGCCGTCCACTGCTGCCGCTGAACGATCCGTTCTTCAAGGAGGCGTTCGCGCATGACGTCCACTGACCGAGGGCCGCGGGACGTGCCCCATCACTACACCGACGCCGAATTGCACAACCCTGACGTCGCGCACGAGGAAGCCGAGATCGACATCCGGACGGTGCTGAGCTTCGGCGGGGGTCTGGCGGTTGTCGTGTTGGTGTCGGCCGCGTTGGTGCGGGGCATGTTCCAGATCCTCGAGACACGGGCCGAGAAGAACGACCCGCAGCTGTCACCGCTGGCGCTGCCGTCCGGGCAGCAGCCGCCCACGCCGCGTCTGCTGGAGCATGAATCCGAGAACCTCCTCAAGTTCCGCATGGAGGAGACGAAAAAGCTCGAGGGGTACGGCTGGGTGGACGAGAGGGCAGGCATCGCACGCGTGCCGATCGAGGAGGCGAAAAAGTTGATCGTGCAGCATGGATTGCCGGTGCGCGCGAGCGGCGCCGTCGAGGATCCGCACATGGGCACCCATGACGCCGCGTACGGCGAGCCCTCTGGCGGCCGCACTATTCCGGTCCCCAAGGCACCGCCGGTGGCCGGAGAGGTGAAGAGGTAAGGGAAAAGGGCAAAGGGCATAACCGTGAAGTTCCTGAACAGGCTCGCGACGGCGCTCGTCACCTCGGCTGCAGTACTGGCCGCAGCGGCGCCCGCGCGCGCGCAGGGGCTTGCGCCGGATGATGCCGGCCAACCGGCCAAGGCGAAGCCGGGTCTGCTGAAAAAGATCGGGATCGATCAGCGGCTGCATCAGCAGGTGCCGCTCGATCTCACGTTCACGGATGAAACGGGCCGCGACGTGCGCCTCGGCGACTACTTCGGGAAACGGCCGGTCATCCTCGCGCTCGTGTATTACGAGTGCCCGATGCTCTGCACGCAGGTACTCAACGGCATGGTGAGCGCGCTTGGCGTGCTGACGTTCGACGCCGGACGCGAGTACGACGTGGTTGCGGTCAGCATCAATCCGAAGGAAGGGCCGGGGCTCGCCGCGCAGAAGAAGCAGGCGTATCTCGATCGGTACAAACGGCCGCAGACCGCCGCGGGCTGGCACTTTCTCACGGGCAAGGAAGAAAACATCCAGCGGCTGGCCGCGGCGGTGGGCTTCCGGTATGCCTTCGACGAAGAGATCCAGCAGTATGCACACGGAGCCGGCATCGAGGTGCTGACCCCGCGCGGCGTCGTATCGAAATACTTTTACGGCATCGAGTATTCGCCGCGCGATCTCAAGTTCGGCCTGATCGAGGCCTCGGACGAGCGGATTGGCACAGCGATCGACACTGCGTTGCTCCTCTGTTACCACTACGATCCGGCGACCGGGAAGTACGGCGCCGCGGCGATTGGCGCCGTGCGCATCGGCGCCGTCGCGACGGTGCTGGCGTTTCTCTCGTTCCTGTTCGTGAGTCTGCGTAAAGAACGCCTGGCGCACAAGGGCGTCGTGTGACCGTCAACCGAACCTAACGATGTTCACGAATTTTCCGTTGTTTCCGGAGCAGGCGTCAGCCCAGGCGGCGCAGGTCGACGGCATTTACTTCTTCCTGCTGGCGGTCACCGCCTTCTTCTCGCTGCTCATCGCGGGGCTGGTCGTGGTGTTCGCGATCAAGTACCGGCGGCGTCACGAGGACGAAGTCGGCGTGGCCATCCATGGCTCGCTCGCGCTCGAGCTGCTGTGGACCGTCATCCCGTTCTTGATCACGATGGTGATGTTCGTGTGGGGTGCGAAGGTGTTCTTCGACATCTACCGTCCGCCCGCCGGCGCGATGGAGGTGTACATCGTCGGCAAGCAGTGGATGTGGAAAGCCCAGCACATGGACGGGATCCGCGAGATCAACGAGCTGCACGTACCGGTCGGGCGTCCGGTCAAGCTGATCATGGGCTCCGAAGATGTCCTGCACAGTTTCTACATACCGTCGTTCCGCGTGAAGGCGGACGTGATCCCCGGGCGGTACAACCACCTGTGGTTCACGGCGACCAAGCCGGGGAAGTATCACCTGTTCTGCGCCGAGTATTGCGGCACGAAGCATTCGGGAATGATTGGGTGGATCTACGCAATGGAGCCGACCGAATTCCAGGCATGGATCGGCGGCGGCCGTTCATCCGACACCCCCGCGGCCGCCGGCGAGAAGCTGTTCACCGATCTCGCCTGCATCACCTGCCATCGCGACGATGCGAAGGCACTTGCCCCGCAGCTCAAAGGACTGTTCGGTCATGCCGTGCAGCTGCAGGGAGGCGGCACTGCGATCGTCGACGAATCGTACATCCGTGAATCGATTGTGAATCCGCAGGCGAAAATCGTGAACGGTTTCCCGCCGATCATGCCGACGTTCCAGGGGCTCGTGACCGAGGAGCAGCTGCTGCAGCTCATTGCTTATGTGCGTTCGCTCGGCGAAGCCGCACCGCCCACCGCCGCGCCGCAGGCTCCGGGCAAGGACTAGACATGGAAACCCTGAACTATCTCAACGACGGACACGGCCTCGCGTCGTGGTTGTTGACGAAAGACCATAAGCGGATCGCGCTTCTGTACCTCGCGTCGATTACCGCGTTCTTCTTCCTCGGCGGGTTTTTCGCGTTGATGATCCGCCTCGAGCTCCTGACGCCGGCCGGCGACCTGATGACGGCGGACACCTACAACAAGATGTTCACCATGCACGGCGTGGTGATGGTCTTCTTCTTCCTCATCCCTTCGATTCCGGCCGTCCTTGGCAACTTCCTGATCCCGATCATGATCGGGGCGAAGGATCTGGCGTTTCCGCGCCTCAATCTGTTGAGCTGGTACATCTACGTGCTTGGGGGACTGTTCACGCTGACTGCGGCCTTGAGCGGCGGCGTGGACACGGGGTGGACCTTCTACACGCCCTACAGCACGGCGGCCGCCAACAGCCACGTGATCATCGCGGCGCTCGGCGTGTTCATCACCGGCTTTTCGTCCATCCTGACCGGCCTCAACTTCATCGTGACCGTTCATCGGATGCGCGCTCCGGGCCTGACGTGGTTCCGGCTGCCGCTGTTCGTGTGGTCGATGTACGCGACGAGCCTGATCTTCATCCTGGGCACGCCGGTCATCGCCATCACCGTGCTGCTGGTGGCGGTCGAGCGCGTACTGCATTTCGGCATCTTCGATCCGGCGCTCGGCGGCGATCCCGTGCTCTTCCAGCACCTGTTCTGGTTCTACTCGCACCCGGCGGTCTACATCATGATCCTGCCGGCGATGGGGGTCATCAGCGAAATCGTCCAGGCCTTTTCGCGCAAGAACATCTTCGGCTACTCGTTTGTCGCGTTCTCGTCGCTCGCGATCGCGATCATCGGCTTCCTCGTGTGGGGCCACCACATCTTCGTCGCGGGGCAGTCCGTGTACGCCGGAATGATTTTCTCGTTCCTGAGCTTCGTCGTCGCGATTCCCTCGGCCATCAAGGTGTTCAACTGGACGGCGACGATTTACAAGGGGTCCGTCAGCTATGACTCGCCGATGCTCTACGCGTTCGGCTTCATCGGGCTGTTCACGATCGGCGGTCTGACAGGGCTGTTCCTAGCAGCGATGGGCTTCGACATCCACGTGCACGACACGTACTTCGTCGTCGCGCACTTCCACTACATCATGGTCGGCGGCGCCATCATGGGGTATCTCGGCGGCATGCACTACTGGTGGCCGAAGATCTCCGGCCGGATGTATCCGGAAGGGTGGGCTAAGTTCGCCGCCCTCATGGTCTTCGTCGGATTCAATCTGACGTTCTTCCCGCAGTTCATCGTCGGCTACCTGGGCATGCCGCGCCGCTACCATGAGTACCCGCCAGAATTCCAGGTCTTCAACGTGGCGTCGACGCTTGGCGCGACGGTGCTCGCGGTAGGCTACGTGCTGCCGATGGTCTATTTCACCTGGTCGATCTTCGCCGGCGAGCGCGCCCCAGCCGACCCGTGGGGCTCGAAGGGACTCGAGTGGGAAATCCCGTCGCCGCCGCCGACGGAGAACTTCTTCGTGACGCCGATCATCACGCACGGCACGCACCAGTACGCGCCCAGCAAGGAGGTCGGCGTTGCTTGACCGCCACGCGGAGCATTTTCCGGGTCCGATTCACCGACCACCCGTCGTCGACAACGTAGACGCGATTCAGCCGCACGTACACGCAGAGCACCCGCACCACCCGAAGCTGCAGCACCACTTCGACACGATGGCGCAGCAGATCGAGGCCTCTACGCTGGGGATGTGGGTCTTTCTCGTCACCGAAATCATGTTCTTCGGTGGCTTGTTCATGTGTTACCTGGTGTACCGGACGGCATCTCCGGAAGGATTCGCCGAGGCCAGCCATCATCTCAACGTCACCTGGGGTACCGTGAACACTCTCGTCCTGATCATCAGCTCGCTGACGATGGCGCTCGGCGTGCGGGCAGCGCAGACGAGCGCTCCTCCGAAAACCCAGGTGTTCTGGATCGTCGCGACGATGTTTCTGGGCGCAGCGTTCCTCGGGGTCAAGGCGATCGAGTACGCCGACAAGTTCACGCACCACCTCGTGCCCGGCCCGTACTTCAAGTGGCAGGGAAAACATCCCGCCACCGCGGAGATGTTCTACTCGCTCTACTTCTGTATGACGGGACTGCACGCACTCCACATGGTCATCGGGCTCGGGATCATGGCGGTGATCGGCACCATGGCGTGGCGTCGGCAGTTCGACGCCGACTACTACACGCCGGTCGAGGTCGCGGGCCTGTACTGGCACTTCGTCGACATCGTCTGGATTTTCCTGTTCCCGCTGCTGTACCTGATCGGCGGCCATTTCACGGAGTGAGGCTCGCATAATGTCAGCTGGTCACGTCGCCCCGAAGAGCATGTACTACATGGTGTTCGGCGCGCTGATTCTCGGGACGCTCCTCACCGTCGCGGCTGCGAAGGTGGACATGGGCCCGCTGAACAACATCGTTATGCTCGCGATAGCCTGCACCAAGGCGTCGCTGGTGATTCTCTTCTTCATGCACGTCCGGTGGAGCTCGCGGCTGACGTGGGTCGTCGCGATGTCCGGCTTCTTCTGGCTGCTCATCCTCTTCGGGATCGGGATGAGCGATTACATGAGCCGCGGCTGGGTTCCGGGGACGCTTCGCTGAGGTTCAACGGGGTTCTACACGGCCTCGGCTCCCGTAGCGCGCCGCTTCAGCGCATCAGGTATTCGACGGATTGCCCGACACGCCACGCTGCAACCCCCGAGCGACAATGCACGCGGCGGCGCAACTGGCCGAATCCAGCCCGCCATTCACCGGAGAACGCAACCTGCGTCCGTTTGACGCCGTAGAGTAGAGGTGCGGGTATACTGGAACCTCCGCGACAGTCGATTCCCCGAAAGAATTGTGGACTTCAGACGCTCGTTGGTGAACCTTGTCGAACCTCAAAGATGACCTGGCTTCGTTGCGCATCGATCAGAACGCCCGGGCCAGCCGGGGCCGTCGTGGCATCTGGATCACTTTGCTGCTGGTCGCGATCGTGATCGCGGCGGCGGGATGGATCTGGTCAACCCGTGTCGAGGCCGTGCCGGTCAAGGCAGCTGTGGTGGTCTCGCAGACCGGCGGCGGCGCAGCGCCTGGCGCCGTGTTGAATGCCTCCGGATACGTGACCGCGCGCCGGCGGGCGACTGTCTCCTCGAAGGTCACCGGTAAAGTACTCGAGGTCTTCGTCGAAGAAGGCAAGGCCGTGCAGAAGGGTCAGGTGCTTGCAAGGCTCGACGATTCGCAGATGCGGGCAGCCTTGTCGGTTGCGCTGGCCCAGCTCGAGACAGCGCACCGGGGAGCCGCCGAGGACGAAGCCAGGCTCCGCGAAGCGGAGCTCACGCTCGCCCGTCGTGAGCAGCTTGTCAAGGATCAGGTGATCAGCAAATCGGAACTCGATGCCGCCCGGGCGGAAGTGGAGTCCCTCAAGGCCCGTATCTCCGTCGCGCAACAACAAATCAAGGTGTCCGAAAGCCTGGTGAGCCAACGCCGGACGGACCTCGTGGACATGCAGGTGCGTGCGCCGTTTGACGGCGTAGCGATCTCGAAAGACGCGCAGCCCGGCGAGATGATTTCTCCGGTGTCCGCGGGCGGCGGGTTCACGCGATCGGGCATCGCGACGATCGTCGATATGTCGTCGCTCGAGATCGAGGTCGATGTCAGCGAAAGTTACATCAACCGCGTGCGCCCCGAACAACCGATCGAAGCGGTGCTCGACGCGTATCCAGACTGGCGGATCCCGGCGCACGTGATCACAACGGTACCGACGGCCGACCGCCAGAAGGCCACGGTGCGCGTGCGCATCGGGTTCGAACAGCTCGATCCGCGCATTCTGCCCGACATGGGCGTCAAGGTCTCCTTTCTGAACGAGCGGCCCGCTGAGGAGAGCGCCACGCCGCGCGCGAAGCTCGTCGTGCCATCCTCGGCGATCCGGACGGCAAACGGCCGATCGGTTGTGTTCGTGCTGCGCGACGACCACGTCGAACGGCGCGCGATCGGCGTCGGGGCCGCCATGGGCGATCAGGTTGAAGTGCTTTCCGGCGTCAGTGCCGGAGAACGGGTTGTCGTGGACGGCCCTCAAACGCTCAAGGACGGCGACAAGGTCAAGGTGCAATGATGTCGAATGCTCTCGTGACGGTTCGCGATCTTCATAAAGTATTTCAGCGTGGTGGAGAGCGCATCGACGTCCTGCAGGGCGTCACCCTCGATATTCCCGAAGGGGACTTTCTCGCGCTCATGGGCCCGTCCGGCTCGGGCAAGACGACGCTGCTCAATCTGCTGGGCGGGCTCGATACGCCGACGGAAGGCTCGATCAGCGTGGGCGGCGACCGCATCGACAAGCTGGCCGGAGGCAAACTGTCGACGTGGCGCGCCCGGCACATCGGCTTCGTATTCCAGCTGTACAACCTCCTGCCCGTGCTGAGCGCCGCGCGTAACGTGGAGCTCCCGCTGCTGCTGACCAAGCTCGGCAAGGCGGATCGCCGCACGCGCGTCGAGGTGGCGCTGTCGGTCGTCGGGCTTCGCGACCGCATGAATCATTTCCCGCGGCAGCTGTCGGGCGGCCAGGAACAGCGTGTCGGCATCGCGCGCGCGATCGTGACGGATCCCACGTTGCTCCTCTGCGACGAGCCGACGGGCGATCTCGATCGCAAGGCCGGCGACGAGATTCTCGATCTCCTCCAGGCGCTCAATCGCGATCACGGAAAGACCATCGTCATGGTGACGCACGACCCACACGCGGCGGCGCGGGCCAAGCGCACACTGCATCTCGAGAAAGGCGTGCTCGTCTCGGAGGCTGCCGCATGAAGTTCCTTCCTATCGTCTGGCGCAACCTGTTGCGGAGGAAGATCCGCACGCTGTTCACCATCGGCGCCATCTTCTTCGCGTTCGTGCTCTTCGGCATGCTGATGGCCATCCGCGCGGCCTTCAACATGGGGGTGGACATGGCGGGACAAGGACGGCTGATGGTGATCGACAAGGTATCGATCATCAACCCGCTGCCCGCCAGCTACGAAAACCAGATCAAGCAGGTCCAGGGTGTGACCGACATTACGCACGCAAACTGGTTCGGCGGCTACTACCAGGAGGTGAGGAACCAGTTCGCGACCTTCGCCGTGGACCCGGAGAGCTGGTTGCGTCTGTATCCGCGGGAGTTCGAGCTGCCCGAGGACCAGAAGAAGGCCTGGCTCGCCGATCGCACAGGCGCCGTGGTCGGGCTCGATACCGCGAAGAAGTACGGGTTCAAGGTCGGGCAGCGCGTGCCGATTCAGGGGACGATTTACCGCCGGCCCGACGGCCAGCCCTGGGAATTCACCATTGACGGGATCTACGACTCGAAAAACAAGGGCGCGGACAAAACGAACCTCCTGTTCAACTACACCTTCCTCAGGGAGACGATTCCGGAAAGAAGCGGATTCAGGGACCGGTACAACTGGTATGTGATCAGCATCGCGGACCCGGATCGCGCGCCGGAGGTCGCGGCGAAGATAGACACGATGTTCGCCAACTCGCCGTCTGAAACCAAGACAAACACGGAGAAGGCGTTCGTCTCGGACTTCGCCAAACAGGTTGGAGATATCGGCACGATCATGATGTGGATCGTCGCCATGGCGATGTTCACGATCCTGCTGGTCTGCGGCAACACGATGGCGCAGGCGATCCGGGAGCGCACGAACGAGCTGGCGGTCCTCAAGACGCTCGGATTCGGCAACGGGCGAGTGCTCAGCATGGTGCTCATGGAGTCCATCCTGATAGCGGCAACCGGCGGGGTGCTGGGACTCGCGGTCGCCTGGCTGATCATTTCGCGCGGAGATCCCACTAATGGCCTCCTGCCCGCGTTCTACTTTCCAACGAGCGCGCTGGCCGCAGGTGTCGGGCTCGTGATCGCGCTCGGACTCGCGGCCGGGATGCTTCCCGCGTGGCAGGCAGGACGGCTGCGGATCGTCGACGCGCTGAGGAGAAACTGATGCTGCGTCAAATCATCGCGGTGACCAGCGTCAACATCCGCTCCATCCGGCAGCGGCTCGGCTCGTCGTCGGTGGCGATTGTCGGCATCGCCGGCGTCGTCCTTGTCTTCGTAGCCGTGCTGTCGATCGCGGAGGGCGTGAACAACACGATGAAGGCCTCCGGCGATCCCAATACGGTTCTCGTGCTGCGCGCCGGCAGTGATACCGAAATGACAAGCGGCCTCGGCGGCGATCAGGTGCGGATCATCCAGGACGCGCCGGGCATCGCGCGTGACGGGTCAGGCGCGCCGCTCGCCTCGCCCGAGTTGTTCGTCGTGGTGGATCACCCGCTGAAGCGGTCTGGAAGCGCCGCGAACGTCCCACTGAGAGGGGTGACCCCGGAGGCGTTCAAGGTCCACGATCGCATGAAGATCGTCGAGGGCCGGAACATCGAGTTCGGGAAGAACGAGATCATCGCCGGACGCGCCGCGACGCACCAGTTCGCGGGCCTGACTGTCGGCACCACGCTCAAATGGGGAGAAAGCACCTGGCAGCTCGTCGGTGTATTCGAAGAAGGCGGATCCGTCTCTGAATCGGAGCTCTGGTGCGACGTGAAGGTCCTTCAGCCTGCGTACCGGCGGGGCAACAGCTATCAGTCTCTGTACGCGAAGCTCGAATCGCCAGATTCCTTCCAACAGTTGAAGGACTCGCTGACCTCGAACCCGCAACTCACCGTAACGGCCATGCGGGCGCCGGAGTATTACGGCACCCAGACCGAGACGCTTCAGAGGATCATCCGCACGATTGGCGGCATCATCGCGGTCCTGATGGGCGTCGGGGCGGTGTTTGGAGCCGTCATCACGATGTACACGGCCGTTGCAAGCCGCACGCGTGAGATTGCAACCCTGCGCGCGCTCGGCTTCGGCGGCCTTCCCGTCGTTTTGTCGGTGCTCGCCGAGGCGACGATTCTGGCCGTGATCGGCGGCATCATCGGGGCGGCCATCGCCTGGGCCGCCTTCGACGGTTACCAGACCGCGACGATGAACTTCCAGTCCTTCAGCCAGATCGCATTCAGTTTCGCCGTCACACCCGCTTTGCTGTTGCAGGCGCTCGTCTACTCGATCGCCATGGGATTGCTCGGCGGGCTCTTCCCCGCCTGGCGAGCTGCCCGCCTTCCAGTCGTCACCGCACTCCGGGAACTGTAAAGGACTCAGGGCTCAGGCCTCGGGACTCAGGGAGGCTCAGGGGACGCTTTCCGAACCCTGCCTAAGCCCTGAGTCTCGAGCCGTGACCCTCCTCGGCCCGTAGCGATTTCAGACATCGACCGATGGGGGGACATACGGTCCATCCCCGGTTTTCAGTCACCTTCCACGGCGCTCCGTCTCGAACAAAGGCTCCGGAATATTTCTCATAAGATCATTTATTTGTGATGTTTACATGAAGTGAAGAGCTCACGGGATGGGCACAGACAATGCCGGCCGACTTGCCTGGCTTGCCCAGGTACACAGGTTGCTTTGGATTACAAAACTGACAGCAATTGGAACTTCGACGGACCTTGCGGAGGCGAACCCATGCGTATCGACGAAGTGCTCCAGCGAATTCTTCGATCGACACCCCCACAGGCGCAGCGCATATGGGGACTGGAGCGCGACGTTTGTGATGCGCTACTCGGCGCGCTGGTCGACGCGAAATTTCTTGCGCAAACCCGCGATGGGGCCTTCGTGCGAATGGAGGGCGCCCGTCCGACGACGACTGTCAGGACATCGTCACACGGCCGGAAGATGGCCGTCGCTTGAGTTAGACCCACCGGTGCCGGCAAGCTGACTACCTGCCTCGTCAGCTCAAAGATGTCGGCGCGCATCCTCGCTCCCGGGTGCAGAGGCCCGCGGCCAGGTTTGTCGGAGGTTGAAGGCTTCGGCCTTCAGCCTTCGACATCACGTCTTTTCAGATAGGTTTTCGGTTTTCCGTTTCAACCTTAAACCTCTTACCGCAACGTATCGATTGCCGTAGTCTTCGAAAAACGCCATGTGCTGTCCGTTTTCACCAGCACCATCGCGAACTCGCGAGCATCGCGTGATTGTTCACCGGTGGAAATGCTCCGTCGCACGAAGCTTGCGGTCAACATGACGTCGGCCGCCATTCCACCAGGAGAATCGTGCGCGCTTCGCCATCCTCACGCGTGCGCCAGGCGAACACGGCCTACCGACGCTTGGAGTAAGGTGCGAGCATTTCGAGCCCCTGTGCAATCGGAATGTATATGGTCGAGTCGCCGGCGCCAGCTCCCACAAACACGGGGAAACCGTACCAATCTCCGATTCGGGTCAGGACTCGCGGATCGAGCGATACGGGGGAACCGCTGCTGTACCAGCGGCCGCTATTGAACTCTACAAATATGCCGTTCGCAGCATGTGGGCGGATGCGCGTCGGTACAGGCCCTGAGGAATTTGCAACCCGGCCTGTCGTCCCGACCACACGAGAGGGAGTCACCACCTGTATGCGCGAGGGACGGATCGCGGCTGGTTGCGATGGCGGCACGGCAAACTGCTCGACGGCGGGCTGCGAGGCCACGACCGGCGGCGCGGGCGCCTGGAGAATAGGAGCCTCTTCGGGGGAAGGGCTCACCGCCGACGGAATCTCTACGGGAAGGGCGGATACCGTGCTGCCGGAGGTTCCCGCGATCTCGCCTGTGCGCCGTCGTTCGTAAGGCTGCATCAGCCCGCCGCCAATAGGGAGGAATACGACACTGTAGGGTTCGATCGTCGTCCGCGAGTACAGCGAAACTCCCCGGTAAAACCCGCTGCGAACCATTTCGTCGCCGTTGAAATGAATCGCAGGGCCGGCCGGATAATAGAGATTTCCCGCAAACAGAACGGGCTCGCCGGTGCGATACCACGTCTCGTTTTCGGCCGTGACGCCAGGTGGTGGAGTCGGCTGGAGATTAACTTGAGCTGAGGCGACCGAGGAAAAGAGCGCCGCAGACAAGATAGTGCCGACAATCAGACGAGCTGGTCGGTTCATGACGCGCCCCCGCTGTGTCTGCAATACCAGAGCCGTGCCATATGTTTTCGCGCGAACAGAGCCTGGGCCTTCACGAGTTGGCGCGGGGCAGGGTCATCTTTTTCTTCCAGTATCGTGACAACCCCTGCCATGAATAATCAAGGCGGCCGGCGCGGCTATACCGCTCCGCCTCCAACTCACCAACCTTTCGCTTGAGATCGAGAAGCGCCTCGTTCATGAACGCCTGAAGCCGTTGCTCCTCGTCGAGCGATACGTCCGCGAGCAGGCGTCGGACGATGCGACTCCACGCCTCGAGCCGTTCGGTCATCTCCTGGAAATGTATTCGCGCCCCTTGGAAGGGACCGAAATGCGTGAGAAACAACGTGTCCGGATCCCACGACAGGATGCGATCCTGGCTTACGCGCCAGGCGTCCAAGTCGATATCGGGCGGGGGCGTCGGCGGCATGATGTAGTCGCGATCCTGACGGCGGATCCCCGCCGTGTCTCCAACAAATGCGACGCGGCTCGAAGGGTCGAAGTACGCGACGTGATGGGACGCATGCCCGGGCGTGTAAGCTACCTCGAGCTCGCGGCCACCGGCCATGATGCGTTCCTCACCCTTCAGGATTCGAACTCGATCGGCGGGCACCGGACGAAAATCTCCCCAGAGCCGATCCATGTCCGCGCCGTAGAGTCGCCCGGCGCTCGCCAGCAGTCTCGACGGCTCAATCATGTGCGGTGCGCCGCGCTCGTGGACGAACACGTC
>JBBQEJ010000103.1:0-18194 GCA_038320555.1 Vicinamibacterales bacterium | reverse complement strand
CAACCTTGAACTTCTCAACGCCTCTTGGCGCGGGATAGAAGCCGAGGTGCTCTTTGTACGCAGCAAAATGAACCAGATTACCGTTCAGAGTGAAAGTCGGCATCTGATACTTGATTGTTTCTTCCGCGCCGGGCGCCGCCTTTCGAATCGTGATCCTGACCCTTTCCAGAATCTCTTGAACAGCCTCCGGGAAGCCGGCAATGTACTCATCTATGTCTTTGGGAACGGGTTGACTTCTTCTCATCCTGTCACCTTCGTAGAGTCCTGAAGACGGTCGCCCAGAGCTCGATAGAACACCGTCGTGTCGCACAGCCCGCCCCGCGGAGACAAGGCATAGCCGGGGATTACCCCCACACGCTGCCAGCCCAGGCGGGCGTATAGCCGCTCGGCGTCGCCGCCGGTAACGGCATCGAGCACCAGCAGCGTCTTGCCGCAGTCGCGCGCCATGGCTTCGGCGGCCCGGATCAGCGCCACCCCGAGCCCCTGGCGCCGTGCGCGGCGATGTACCAGCATCTTCGCCAGATCGGCGCGGTGCGGTTGGTTCTCGGGCTGATCCAGTACCAGCTGCACGGTGCCGCACAGGCCTTGCGGATCTTCGGCAACGAGCAGCGCGCGTTCGCCCGCGACCACGCCGTTCGCCACGCCGCGCCAGAACGCCGCCGCGCGATCGCGCGTCAGGGGGTGCATGAAGCTCACCGACGCATCGCCTTCCGACGCAGTCGATCAACACGCCCGCAAGTTCGTCGATGTGCGCGTCATCGACGGCATGGAGGCGTCGCAAGGACCAGGTGGGCATCATGATCGTCTCGAACGCCTCCGCACAGTCGTCGGATTGATGGCCGGATCGGCGTCAGTCTCGCTGACGGCTGTATCTGGGACGTTGTCCTCGAGAAGCACATCGCCGCTGGCGGCATGTCGCCAATCGAAGCCCGCGCCGGCATCGATGTGGATTGGGACCACTGGGTCATCGCACCGAGGCTCTCTCTGAGTGAGACTCAGCGTCTCGTCGCGCTGGACGAGGCTTGACTGCCGCGCCGCACGCTGCCGGCGTACGCGATCCTCGACCTCAACATTCGGCGGCTTCGCGTCTTCTCGTCCCGCGTGAACGCATTCCTCACCATCGAGAATGCATCCGACCGCCGGTACTCAATCTCAATTCCGGCGCCTATACCGAACCGGACCAACTGCTGGGCATTCCGCAGAATCCGCGGCGCCTCACGGTCGGAATCGATTTTCGCGTCTGGCGATGAACCGCCCGTCTGCTACTTCGGCGCGAACTCCGCCGGGATAGCGGTGATCGGCCGGATCTGGATGTCGCGGTAGAAAACCTCCGCCCCCTCCGACTGGAGAATGATCGGTCCCGAGGTCACGGCTGTCGGCAGGTCGGCGTCGATTCGCACCGGGCCATGAAGGCGCATCACCACCCTGCCATTCACAATGTGTATGGAGTCGTCGCCGAAGGCAATCAATTCGACCGTGTTCCACTCGCCCGTCGGCTTTTCGTTGTCGGGCTGTTTGATACAGCGGCCGGAGGCACCCTGGCTTTGCGAAAAGAAGGTCCACTCGCCGGCCGGATCGTAGTCGTACAACGTCGGTTTCGTATCGGGGCGCGCCTTCGCGCGGACGGCTATCGCTGATCCGACCGCGTAAAGATCTCCCACATCATGTTCCTGGATCTGCAGTTCAATCGAGCGAGCCCAGGTGCGTCCGTCTGCGCCCGGGGCGGCGTGCACGTGGTAGAGCAGACCGCTGTCGCGCCGGGCGTCGGGTTTGTCGCGCGGCGGCCACTTCTTCTCCCCCCATTTGAACTGCAGCTTCAGGTGGTAATCCTTGAAGGCCTGCTTTGTGCGGAGCTCGCCGAAGACCTCGCCGGAGATCCGGATCGCGGACCGGCCATCGACGTCGCTGTCGACGGTAAATACGTTGAGCGGATCCCGACCCGACCCGATCGGCTCTGTGTATGTCCCCTCCGCGCTGCGTGTCAGTCCCGGCACGTCCGAGCCCGGCTCGGGCTGTCGCATCCACGTTATCCAGCCGTCGAGATCCTTTCCGTTCCAGAGCGAAGTCCAGCCGCTCTCGGCGCGAATCGCCATACCACTGAGCAAGACACCGACGAGGAGCAATCGTGGAAAAGGCATAAGCGAGAAACCTCGTGCCGTCCTTCATTCTTTGTGGCTTCCGCCTTTAGGCGGAAGGACCAATGAATCAGCGTGTCGCCGGATCGCGCTCGATCACCATTAACGTGAATGTTCCCGGGAGCACGGGTCCCCTGCCTCTGTTGACCGCAGCCGGTCCAAACTTCGCGGAGACGAGGAACAGGCGGTGATTGGTGGGATCGAGCCCCATGTTCCGCGCACCCTGAGCGGTCTGCACGTTTTCGACGACGTGGTACTGGTCTGGCGCGTCCTGATGAATTACGGTCAGCGTGCCGTCCGCATTCGACGCAAAGGCGTTCGCCGAGGCCGGGTCGAACGCGACACCGTCGACGCCGGCGCCGATCGGAGCCGTCGCAACTACCTTGCCGGCCTGGTAATCGGACATCGCCAGAACACCGCTGCGGCACCCGCTGAACAGTCGATGGTGGGCGGTGTCGATGGCCATGGCGACCGGCTGCTTGCACGGAGCGGTCGGCCACCGCCGCAACACGGTTGCCGCCTTTGCGTCGATCTCGACCACCTCGCTCGTGTCGGTAAGGTTCGCGTACACCTTGCCGTCCCCGGCTGACGCACCGTACTCTGGCTTGCCGCCGAGCGGAATGTTCGTGATGAGTTTCCCCGCCTCCGGATCGATGACCGTCGACGAATGCGCGTCGCCATTGAACGTGAAGACTCGATTCGAGGAACGATCGTAGATGATCGCATCGGCGTCTTCGGCCGCGGGAATCCGGCCAAGGACCTTGAAGGTCTTGAGATCGAACATGACAACTGACTGGTCGTTGCCGGAGGTCGCAAATCCGTGCGCCGTGCCCTCCGCCACCGCCGTTCCATGCGCGCCCTGGATCCCGGTGACCTCGCCCAGCAACGTTCCCTTGTCTTCATCGACGACCATGACACGATTCTGTCGGCCGATGAACAGGCGGTGATTCGGCGGATCCGGGACGATATAGTCCCAACCGCCATCCCCGCCTAACGTGTAGGTGTGGCTGATGCGGTACGATGACGATTGCGTGAGGAGTGGCGTTATGGTGGCCACTGTAACGACGAGGAAGACGTTGCGCATAAGGGTCCTTCTCCCCGGAGTCTACAACGGCCTGCTCGCTACGTGGCAACACAAGTGAAGTCCCGGACTCATGGAGATAGTCGATGGTCGGAGGAAAACCATGCTGAAAAATGCACCAATCACGCCGTACATTCCAGCCGCCGACGTGACACGGGCGCGACAGTTCTACGAAGGAAAGTTGGGGCTCGTGCCCAAGGAAGAATATGCAGGGGGTGTGATCTACGAATGTGGTCGGACGAAGTTCTTCATGTATCCCTCAGCGGGAGCGGGAACCTCCAGAGCCAGCTACGCATTCTGGACCGTAGACGACGTGGAAGCGGAAGTGGCTGAACTCAAGAGCCGGGGTGTGGTGTTCGAGGAGTACGACATGCCGGACATCCATACGAAGAACAGCATCGCGATTGGCGGCGGCGCCAAAACCGCGTGGTTTAAGGACAGCGAGGGAAACATTCTGGCCGTGAGCCAGCGGATTTGAGCCTATGATCTCGGCTGGTGAGGGTTGCAACCGTTGTAAGGAGGTTTGACGTGGCTGACTTTTCGTCGCATATCCCTGGCACGTTCTGCTGGCCCGAGCTGGCCACGACCGATCAGAAGGCCGGGGTCGCCTTTTACCGCGCACTGTTCGGCTGGGACATCAACGAGCAGCCGATCGGAGAAGGCGAGACGTATTCGATGTTCCTGTTGCGCGGCAAGGAAATGGGCGCTGCGTATACCATGCGCCCGGAAGAACGTCAGAGTGGTGCCCCGCCGCACTGGAACCTGTACGTGGCCGTGGCACACGTGGACGAAACCATGAAGCGAGCGCAGGGCTTGGGCGCGACAGTCCTCGCGCCGGCGTTCGACGTCATGGAACACGGCCGGATGGCGGTCCTTCAGGATCCGACAGGCGCTGTTTTCTGCCTCTGGCAGGCGAAGGAACACATCGGGGCGAAGATTCTGAACGAGCCGGGCGCGCTCTGCTGGAGTGAGCTCACGACACGTGATACGAAGGCGGCTGAGTCGTTCTACACC
Organism: Vicinamibacterales bacterium; assembly: GCA_038320555.1. GTDB lineage: Bacteria > Acidobacteriota > Vicinamibacteria > Vicinamibacterales > 2-12-FULL-66-21 > JALZOC01. Next base: position 13,964 of record JBBQEJ010000103.1, on the reverse strand, counting down.
AGCCTCTTCGGGTGGACCGCGAAGCACGCCGCGCCGGGCGCCACAATGGAATACACGGAATTCCAGCAACAGGGGAAGTCGAGCATCGGCATGTTGCCGATGCCCTCAAACATGCCCCCGGCCGTACCCTCGTACTGGATGCCGTACTTTCAGGTCGCCGATTGCGACGCGAGCACGACGCAGGCGAAAACACTCGGCGCCGGCGTCATGATTGGGCCGCACGACATCCCGAAGACCGGGCGATTCGCGATCCTCAAGGATCCGCAGGGCGCCTTCTTTGCGGTGTTCCAGTTCGCAGGCCGGTAGTGTCGACCCCGCGACGCTAGCTAGAAGCCTCGACGAAGCTCAAAGCGCGAAGTCGGGCGGAGACAGTCAGAGGAAGATCCAGCGTCATGAACACGTTCGCGCGCGATCTTCGATATGCGGTGAGAACCTTGCTGCGAATGCGCGGCGTGGCCATCGTGGCCGTGCTGACGCTCGCGCTCGGCATCGGCGCGACCACGGCGATGTTCAGCGTCGTCTATGCGACGCTGCTCCGCCCTCCGCCCTTTGCCGATTCCGGCCGGCTGGTCATCCTGTTCAATACCAGCGTCACCCAGCGCGACGGACTGGTCCCGCTCCGCTGGTCGATGCCCAATGTGCTGGCCCTGCGGTCGTCGGCGACGTCGTTCGAGACCGTCGCGTCCTTCACGGGTGCGTTGCTGTCGACGAGCGGCCGCGGCGATCCCGAGCACATCGATGGCGAGGTGGTCTCGCCTGATTATTTCCGGACGCTGCGCGTGTCGCCGATGGCCGGCCGCACCTTCCGTCCGGAAGAAGACACGGTCGCGGGAGCGCAGTCGGTGACGGTGATCAGCTCGCGGTTGTGGAAGCGGATGTTTGCGGCCGATCCCGCCACCGTCGGCAGCACGATCGTCGTCAACGACGTACCGTTGACGATCGTCGGGATCCTGCCTGAGGGTTTCCGGGGCCTTACCGGCAAGGCCGAGCTTTGGATTCCGCCGCCGATGGCGGCGCGTCTTACTTATTCGGAATACCTCACGACGCCGCAGAACTTTATCAGCGTCGTCGCACGGCTGAAAGACGGCGTCACGCTCCAGCAGGCGAACGCGGAGCTGGCAGCGATCGGCCCGCGTTTCATCGGCAACGGATCCGCGCCTGGCGCCGTGTGGGGTGCGACGAGTGTGCCGCTCCGCGAAGCCCGGATCGACCGGACGGTGCGGCAATCCGCGCTCGTGTTGCTCGCGGCGGCTGCTTGTGTGCTCGTCATTGCGTGCGTCAATGTCGCGAGCCTGCTGCTCGCACGCGCGCGCGTGCGACGCCGTGAAATTGCCGTCAGGCTGGCCATCGGTTCCGGCCGGCGCCGTCTCGTGCAACAGCTGCTCACCGAGGGATTGGTGTTGGCCGCTATCGCGGGGGTGTGCGGCACTCTTGTGGCGCAGTGGGGCCTCGACATCTTCGCGCGCACCGCGCCCCCGGTAATCCCGAGCGGCCGGAACAACTACGCTGTCATCGGCACACTCGGCGCGCCGGCGCTCGATCCCGTGGTGTTGATGTTTGCCCTCGCGGTGGCCCTGGGCACGACGCTGGTGTTCGCCCTGGTGCCTGCAGTTGCGGCGTCGCGCCTGGAGCTTACGACGGCGCTCAAGGACGACGTTCGCAGCGGAGGCCGCCGCGGACATGCGTTCTCGATCCTGGTCGTCGCCGAGGTGGCGATCGCATGTGTACTGCTGACCGCATCCGGGCTGCTGATCGAGAACTTCGCGCGGCTCCAAAGCCGTCGAAGCGGGTTTGTATCGGACAACGTGTTGACGTTCTGGGTCCGGCCCCCCGGCTCGCGGTATCCCGTGGCGTCGGGCCCCGCGACGGTGGAGCGCCTGCTGACGGCCGTCCAGGCGGTGCCGGGCGTCGAATACGCCGCAGTGAACCGGTGCACGCCATTCAGCGGGTGCTCGAGAACGATCCTCCTACGACCAGGTTTGCCGGTGGATCCCGAGAGCGCGCCGGTTGTCGGCAGGCACTACATTTCCGCCGACTACTTCCGCTCGCTCGGCATCCCGATCGTGGCCGGCCGGGCGCTCACGTCCGCCGATCGCGCGGGCAGCCCCCCGGTCGCGATCGTGAACGAATCGGGAGCGCGGAGGTTCTGGCCCGGCGAGAATCCGATCGGCAAGCGCGTCTGGTTCGGCACGACGACGGGGCCGTTTTCTGATCCGGCGCGTGCGGTGGAGATCGTTGGCGTCGCCGCCGATGTGAAGTACGAGGGCGTGGATCAGCCCGATCGGGCCGACCGAGCGGAGTTCTACACGTCCTACCTGCAGTTCTCGTATCCCGACACGATGGTCATCGTCAAGACGCGCGCCGCGGCGACGTCGCTCCTGCCTGCGATGCGCACCGCGGTGGCGTCTGTGGATCCGACGCTGCCCATCTATGACGCGATGACCCTCGACGAACGGATCGACACGGCGGTCTCGAGACCGCGATTCAACGCGACGCTGCTGGCCTCGTTTGCCGGTGCGGCGCTCCTGCTCGCCGCGATCGGGGTGTATGGGATGCTCTCCTACTCGGTCTCATCACGCATGCGTGATATCGGCATCCGTCTGGCGCTCGGGGCCGACGCCGGTCGCGTGATGGGCTTGGTGGTCTGGGAGGGCCTCCGGCTGGCGGCCCTCGGAGCGGTGATCGGCTTGCTGGCGTCATTCGCCGTCGCGCGCGTTGCGCGGGGCATGCTGCCCGACGCGCCTGTGTGGGACGCCCGACTGATTGGCGTCGCCGGCCTCATCATGCTGGCTGTGTCGGCCGCCGCCGCTGTCGTCCCCGCGCGCCGCGCCGGCGGCGTCGATCCGATCGTCGTGCTCAGGGATGAGTGATCCGGTCCGTCTGCGACTTCAGAACGTGAAGAGTCCCGTAATGACCAGGTTGCCGCCGTTCTCGCGGAACCGGGGGTGGAGCTCAAAATCCGTCTTGCTTACACCTGTGGCCCGATCGAACCACATCAGGCGGTATCGGTATCCGACACCGATGCCAAATTGCGGGTGAGGGTAATGCGGGTGAGGGTAAACGGTCACGCCGGCTTCCGTGTTCACGCCGAAGCCTCTGTAGGTGGCGTTTCCCACGTCGGCGTTGGCGGTGGCGTCCGAGAAGCTCCCATCCTTGACACTCAGCCATGGAAACGAGCCGCCGGCGAGGACGTGTGGCTGGACGCGGCCGTTCGTCGCGAAGAAGTATCGTCCGTCCACGTTGATCGCCTGGAACGTTGCTTCACCTGTCCCACCCGCGAATGTGCCCTGATGCTTCGTCCGGTCGTAACTGAACTCGAAGGCGGCTTTTGGATATCGGACTCCGAGGATTCCCCGGATCATGTTTGCCTTCTCTAAGAGTGGGAGAATGAGGAACTCCTCCCCATTTATCTTCTGGTAGATTGAGCCCCCGTCGAAGTTGTCACGGTTGAGTTCGACGCCGAACAGCCCGGCAACACCGACGTATCCCCCCTCTTTCGCAAAGCCGGATTGCTCCTGCTCCGGCTCCTGACTCCAGGCAGGTGTCGCGAGCGTCAGCAGGAAGAGAGCAAGGGTAAGGAGTTTTCCGGACACTGGACAGGTCATCCCCAGAGTATTCCAAGTTTGGTGCCGTTGGCGGCGGAGTCCCGATAGTCATCGCAACCTGGAGAACAGGACACAGGTTAAAGACACTAATGGCAGGACCGCGTGAAAGCAAGGGGGACCAGAACCAGAATCGTAAGTCATACCAACGAAACTGTAAGGCATAGCCTTGGCGGAGACCGGCGTGGTCCTGTTGAGCCCGCCCATCCCTAATCCCTAATCTGCAATCGTCACGTCGTAACGAATCACGAGGCCGGGACGATCTTGAGGTTGGCGAAGTCTCCGCTCGAGGTGTTTCCCACCCACAGGCCAACCAATCCTTTCCTGCGGTCGCTCAACTGGTCGACGACCAGGCTCGGTTCTTTCGCATCACCGACCAGGACGGTGACCTTCGGGCTCGCGACGACAACGCGCAGATGGAACCAGGCGTTCGGGTCCGGCACGGGATTGACGGCCTGCTCGTACTTCCCCGGCTGCTCAGTCCGCAACTTCTGCCAGGTGTAGGTGGGATGAGAAACGTATTGGACGCCGTGGCTGCGCCGCGACTGGTCTTCAGCCCTGAAGTTGAACGGACGACAGTAGACCGCGTCATACGTCGTTCCATCAACGCCATGAAACGCCACACCGACGAAGCTCTGTTGCTGAACGTCCTTGCCCCTGATATCCAACTCGATGGTGCCATTCGTGAACTCAATCCCTTGCAGGTACGCAACACCGTCGCCTGCGTTTTCGCTGAGACGAACACCTTTCCTGGCCCCGTCGTTGAGGCGGGTCACGGTGCGATTGAAGACTTTGAAGGCATTCCCTTCGGCAAGCGCAGCGAGATCAGGCTCGGTCGCTTTATTCTGACCGACAATCCGCGAAGCCGCTGAAAGCCCAACGCCATAGGAAAACGCCGAGATGACGAAATCACGTCTGTTCATGGCCGTACTCCAACTCTCATTTCAAGGGCGCGCGCAAAGGGGGCGCAGCCGCCGCAACATCCTGAACGTGCATGCCGGTACTGTCAAATCGACGGCAGTCCGCAGACGATGAATGGTGTTACGCTCGTCTGTCATCCTTGCCGTACGAGGGAAAGAAGCCCGAAACGGCCAACCCTTTGAGGCTCATTTGCGTCTGATATCGAGATAAAGAGGTGCTTTGGAGCACAGGTCCACGCTGGTACGCCGGGTTGCGATGCTCACGACGACTGTGGTCCTTGCCGGGGCCGTCGTCTTTCTGTACGCTCGCCAGCCGACCGGCGATGGGCAGCCCGAAACTGGCCGAGGTCAGCAGACCCTGAGGGTCGCCCGGCGCGATTTCGTGCGCGCCGTTCGGTTGAGCGGGACGGTTGAGGCGGTGGAGTCCACGACGATCGCGGCACCCCGGCTCTCCGGGCCCAATTCCAACTCGCTCATCATCACCAAGCTCGTCCGGCCCGGTAGCACCGTCAGCCCCGGTGACCTCATCGTAGAGTTCGATCGACAGGATCAGCTCAAGAACGCGCTCGACCGTCGTGCTGAACTGCAGGATCTCGAGCAGCAGATTGCCAAGCGCGAAGCGCAGGAGCGCGCGGCGCGGGCGCACGACGACAGCGAGATTTCGCTTGCCGAAAGCGCTATCGGACGGGCGCAGCTCGAAATGAGCAAGAACGAGCTGTTGCCGAAAATCAACGCCGAGAAGAATGGTCTTTCGCTCGAGCAGTCGCAGGCGACGCTGAAGCAGCTCAAGGCGACCTACGAGCTCAAACGACGCGCCGCGGAAGCGGATGTCCGAATCCTTCAAATCCGTCGCGACCGCGCCGCGAATGCGGAGCGCCAGGCGGCCGGAAACGCCGAGCGGATGGCCATCCACGCACCCATTGGCGGCATGGCTGTCGTGAAGACGATCTGGAAAGGCAACAATATGGCGGACGTGCAGGAAGGGGAGGAAGTGCGCGCGGGCGTGCCGGTCGTGGACATCGTGAATCCCAACGCGATGCGGGTGCGTGCCCGCGTCAACCAGGCTGACGTCAACGAACTGCAGGTCGGGCAGGGCGTCCGCGTGGGCCTCGACGCGTATCCCGCGCTCTTTTTCGACGGCCGAGTCACGCAGATCTCGCCGCTCGGTGTCACGTCCGTGCTCTCGTCGAAGGTCCGCAACTTCGTCGTGCTCGTGGATGTCGGCGGCGCCCACCCGAACCTGATGCCGGATCTCTCGGCATCGCTCGACGTCACGCTTGCCCGCACGCCTCGCGCGATCGTGGTCCCACGCGATGCGATTCGCCACGACGGCGACCGCGCCGTCGTTCGCGTACAGCGTGGCGGCGGCTTCGAAGATCGGACGGTCGCCATTGGCGCCCTCAACGCGCACGAGGCAATGCTGACGTCCGGACTGGAAGAAGGCACGGTGATCGCCCGGAAGGTCCGATCGCAGCCGGGGCGGCCACGGTGATGGCTGGTTTGGCCAGTGTTTTCCGGCGCCCCCGGAACCTTGCCGCCGTCGTCGTCGCGATCAGCATTGTGGCGGCCGGCGCATTTGCCGCCGCGCGTCGCGCGGCAGTGCCCGATCTGCCGACCGCGCTCGTCACCAAAGGGCCGTTCGTCGACACGCTCGAGATCCGCGGGGAGATCCGGCCGCTGAAATCCATCGTGCTCTCATCGCCAATGCAGTCAGGCGAACTGCAGATCCTGAAGCTCGCCAAGAGCGGGACGATGGTGAAGCCTGGTGACGTGGTCGTGCAGTTCGACCCGACAACGCTGCAGCGAACCATTCAGGAGAAGCAATCCGAGTTGAAGCAGGCCGACGCTGAGATCGAGCAGGCCCAGGCCCAAACGCGGATCGCCAAGGAACAGAACGCGACGGCGGCGATGAAGACGGGCTACGACATCGAGCGCGCGAAGCTGGAGGTCAGCAAGGGCGATACCGTCTCGCGCCTCGACAACGAGCAGGCGAAACTCGCGGTCACCGACGCGCAGCAGCGCGAACGCGAACTTCAGGTGAAGATCAAATCTGACCAGACGGGCGCTGAAGCGGATGTGTCGGCCAAACGCCACAAGCGCGAGAAGGCGCTGTTCGATCTGAAACGTGCCGAGCAAGGCCTGCGCAACCTACAGCTCCGGGCGCCTGCGGCAGGAATGGTCAACATCCTCCCGAATTTCCGCTCGGGCAGCATGTTCGGCGGCCAGCAGGATTTCCAGGAAGGCGATCGCGCCTGGCCGGGTGCGTCAATCCTCGAGCTGCCCGATCTTTCGTCGGTGCACCTCGAAGCGCGTCTGGACGAATCGGATCGTGGCCGGCTGCAATCCGGGCAGGAGGCCACCGTGCGGATCGAGGCGGTCCCGGGGACCGATTTCAAGGCGCGCCTCGACAGCATCTCGGTTCTGGCGAAGATTGATTTCTCATCAGGCTGGCCGCCGGCAAAGAACTTCGATCTGAATCTCGTCTTCCTCGACGTGGACGCCAGGATGCGCCCCGGCATGACGGCGGTCGCCCGTATCGCGACGGAGCGCGTGCCCGACGTCGTGCTTGCCCCGTCCGAAGCGATCTTCCAGCGCGATGGTGCGCCCGTCGTGTACAAGCTTGACGGCTCGATGTTCGTTGAAACGCCTGTCTCGATCCGGAAGCGAGGCAAGGAGCAGGCCATCATCGGCAGCGGAATCGAACCCGGCGCCCGCGTCGCGACGCGCCGGCCCCCGCCGGAGATGATGAGGAGGGTGAAATGAAGCGCCGTGTCGTGCTCCTGGTAATCGCGCTGGGTGTCATCGCCGCTGCCGGGGCTGCGGCTGTCGCCGTGCCTACACTGCCTGCGCGCCGCAACGCGGTCCCGACGGCGCGCGTCACCAAGGGTCCCCTGAAGCTCACCGTGCATGCGACCGGCGAGCTGCGCGCGGGTCGCACGGTAACGCTCGTGACGCCCCCAGTCGGTGGCATGTTGCGCATCGTCAAGCTGGTCTCGACCGGGATGCCGATCAAGTCTGGAGACACGGTCGTGGAGTTCGATCCTGCGGACCAGCAGTATGCGCTGGAGCAGGCCAGGTCGGAACTGGGCGAGGCCGAGCAGGGGATCGTCAAGATGAAGGCGGACGCCGCTGTTCAGGGGGCGGAGGACGAGGTGGCGCTGTTGACGGCGCGGTTTGACGTCCGCCGTACCGAGCTCGACGCCTCGGGGAACGAGTTCGTGGGCGCCGTCGACGCACAGAAGAATGTTCTCTCGCACGAAGAAGCGCAACGCCGGCTTGCGCAACTTCTGGAGGACGTCAAGTCGCGGGCGGCGACGAACCAGGCTTCGCTGGCCGTGGCGCAGGAAAAGCGGACGAAGGCACAGCTCGCGATGCAGCGCGCCCAGCAGGTGATCGACAGCCTCGTGATACGCGCGCCGTTTGACGGCGTTGTCTCGCTCAAGGAAAACCGGGATGCCTCGGGAGGCATGATCTTCTGGGGGATGATCCTGCCGGAGTACCGCGCGGGCGATCAGATCTCGCCAGGCCGTCCCGTAGTGGACGTGATCGAGTCGGGCCGGATGGAGGTGCGCGCGAAGATCGACGAGAGTGATCGCCCCAATCTGGCAGCCGGCCAACCAGCCATCGTCGAGGTGGACGCTCTTCCCGCCGAGAAATTCAACGCACGGATCGGACAACTGTCGGGACTTGCCAGCCGGGCGAACTTCTGGGAGTCGGCCGGGGTCACGCGGCTGTTCGATGTGACGCTGCAGTTCGACCAGCCCGATCCGCGACTCAAGGCCGGTGTGTCCGTTCGAGTGACGCTCGACGGCAAGGAAATACCTGACGCGATCCACGTTCCGCGCCAGGCGGTGTTCGACAAGAACGGCAAGAACCACGTCTTCCTGAAGACCGGCGATCACTTCGAGCAGCGCGAGGTGAAGGTGGAGCAGCGCACCGAAAGCCGCGTCGCCATTTCCGGGGTGTCCGAAGGCGCCGAGATTGCCCTCATCGATCCGACCGCGCGCGCCGGCAACGCCGCAACGCCGGCTGCGCCGCCTGTTCCTGCGAGCGGAGCGACGCGATGAGCTTCGCCGCGCGACTGCTGCCGCCGGCCAATACCGACTTCCTGCCCGACTTCCGCATGGGCATCGAGAACCTCCGCTCGCACAAGCTGCGATCGCTGCTGACCATGCTGGGGATGATCTTCGGGGTGGCGGCGGTCGTCGCGATGCTGTCGATCGGGGCCGGGGCGCAGCAGGAAGTGATGGCGTTCATCGAGCAACTGGGCGTCCGTAACCTGATTGTCGAAGCCCGCGAGGCCCCGGATTCGCAGGCGCTGCAGAAGATCCGCAAGCTGTCTCCCGGTTTGAATTTCAAGGACTTCCGCGTGATCCGGGCCAACGTGGAGGGCATTGCCGCAGCGACGGCTCGCAAACGTTTCACCCCGTCGAAGCTGCTGCCGCGGCCGCAGGCGGACCCGCCGATGGTATACGGCGTCAGCCCCGCGTATGTGGACATTGCCAACCTTGCGCTCGTCTCCGGCCGATTCTTCGACGAGCGCGAAACCGACGGAGCCGCGCCCGTCGCGGTGCTCGGTGAAGCAGCGGCGGCGTCACTTTTTGGCGCCGACGACCCCATCGGACGCTACGTGAAGGTCAACGAGCAGTGGTTTCAGGTGATCGGGGTGGCTGGCCCTCAGCTGACCGTCCAGTCAGATGTCGCCGGGTTGCCGGCGCAGGACCGCAACAATCTGATGTACGTCCCCTTGTATTCGGCCATCTTCCGCCTCGAGGACGGGCAATCGGGCCAGAAGGACGAGATTGACGGTGTCTACCTGCAGATGCGGCAAGGCGCCGACATTCCGTCAGCGGCGGCGCTCCTGCGCGGCCTGCTCAACGTGTCACATCGCGACGCGGGAGACTTTACGATCGTCTCACCGGCCGAGCTCCTGGCGGAGCAGCGCCGGACGCAGCGCGTGTTCGAGATGGTGATGGTCGCCATCGCGTCGATTTCGCTGCTGGTCGGCGGCATCGGGATCATGAACATCATGCTGGCGAGCGTGATGGAGCGCACCCGGGAGATCGGGATCCGCCGCGCAATCGGCGCCAAGCGCCGCGACGTCATACGGCAATTCCTGATCGAGACCACGATCATTTCCCTCGCCGGAGGGGTCATCGGCGTCATTGTCGGCGTTGCGTTATCGCGGACGATCGGATACCTCGCAGGTTGGTCCACCATTGTGACGACGACGTCGATCGTCCTGGCATTTTTCGTGTCGGTGACGATTGGGCTGGTCTTTGGCCTTTATCCCGCCGCCCGGGCTGCGAGTCTGGACCCGGTGACGGCCCTGCATTACGAGTAGCGCGAGGCAGGGAGCCCCTGAATAGGCGCGAAAACACCGCAGAACCTGCAAGGGACTTCCGTACCTATTTTTTTGCAAGATGCCCGTTGTCCTGAGTTCTTCATCTCGGGCTGTGCTACGCTTCGCGCCTCCCGTCCTGCCAGACCGATCGAAAGTCGAAGAGCTTCAGATGACCACGCCGAAGTTGGTATGCGCGTTCGCGTTGGTGTCGTCGCTTGCTCTCACAATACCGGCACATGCTCAATCGAATGGTCCTATCGAGCCGGGTGCTGGAAGCTGGAAACCATGGATTATTTCATCCGGCAAGGACTTTCGCGTGCCTCCGCCGCCGGGGCCTGCCGAGACGGCGCCACGAACTGAAGGCGCTCGCCGAATTGATCAGCCAGAACGACGCGGCGACGCAGCAGCAAATAGTGTTCTGGGACGCCGGTGCTCCGTCCTACCGCTGGATCGATCTCATCAATCAGCGCGCGGTCGCGGGCCTCTCGCTCACGCCGTACGGGCAACGTGTCTACGCCTATGTAGCGATCGCGATGAACGACGCGACGATTGCGACCTGGGAATCAAAGTATTACTACAACCGCGCTCGTCCCAGCGAGCTCGATCACAAGCTGCCGACCGCGGTTGCTGTGCCCAACAGCCCTTCGTATCCGTCCGAACATGCGGCAACGGCATGGGCTGCGGCAACGGTGCTCGCAGCTCTGCTGCCGGCAGACGCGACAGCGTTTCAGACCATGGCGGAACAGGCGGGCAAGTCGCGGGTTCTCGCCGGTCTTCAGTTCCCTAGCGACTACGAGGCGGGCGCGGAACTCGGCCGCCGGGTCGCGCAGGCGGTCCTCGAAAAGGCGGCGACGGATGGTTCGGCGCTGACGCCAAGCGGCGCGCGGCTTACCGGCCCGTGCAACTGGGTCGGCACGAATCCCGGGAACTTCGGCGCGCAGAACTGGCACCCCATGCTGTTGACATCCCCGGATCAGTTCAGACCGCCACTCCCGCCCGACTGCCACTCAGCGCAGGTGACCCAGGAAGTGGCCGACGTCAGGAACTTCCCGCGATCACCGGCGGCGTTCGCTACCAACTACAAGGCCTTTTACTGGCAGAGTCCGGAAGGACTCAACACATGGGTGTATCGGTACGCCGACAAATGGATGTTCGAGGATTTTGCGCGCGCGGTCGGCAAGGAAGCGGGGGACTCGAGAATCTGGGCGGGGATTCACTATCAGATGGACAACGTCGCCGGCGTGAATCTCGGCCATTCGGTCGCCGCCGTGTTCATCGCGCGGGCGCAGCAGGACGGTTCGCAGTAGCGGACGGGCCGTCACCGTTTCGCGGCTACCCGAAATGGTGACGGCCACTCGCCACAGGGCATCCTCGTGGTCCTGTAAAATGAGCGCCGGTTTTCGTAGCCAGGCACAGGCCGAAACCCCGGCGCCAATGTCTAATCGACTGACGTTCGTTTTCAACCCTTGGACCGGGACCGGGAGGGTCACGTGCGTTTGCCGGTTGCCGTCATCCTCTCTTTCTTCGCCGCGTTCTTCGGCATCGCAGCACACCAGGCACCATCAGCGGTTTCTTCGCCCGCCCCACAGCCTCCGCGCGACGTTGTCCGGCGTGCGGAACCGGCTCGACCTGCCGGCGCGGGTGTCATCAAGGGACGTGTCGTTGCGGCGGACACCGGAAATCCTATCCGGCGGGCAAACGTCAACCTGTCCCCGATTGCTCCGCCGTCGCCTCCGGGCAGCGGGCGGGGCGCGAGCGGACCCCAGATGACGCTCGTCCCGGGATCGCCCGGATCTCCTCAGGGTTCGGGATCCTTATCCAGCGGACCGCGCCAAGCCACGACCAACCTTCGGGGGGCCTTCGAATTCACGGGCTTACCCGCTGGCAGCTACCGGATTTTTGCCAACGCGAGTCAGTTTTCGCCTCAGTACCTGGGGATGGCCTTCGGCGGAAAGAAGCCAATGGGATTCGGCTCGGGCGACACCGGCCAGCCAGTTCAGCTTGGTGAGGGACAGTCGTTCGACAAGGCGATCATCGCCTTGCCGCGAGGCGGAGTGATCACGGGACGAGTCATCGACGAGAACGGCGAACCGGTCACTCGCGTTCAGGTCTATACCATCCTTTTTCCGCCAGGCAGCTCGCGTGGAATGCGAATGGGTTCCGGAAGCCAGACCGACGACCTGGGCCAGTTCCGCGTCTACGGATTGCAACCCGGTGACCACGCCGTCGTGGCCGAGGGCCTGTGCAACACCTTTGTGCCGCCGAATGCGCCGCCGGAAACCGAGGAAGACAAGATCGGTTTCGTGACGACGTATTATCCCGGCACAGCGGACGAGGGGGCCGCGCAGCGCGTGCGCGCCCGCGTCGGCACCGAGACGCCGGGAATTGAAATCCGCCTCCTGCAGGATCGCCTGTATCGCGTATCCGGCTCCGTGGTCGATTCACAGGGTCAGCCTCTGCCTCACGTCAACGGTCAGATGATGCGCCGAACGCTGGGGGGGATGACTGGCGGGATGTCCAGCTTCGGCTTCAACACCGACGAGAAGGGGCAGTTCCAGATGCGGAACGTTGCCTCTGGCAATTACCGCCTGATCGTCAGGCAGACCCGCCCGTTCACTCCAGGGCCAGGACCACAGGTCGATCCGGGAGAGATGGCCAGCCTGCCGGTGACGATCGCCGGCGCCGATCTCGACAACGTGATGGTAATGACGACGCCGGGCGTGACGATTACGGGTCAGGTGGTCTTCGAACAGGGTCCACCATCGCCGATGCCCGCTCAGTTGCGCGTCATGGCGGTGGTCGGCAACCCGGACGATATGGCGGGCCGGCAGACGCCGCAGCCGGCGCTGGTGAGGCCGGATTTGACCTTTACGATAAAAGGCCTGTTGGGCGAGTTCATGCTGCGCCCCTCTTTTCAGCTCGCCCCCAACCAGTACCTCAAATCAGTCACGGCGGGCAGCGAAGACATCACGGATAAGCCACGCGATTTCAAGTCGAACGATCGGGTTACGATCACCCTCACATCTCGCGCGTCGACGGTGGAAGGAAATGTGACTGACGGCGCGGGCGCCCCATCGACGGAGGCCGGCGTCATTCTATTTTCGGAGGACAAAGCAGCGTGGCGGTTCAACTCCTCACGAGTGAAGCGGTCTCCCGTCGACCCGAGCGGGCACTTCCGCCTCTCGGGGCTGTTGCCGGGACGGTATCTCATCGTGGCGGTCCCGCGCGATCGGCTCAGCATGCCGATGGGCGGCGACACGGCCCTCTTCGAGGAGCTTTCGAAGGTGGCTACTACGCTCGTCATCGGCGATGACGAGGATCGCACTGTCGATCTGAAAGTCGTGACGGGCAGCGGCGGCCAGTAAGACGCGCAGGCGTCACTTGTCCGCAATGCGCGACGGTGAGGTCAGGGTGATGCCTTTCCGCGAGGTTGCCACGGTGATCCGGTCGGATAGCTTGACGCCATCTGAAAGCGTGTAGGTCAGAAGGTACTGGCGCTGCAAGGCGTCCGCAATTCTTATCACCGCTGCCGGGATAGCAGCCCCCGTCCCCGCCTGTTCGAGGCGGCCGCCTGATTGCTTGGGACCGTCCCCCATCACCATTCCAAGGTCGGCGCCTGTCACGAAGACCACATTCAATGCCGCCCCGCTCAACCGGAGAGTGTTGAGGACGTTTGTCGGCTCGACCGAATGAGGTTGGCCGCCGGCAACCGTCAGCGCCAGGATAACCGGCCGCTCCGCCTTCCGCTGTTGTAACGTCTTTGCCGACTGGGTAATCGCCTCGAGCATCTGGTCGCCGTCGGGCTGAAGGCGTCCCCGCGCACCCAGCTGGCCGAGTGCGTTCTTCAGCGCGGCAACATCGTCGGTGAAATCCACGATCTTCGCCGCTTGCGGGCTCAGCAGGCTGATGCTGAACTGTCCGTGGCCGAGGCCTTTCTGGAGGAACTGCGCGACCGCCGGGCGTAATCAAGCACGTGGCCTGGCGAGGCGGAGCTTCCATGGTCTGAGGCGCAGCCTCGCTAGGGCTCACGCGCCGAATGGCTGGTGGTCGCGAGCACCTGTCCCTTACGCCGCGTGAGCTCGACCTCGATGACGAGTC
>JBBQEJ010000102.1:0-18326 GCA_038320555.1 Vicinamibacterales bacterium | reverse complement strand
CGAAGGGCTCGTCGTGTCCCGGCACGATGAGCCCTTCGAACGCGAGGATGCGCTCCTGCGACTGCCGGTACGCCGCCGCGCTCCACTGTGGCATCATCGGCGCCGCGTAGTTCGCTTCATCGCGCAACATCAGCGCGTCGCCGCAGATCAGCACGCGACGATGGCGGGTGTCTATAATGAACGAGACGTGATGGGGACTGTGCCCCGGGGTTTCAAACAGCGTGATGCCCGACGGCATCGTTGCCTCCTCCAGCCACGCGGCCTGCTCAGGCGGGCCCCAGCGCGATTCGTCCCAGAGCAATTTCTCGATTCCTGCGACCTTCCGGATAGTCTTGGGTGTACTGGCGGCGGTGGCGATCTCCGGGTAGAAGGCGGCCAGGTCCTCCGGGCCCGGGTGCTCGACCGCGGAGAGCGCCGCGTGGAAGGCGCGGGTCCAGTCCCGGTCCCGGGCAGAGCAGAAGATCCGCGCGCGCGGGAACAACGCGTTGTTGTGGGAATGGTCGACGTGGGCGTGAGTGTTGAAGACCAGCGTCACATCCTCGGGCGACACCCCTTCCGCCGTCAGAGCCGCGCGGAAGGACGCCGCGTGGTGCGCCATGCCCGTGTCGAAGATGGCAATCTGTGTTCCCCGTCTCGCCAAGATGCTGCTGGCACGGGTCGCGCCGCCGCGCATGAGCACGGTGACGTCCCACGGCGTCATACAGGGAGAGGGTGAGCGGTCATGCGTTTCCGACTGACTCTACAGGGGCGTGTCCTCGTGCTGATTGCGGGCGGAATGGCACTCATTCTGCTCCTCTCGGCGTACCTTCATCAAATCATTACTCGCTCGCTGATTGACGACGATCGGTACAATACCGCCATCGGCGGGACCGTGGCGATTGCTGCGCGTATCGGCGCGCTGCAATTATTCACCAACCCGGACGCCTTGCAGCGCGACATCCAGCTCGTGGCACACGCGCCGCAGGATTTCGAGCAGGTTGACGTCTTTCAGCGTGCTGGCGAGCGCCTGCGGCTGGCGGCGTCCACGGCGCCGGCCGCCCAGCGTCTTCCAGCCCTCAACGGTCAGACCGCCGACAACGAACTGGGCGAGATGGAGCACCCGCTTCCCGAGGTGGTCACGATGGAGGTCCTGCGCGCCGGGGTCCGGTATTGGGTGATCTCGAGCGCTTTCAAGGAACCGACGGGCACGGGCTGCGTCACGGCTCTGGTG
Organism: Vicinamibacterales bacterium; assembly: GCA_038320555.1. Classification (GTDB taxonomy): domain Bacteria; phylum Acidobacteriota; class Vicinamibacteria; order Vicinamibacterales; family 2-12-FULL-66-21; genus JALZOC01. The sequence goes on along the minus strand of JBBQEJ010000102.1, from coordinate 17,116 downwards.
CGCAAGGACTCGCTCAGTCCCGTCACCAGCCTCGTGCAGACGCAGCACAACCTCGTGCTCGGCGGCGCGATCGCGGTGTCGGTCGCGCTCTTCTACCTGCTGTTCGAGCATTTTTTCCGCCGGCCCGCCCGCGACATCGTCAGCGCCCTCGAGCTGGCCCAAACGGGAGATTTGTCGTCCCGGGCCGCCGTGCGGCGCGACGACGAGCTCGGCGAGATCGCTCAGGGATTCAACGTCATGATGGAAGAGTTGAGTGCCAAGGATCGGGAGCGCGAGGCGCTGCTCACCAGGATCAGCCGATTCAACACGGAGCTGAGCGACGAAGTGGCGCGGGCGACCGGAGAAGTTCGCACCGCCCACGACGCGTTGCTGCAATCACAGCAGCGGCTCGCTCGATCGGAGCGGCTTGCGGCCATGGGGCATGTTGCCGCATCGCTCGCGCACGAAATCGGCACGCCGCTCAATTCCATCTCCGGTCACCTCGGCCTGCTCGCACGCCGAATTCCGCACGACGCGGATGCGCAGCGTCGCGTCGGCATCATCGGGCAGCAGCTTGATTCCATCGTGACCAGCGTGCGCGCAGTGCTCCAGCGAACCCACACGCCTCGGCACGCGGCAAGGCCGGCCGATATGAACTCCCTGGTCTGCCAGTGGCTGCGGCTGGTGGGTCCGACACTCGAGGCCGGCCGCATCACGGTGAACGCCGCGCTGACGGCCGGGCTGCCCAACATTGTGGCGGATCCCGAAAACCTGCAGCACGTCTTCCTCAACCTGGTCAACAACAGCATCGATGCGATGCCTGACGGTGGCCGCCTCGAGATCATCACGCGCGCGCACGAATCAGGCCGGTTCGTCGAACTGACGCTGCGTGACAGTGGTTCCGGTATCGCGACCGAAGCATTCGAGCACCTGTTCGAGCCGATGTGGACCACCAAGCCGACCGGCAGCGGCTTCGGCCTCTCGATTGCCCGCGAGATGCTGGCCCAGGACGGTGGCGCGATCGATGTCGACCCCACGGCCGTCGGGGGCGCCTGCTTCAGCGTCCGCCTCCCGCTGGCAGAGGTGGCCCATGGTGTCTGAACGACCGCGCATCACCGTCGTCGACGACGACCTCGTGACGTGCGAACTTTTGTGCGAGGTCTTCAGCCAGGAAGGATTCGCCGTGGCATTCGCCCAGAGCGGCCAGGCGGCGCTGGATGCGGTCGCAGGCCTCCGTCCCGACGTGATCGTCAGCGACATCCGCATGAAGGGGGGACTCGACGGGCTGGCGCTCCTGCAACGGCTGCGTCGTGACCATCCCGACATTCCTGTTGTCCTGATCACGGCCTTCGGTTCGATCGAGACCGCGATCCGCGCCGTCAAGGACGGGGCCTTCGACTACATCAGCAAACCATTCGACCTCGCGGCCCTGGTCGGTACGGTCAGACGTGCCCTGGCCATCCCGCCCTCCGCCGCAGCGGCGGCGATGTCGGACGACGAGCCGGTGGATGTGGCGCGTCAGATCATCGGTCGAAGCCCGGCGATGCTGGAGGTTTACAAGATGGTGGCGCGCGTCGCCGACGCGAACGCCGCCATCCTGATTACCGGTGATTCCGGAACGGGAAAGGAGCTTGTCGCCCGGGCCATTCACCGCAACGGCGTCCGGCACACGCAGCCCTTCGTCGCCGTGAACTGCGGCGCGCTGACGGAAACGCTGCTGGAATCGGAGCTGTTCGGTCACGTCCGCGGTGCGTTTACCGGCGCCATCGCGAACCGGCGGGGCCTGTTCGAACAGGCCGGAGAAGGCACGGTCTTTCTCGACGAAATCAGCGAAACGAGCGCGGCGTTGCAGGTCAAGCTCCTCCGGGTGCTGCAGGAACGGCAGGTCACGCCCGTCGGCGGGGACGGCGCCATCGGCGTCCGCGCCCGGGTGATCGCGGCGAGCAACACGGACCTGGAGCGGCTGACGCGGGCCGGAGGGTTCCGGCGTGATCTCTGGTACAGACTGAACGTGATCAACATTGACCTGCCCCCGCTGCACGAGCGTGTCGAAGACATTCCGCTTCTCACCGCGCACTTCCTCCGCAAGTACGCCCAACCCGGATCGCCCGTGCCGACACTGAGTGATGGTGCGCTGCGTGTGCTTGGCGCATACCTGTGGCCGGGCAATGTCCGCGAGCTTGAGAACACCATTGAACGCGCGGTCACCTTGAGCCGTGGCACTTTCATTACCGAGGAGGATCTCCCGGTACACGTCCGTCACAAGGAGGCCGCCGGATCCCAGCCGCTCCAGCCTGCGGATCCAGCCGCGTTTTTCGCCGGTCTGCCGACAATCTCCGAAGTGGAGCGGCGGTATCTCACGCACGTCTTGCAGGCTGCCGGGGGCAACCGGAAACGGGCTTCTGAAATCCTCGGCATCAACCGCCGCACGCTCTACCGGATGGCGGTCCGATTCGGCCTGGAGCTGTAGACTCCCGCGCGGAGCACGCTGAGGACGCGGAGAGAACGCCGGATCTCGCGCAGAGGCCGCCGAGAGCGCAGGGCGGAAACGTGACGCCGACCACCGTCCTTCTGCATTGATCGTTTCGCGGAAGGACGGTGGCGGGCGCCACGTTCTCTCGGCGTTCTCACCGATCTCGGCGCGAGATCGGTTTTTTCTCGGCGTCCCCTGCGCGCTCCGCGCGAGACCACTCCTCGCTCTCCGCGTGCAATGCTGTCCGCGATCAAGGTCCTGATCATCTACTGTCCAGGTGAGGCAATCTGTCTCCTCTGGGCGTTGCGCACGTGCCAAAAAGCCCCACTTTTCCGTCCTCCATATACGCCCATCCAGCAAACGGAACCCAACTGTCCGGCACGCAGGTTGCTGCCTTCGACGGCATTCGGTGAAGTTCATCGACGTTATTCAGGTCGATCTGGGTGAGCGCGCGGCTGAGGGGTCGCTCTTCGTCGATCCCGGGGACGACTACTTGAAGGATCACTTTCCGGGCGCTCCGATGTTGCCCGGATTGCTGATGCTCGAGGCCTCGGTGCGCACCGCGGCGGCGCTCTGGACCGCGGCGGGCGCCATCCCGGTAGCCGCGGCGGTGCTCGAGCACGTGGATCGCCTGCAGGTCGTGCGGCGGGTCGTGCCTGGGAAGAAGTTGTCGGTGTCCGTGGTATTCGCCGTTGATCCGGGCCGGGGGCACACGGCCCGTTTTACCGCCCGGGGCGACGTCGACGGTGAAACGGTCGTCCGCGCGACGTTCCGGTTGCGCGCGATCACGCAGGAGGTACCGAGGTGAGCGACGGCAACGTGACACGTGAGCAGATCAGTGAACGCGTCGCCCAGGCGCTGGTGCAGGCGCTTGGCGTCAGCCGGAGCGACATCGCGCCGGAAACCTCGCTCGCCGGCGACCTGGAAGCCGAATCCATCGACTTTCTCGACATCGTCTTTCGGCTCGAGAAGGAGTTCGGGATCGAGGTCGCGCGCGGCGAACTGTTTCCGCAGGAACTGCTGCGTGACGGCTCGCTGGTGAGCGGCGGCCGGCTGACGACTGACGGCGTCGCGGCGTTGAAGCAGCGCTTCGAGTTTACGGACCTGTCGTCGCTTCAGCCTGGGGCGAACGTGGACGATCTGATGAACGACCTGCTGACGGTGCGGCTCATCATCGACTTCGTCGAGAACAAGCTGCGCGCGCCCTCCGCGGTCCGGCTCAACTGACCCCGGACGACGTGAGAATCAGCGAGGACATGACACCCCCGACGGACTCTCCCGCGGCCGCTGCCGACGTACGTGCCGTCCTCGATGCCGCCGAGCCGTTTTTTGCCGTCCTCGCGGGCCGCCGCAGCGTCCGGCAATTTGCCCCGGCGATGCCTCCACGCGATCTGATCGTGCGCGCGATCGAGGGCGCGACCTTTGCGCCCTCGGGCATGAACAAGCAGCCCTGGCGCTTCGTGATCGTCGCGAACGACGCGATCAAGGCCGAGATGGTGGCGCGTGTCAGCTGCGAGATCGAGACTATTCTGACCCTGCTGGCCGGTGACGAGTATGCGGACAAAGTCGCGGAGTACCTGCGGAATTACGCCACGCTCTTTCGCTCGGCGCCCGTCGTGATCAATGTCCTGTACCGTGAGTACGGACAGGTCATCGCCAGCCTTCTCGAACGATCGAATCTGCAGTATCCCGATAACCAGGAAGAAGCGGCGAACCCCGCGATGCAGAGCGTGTCGGCAGCCATCCAGAATCTGCAGCTCGCGGCCCAGGCGCTGGGTCTGGCGACGTGCTGGATGACGGCGCCGCTGTTTGCGCGCAGGCAGTTGCACGAGCTCCTCGAGGTGGAATCGCCGTGGCAGCTTGCCGCCGTCATCCCTATTGGTTACCCGGCGTCGACGACGAATCACGGCCCGCGTCGGCTGCGCCTTGATCGCGTCATGCGATGGATCGAGTGATTGGATGATTGTAGGCATGGGCGTGGACGTGGCCTCGATCGCGCGGGTCGCACGCCTGGTGGCCGATCACGCCGCGGCGCTGGACCGCCTGTTCACGACGGGGGAACGCAGGTTTTGCGACGCGGCCGGCAGGCGCCGGCGCGAGGCGCGCTACGCCGCCGCCTTTGCTGCAAAGGAAGCCGTGTTGAAAGCTCTGGGCACGGGCTGGCGAGCGGATATCGAATGGTCGGACATCGATACGCAGGCTGTCGAACGGCACGGCGGCGTCGTGCTTTCCGGCGGAGCGAGTGCTGCCGCGGAACGCCTGGGTGTCGTGCGGGTGCTGGTCTGCGCGTCGGTCACGAGGGAGAGCGCAGTGGCAGCCGCCGTCGCGGAAAGGGACGCGCGTGCATAAACCGTCCAGGCTCAACCCCGTGAGTACGTGGCTCGGCAGCCTCGCGCTGTTCGCCCTCCCGGCGCCCGCCGTCGCGCTTCTCGAGCCGGCGTCCTGGACCGATGTCGTCGCGCGTTACGGGACCGTCCACGACTACACCTGCCTGTACGAGAAACGGGAGCGGGCGATCGACCACGGCTCGCTGCAGACGATCCGGATGTCATTCCGAAAGCCGCTCGACGTTCGGCTCGAGTGGCTCGACGACACGGGGAAGGTGGATCAGGTCGCCGTCTACCGACAGGGCTACAACGACGGCAGAGTCATCGTGAAGCGCCACGGACTGGTCGGGTCGATAGCCGGAACCATCCGGCTCGATCCGCAGAGCACGCTCGCCCTGCAGGATTCGCGGCATTCGATTACGCAGGTCGGGCTCGGCTACATGATCGATCGCGTCTCGCAGGATCTGCGAGACGAGCGCGTTACGAGCCAGCCGCTGGTCGAGGAGGCAATCGATGGACGGACGTGCGACCGGCTCGAGTTCGATGGGCCCGCAGGCATGGCGCTCGTCGGCATCGAGGGCGCGCGGCGCGCAGTCGTCTGGATCGACCGCGTGCTCAAGCTGCCGATCAAGGTCGAAATACTGGACAGCGCGCGCGGCATGATCGAGCGGCATCGCTTCAGAGATGTGCGCCTCAATCCGGGGCTCGCTGACGCCGTGTACACGTTATGACGATGTTCACGAAGCGCATCGTCGTGACGGGCCTTGGAGCCGTGACGCCGGTGGGCAACGACCCTTCGACGTTCTGGCAAGCCCTCCTCGACAGGGCCTCGGGGGTGCAGTCAATCGGTTCGCTTGCCGCCCGCGGCGCGCGGCCGTCGTATGCCGCGGAGGTGAAGGATCTGACGCCCGAAGCCGCGGGACTGCCTCGCAAGCGGCTGAAAATGATGGGGCGCCAGGCCCAGCTTGCCTATGCTGCCGTCGCGCAGGCATCCGCCGACGCCGGTCTTCTCGAAGAGCGGGCGGTGGATCATCGGCGACTCGGAGTCATCCTTGGCGTCGGCATGCTGAACGCGGACGTGGACGAGCTCGGGCGCGCGTTCCACGCCATGGCGGACGGCGTCAGCCACCGGTCGTTCGACATGATCGCGTTCGGGCGTCTGGGCGGGCCGCAGCTTTTCCCGCTGTGGCTGCTCCGGCACATACCGAATCTCGCGGCCGCGCATGCGTCCATTTCACTCGACGCGCAGGGGCCGTCCAACACAATTGCCACCGGATGTGTCGCGGGCGCGAATGCCATCGGCGAAGCGGCCCGAATCATTGCCCGCGGCGACGCTGATGTGATCCTCGCGGGGGGCACGGACGCGCGCACGACCGCGCTGGCGATCCTCAGGTACCGGGAACTCGGCTGGCTTGCGACCCGGGAAGACGTACCGCCGGGCGCGGTGAGCGCACCGTTCGACGACAGCGCGACTGGATTCGTCACCGGGGAAGCAGCCGGCATCGTCGTCCTGGAGTCGCACGAACACGCGCTCCGGCGCGGCGCGCGCATCTACGCCGAGCTGGCCGCGTACGGGGCTGCCAACGATGCGCACGACGTCATGGCGCCGCATCCGGAAGGGCGCGGCCTGGCGAAGGCGCTGTCGCGGTGTCTCGCGCGCGGCGGTCTCGCACCCGCCGCGGTCGACGCGCTGTTTGCGCCGGCCGCCTCCGTTCCTTCGTTCGATCGCGCAATCGCATCCTCCCTGAGGCGCGTGTTCGGAACGGGACGCGAAGGCCCCGTGATCACGGCCACCCGATCGATCCTCGGGCACACCCACGCCGCGTCTTCTGCGCTGGATTCAATCGCGGCAGTCAAAGCAATCCAGGCGTCGCAGGTGCCAGCGACATTGAATCTCGGATCTCCGATCGCAGACCTGCGGTTCGTGCGCGGCACTACGCACCGGGCGCCGATCACGACCGCGATGGTTGGCGCGTATGGCTTCGGCGGCCACGCGGCGGCGCTGGCATGGCGCGGGCATCACGCATGAAGCGCCGCGTTGTCATCACCGGCGCGGGTGTCGTATCGCCGGTGGGGATCGGTCTCGACGCGTTCTGGAACGGCCTCACGCACGGCAGGACCGGCATCACCGCGATCGGTCGGTACGACGCGTCGGGACTGCCGGTGCGCATCGCCGGTGAGGTGCGCGGCTTCCATCTCGAGGACTACATCGATCGCTGCCACCGGCCCGTGTCTCCAGCCGGCTGCCCGGTCACGCTCGACCTGCGGACGCAGTATGCGCTTGCCGCGGCGGAAATGAGTGTGTGGGATGCGCGGCTGCAGGGATCCGACGAGTGGCAGGACGCCACGCTGTACTTCGGCGCCGGGGAAGGGGACAACGATCTCGCGCTGCTGTCGGACATGCTGACGCCCTGGTCGACCGCCCAGGGGTGCGACATGCCGGCCTTACTGTCAGGGCCCGCGGCTCGGCATTTTGGCGTGCGCGATCAGCTGATGGAGCCTACGCTCCCGGCCTCTTTGCTCGCCGCGCGTCACGGGATCCAGGGAGAAGTCACGACGTGCCTCACCGCCTGTGCGGCGAGCGCGCAGGCGATTGGGGAAGCCATGCGCCGGATTCAGGAAGGTGAATGCGACCTGGCGCTCACCGGGGGGGCGCATGCGATGACTGCGCCGCTCGATGTCCTCGGCTTTGCGATGCTGTCGGCGCTGTCGTCGCGCAACGACGCGCCCGCCCGCGCATCGCGCCCCTTCGATCGGCATCGCGACGGTTTCGTTCTCGGCGAGGGGGCCGCCGTGCTGGTGCTCGAGGAGTGGAGCCACGCAAAACGCCGGGGCGCCCCGATGTACGCGGAGCTTGTCGGCTACGGTACCGCCAACGACGCGTACCGCGTCACCGACATGCACCCGGACGCGCGCGGCGCGGCCGGCGCCATCCTGCACGCGCTCAACGACGCGGAGGTCGATCCCGTGGACGTCGGGTATGTGAACGCGCACGGCACCTCAACGATCGAGAACGATCGGGCGGAAACCCTGGCCCTGCACAAGTCGCTCGGGGATGCGGCGCGCCTGATCCCGATCAGCTCGACGAAGTCCATGACGGGCCATGCCGTCGCCGCAGCTGGGGCGCTCGAACTCATCGCCGTCACGCTCGCGCTCCGCGACCAGGTCCTGCCCCCCACGATCAACCTCGAGACTCCCGATCCAGAGTGTGACCTGGACTACGTACCGAACCGCGCGCGGTCACACGCTTTTCACACCGCGCTCTCCAACTCTTTCGGGTTCGGCGGGCAGAATGTCGCGCTCGTCGTGCGCAGCGTGGCGGGACCGAACCGATGACACGGCAGACGATCCTGCTCACCGGGTCAGGCACCGTGGGCCGCGAGCTCCTGCTGGCGTTCCTGCGCGGTACCGATGCCAGGGTGGCGCTCTTGATGCGCGATCGTGGACGGCGCATGGCCGCGAGCCGTGCGGGTGCCTTGTTCGACACGCTCGGCCTGAGCGACGAGGAGCGGCGGCGTGTCGAAGTCCTGCGCGGGGACGTCAGCGTCACCGGCTTGGGGCTCGACGCGGCCGTGCAGGACCGTCTGGCGGGGACGCTCGATCTGATCGTCCACACGGCGGCGACCACCTCGCTCACGGCCGACCGGTTCCTCTGCGAACGCGTCAATCGTGATGGAACGGCCAACGCCCTCGTCCTTGCCGAGCGCTGTTTCGGCGACGGACGGCTCCGTCGATTCATACATTTGAGTACAGCGCTTGTCGCGGGTGGCGCGTCCGCCGCAGTGTCGCGCGAAGACGAGCTTCCGATCGCCCCGGCACATGCGAACCACTACGAGTGGAGCAAGTACGAGGCTGAACGAATCGTCAGGGCAACCATGCACGCGGGTCTCCCGGTGACGGTGTTCAGGCCGAGCATGGTGGTAGGAGACACAGAGACCGGCAGCACGCGCGACTTCAATGTGATCTATCCGCTCGTGCGGCTCATGGCGAGCGGGTACGTCACCAGATTCCCGGCGGATCCGCGGGCACGGCTGCACCTCGCGCCCATGAACTTCGTCGTGGACGCGGTCGTGCGCGCCGTCGACGCCCCCTGGGCCTCAGGCCTGACGTTTCACCTGACGGCGCCGGAGCCGCCAACGGTTGCCGACCTGTTCAATTCCCGCGCGTTCTTTCCGCCGGGCGCCCCGAGACCGCAGCTCTGCCCGCCGGACGAATTCGATCTGTCGGATTGCAGCACGCGCGAGCGGGAGCTGCTCGAGTCGGTGTCCTTCTGTTTTCCGTACTTCAATTCACGGCTCTCGTTCGAGACCACGAACACCAGGCGGCTGATGCCGCTGCCGGTGACCGACGGCGCCTATCTCGATCGGCTCGGCCGATACGCGGTCGAGAGTGGGTACCTCCGTCACGCGATCGCGTAGGCCTATGCGTTACGTGCTGATCGATCGGATCACCGCGCTCGTGCCGGGGCAGTCGCTCGCGGCAATCAAGAACGTCAGCTTCGGCGACGATCTCGTGACCCACTACGCCCCCGGACTGTCAGCGCTGCCCGCAGCGATGGTCCTGGAGGCGATGGCACAGGCTGCGGGCCTCCTCGTGGCCGCCACGTTGACCGCCCCCGCACAACCAGTGCTCGCGAAGGTTCAGCCGTTCAGTGCCTACGGGCACGCGCGGCCCGGTGACTGCGTTGGCATCCAGGTGGAGCTCGAGGAACTTCGAAGCGAAGGCTGCCGCGCGCGCGTCGCCTCCTCGATTGACGGGCGCCCGTTGGCCGACGCCACCATTCACCTCGCGCTGATACCGCTCGAAGGCCCGACCGCCGCAAGCCGCGCCAGGATTCTGCGCGCCATGCTCGCTGATACGTTCCCGGAGTGGTTCAAGTGAAGAAGCGCTTGATGTTGAAGAACACGCTGCGTCAGCTTCGGCACAGGTTCAGGCGCCCGTTCATGGTCATGTTCGAGACAACGCTCCACTGCAACATGAAGTGCGGCTACTGCGCCATCTGGCAGAATCAGCAGCCCGAGGACCGTGCGGTGCGGGAGCGCGTGTTTGCGCGCATGGACGAAGCGGCGGACTTCGGCGTCTTTGCCTGGAGCTTTTCGGGGGGGGAGCCGCTGATGAACCCGAACGTCCCCGCCTACATCGAGTACGCGGCCCGCAAGGGTTTTTACACCTCGATGCCGACCAACGGCCTCGCGCTCAAGAAGTACGCGGAAGCCTGCGCCGCGCTGGATCAGCTCGAGGTGTCGATCGACACGCTCGATCGGACAAAATTCGCGAAGCGGCGCGGGATCGACGGCCTGCCCACCATCCTCGACGGTCTGGATCACCTGCTCGGGACATATCCGCACCACACGATTCAAATCAATGCCGCGGTTGACCTCGACAACCTCGAGGATCTTCCCGCCCTGGCCCGGTTCTGCCAGGAACGCGGACTGCTCCTGCATACCGAGGCCGTGCACAACGTCGTCCGCACCACCTGGAAGACGGAGGACGTCGAACTCGAGACCGCGGCACTCGACAAGGTCGCCGCATACCTGATGAAACTCCGTGAAGCGTATCGGTGCGTCCGCTTCTACACGGACTACTACCGCTTCTATCGCAACGACGGATTCACGAAGAAGTTTCCCTGCCGGTCCGCGTCGCATCTGGTCAACATGCGGCCCGACGGGTCGATTCAGTTTCCGTGTGCATTTGTCAGCGTCCATCGCGGCGCGCCCGAGATGACGCTGCGGGAGATTTACGGCTCGCCCGACGTTCGGAAACTCATCGCCGAGTCCCCCGGGATGTGGGACTTCTGCAAGGGCTGCAAGATCGGGTGTCCTTACGAGGTGTCCGCGTACCGCAACAGTCCGTTGACGGCCATCCGTTCGGCGATTGATTTCCTTCAGGTCAATTGATCCCGAACGCGCGCTCCATCGGGACGATCGCGGCGGGGCCGGCGGATTATCCGATCCTGGAGCCAGCGGTGCGCGTGCGCGGGCTGATCAAGGAGTACAAGGACGGCACGCGGGCGAACCGCGGGATCGATCTCGACGTGCCGCGCGGCGCGGTCGTCACGATCCTCGGACCCAACGGCGCGGGCAAGACGACGTTCCTGCGCCAGTTGACCACGGAACTGCGGCCGTCGGCCGGCACGATACGGATCCTGGGCGTCGATGCGATCCAGGAGCCGCGGCGCGCCAAGCAGCAGATGGGCATCACGCCGCAGGAGGCAGGCCTGTTCGAGTCGCTGACCGTCCGGCAGCATCTCGAACTGTTCGGCCGCCTCAAAGGCCTCCGAAAGCATGACGCGGCGAGCGCGTCGGCCGATCTGCTCGAGCAGCTTGGCCTCGCTCCGGAAGCGGGACGGCGTGTCGGGACATTGTCAGGCGGCCAGCGCCGGCGGATCCTGATCGGTCTCGCCCTGATCGGGCGGCCGCCTCTGCTCGTTCTCGATGAGCCGACCACGGGGCTGGATCCCGTCTCGCGTCGCGCCGTGTGGAGTGTGCTTCGCCGTGTCGTGCAGAACGGCGCCAGCGTCATCCTCTCGACGCATTACATGGAGGAGGCGGAGCGGCTCAGCGATCGCGTCGGGATTATCAGCGGGGGGCGTCTCATCGCATTCGGCACAGTTCCCGAGCTCCTGGCAAGGGTCCACGAGAGCTATCGGCTGACCTATCAAGACATATCTACGTCAGCAGAGGACTTCCGGGTGTGCAGGTTCGCAACCTTCGGCGACGCCAGGGCGCACGTCGAACACCGCAACCTCTCGGAGTACTCCGTCGCGCGGGCGTCGCTCGAGGACGTGTATTTCGAGCTCACCGGTGAAGCGTTCCCCTCCGACGAGTGGCCCGGGGTCACGCGATGATGCGCCGCGCCAACGACGTCGCCTGCGTGTTCCAGATCCACCTCGCGCGGCTGCGAGCCGAGGCCGGGCCGTTCCTGTTGGCGGCGCTCGTGTTTCCGTCGGTGATGTACATGTTCGCGAATGCCGTGGGCGGGGCGGACGGGGCCGCCTCACCCGACCCCCTGCACCGCGTCCGCTTTCTGGCGGGCTCGATCGTCTTCTCGCTGTCATTGTCCGCCGTGAGCTGGCTCGGCTATCTCCTCCTCGAGAACCGGTTCACTGGACGCCTGAAGCTGTTCGCAACGCTTCCGCTCGCCCCCTCATCGTACGTCATCGGGATCGTCGTCTTCGCGCTGGCGCAGGCGGCCATCGGGACGACGTCACTCTTCGCGATCGCGACGGCGCTGGGCGTGCGAACGGCCGTGAACGGCGCGGCCGGGTGGGGGTTCCTCGTCGCGATCGTCGTGCTGACGGTGTTATGTGTCTGCGGAGTTGCCGTGATTATCGCGGCCCGCGCGCGCAGCTTCAGCGAGGGTTCGCTGCTGACCGACTCCCTCGGCGCCGGGCTCGTGTTCCTGGCGCCCGTGTATTGCGCACCGGAATCGTTACCCCGCGCGCTCGAAATCATGTCGCGCGTGCTCCCGACGACTTACGCGGCACGGGGGGTGCGTGCGATCCTCGCCGGCGGACATGCCGGCGGCTCGGATCTCCTGACTCTCGGGGTCATGGCAATCGTGACCCTCAGCATGGGCTTCCACGTCATGCGATGGCGCGAGGATTGATGGCCCCAGCCCCTGTCTTTCCGCGTGTGCTCGTACTGACGCTGTCGTTTGGCTCGGGACACACCAAGGCCGCGGGCGCGATCGCGCAGGAGCTGGCGTGTCAGGCCCCGGGCGCCGACGTGCAAGTCGTCGACGTGCTCGCGAAGTCGCGATGGCTGTTTCGCGCCGCCTACGTGTGGCCGTACTGGGTCATGGTGCGTCACACTCCGTCGCTCTGGCGCCGGCTGTTTTCCGCTCGAGTGAGGGGCATGCGCCGGCACACCGCGCCGCGGTGGGCATTCCGTGTCGGTTGCCCGGCTGTCTTCCAGGCGATCGAACGCTTCCGGCCGGACGTCATCGTCGCGGCCGAGGTTGCGGCTGGCGAGATCGCGGCACAGGCGTATGGGAGCGGCCTGACCGCAGCCCGCATCATCAGCGTCATTACGGACCATCACGCGGAACCGGCATGGGTCCATCCAGAGGTCGCGACCTACGCGGTGGCTGACGCATCGGTGCGTGAGCAGATTTGTGCGTGGGGGGGGCCGCGCGATCGCGTCGTGGTATGCGGCATTCCCACCGACCGCCGCTGCCAGGTTGCCAGCGACCCCGGGGTGATCCGTGCCCGTCATGGTGTTCACGACGACCGGCCGATTGTCCTGCTGATGGGCGGGGGCATGGGGCCGACGCGAATGGATCAGGTCGCGGCCGGCCTGTGCGCGAGTGGCAGACGAATGCACATCGTCGCTGTATCGGGACACGATCGGCTCGCGCACCGCCGCCTATCCCGCGTGCGGCCCGCCGGCGACGCGTCTCTGACGGTTCGCGGGTGGATCGATGATGTCCCGGCATTGATGCAGATCGCCTCCGTTCTCGTAACCAAGCCTGGCGGCGTGACGAGCGCGGAGGCCGCGGTCTGCGGCGTTCCTTCGGTACTGTTCGATCCGATTCCCGGCCCCGAAGAGCACAACGCCGCTCGTCTCGCGCGCGCAGGCGCGGGAGTGCCCACGCATGGAGCCGGCGAGACGGTCGCGGCGGTGTTGGAACTTTTGGCAGACGACGCGAGGCGTGCCGGGATGTCTGCCGCGATGCGCGAGCTCGCGACCCCGTCAGCGGCTGCCACTATCGCCGGCCTCGTCATTCGCCCCAGCGTGCCGGAGCCGGTGCTGATCCTGACGATCGCGAACGGAGCTGGGCACACACGCGTCGCCGAGGCGATCGCGCAGGCGATCCGAGGCGACGACCCCGCGACGCCGGTGTCGATCGTCGACGTGGCCGACTACATGTCGTTCGCGGCGCGACTGACGCACGTCACGATTTACCTCTGGCTGGTGCGTTTTACGCCGCGCTTGTGGCGCCACATCGACCGGTACCAGAAGCGTCAGGCCCACACGAGCCCGGACTGGTACTACCGACGCGGCTGCCGGCGCCTGTTCGATCTCGTTTGCCGGCTCCGCCCACGGGCAATCGTGGCGACGGAAGTGGGGTGCGCCGAGATCGCAGCGCTGGTAAAGAGGGATCTCGGCCTGCAGGTTCCACTCCTCGCCGTCAACGGCGAATACGACGCAGACCGTGCATGGGTCCAGCACGAAGTGGACCTTTACTCGGTTCCCACGGCGGAGACGGCCGCAGAGTTACGAGCACATGGCGCGCCGCGCGCCCGCGTACGCGAGTGGGGGGTGCCGGTCGGCGCCGAGTTCGACGCGACCCCACGTGACCAGGCGCGCGCGGAGGTGTGTCGCCGGCTCGGCCTGAACGGCGAGCGTCCGATTGTTCTCGTCGGCGGCGGCAGCGAAGGAGTCGGCCGGCCCGATCACGTCACACGGCGAATCCTTGCCCTCACGCAGGTGTGGCCACAGATCGTCGTGCTGACAGGCAGAAACGCGCGCCTGGAGCAGCGGTGCCGTCGCATAGCGATCGAGGCACCGGACCGCGTGCGCGTGCTTGGCTGGACGTCGGAGGTCGCAGAATTGATGAGCGCGGCCGATCTGATGGTCTCGAAGCCCGGCCACACGTTTGATGAAGCGATCGCCAGCGGCCTGCCTCTCGTCTCCCTGCCGCCTCCTCCTGGCTCCGAGTGCGTGCAGTACCGGCTGCTCGACGAATGGAACGTGGGCCGCGGGGTGCGGGATCTCGATGAGCTCGCGACGGTACTGACGTACCTGCTCCGCGATGGTGACCATCTGGCCGCGCTGCGCGCGTCAGTTGCCGCGCGCAGAGCCGGCGGAGCCGCTGGCTCGATTGCGCGGTGGCTGCGTGCCGCCGCATCACCAGGCCCCGTGAGTGCGTCAGCGCCGGCCGCGGCGTCCCACGAGCCCCTGCGGTTCGCAATGACAGGGGACGGCCGTCAATGACGCCTGGGATCCGGTTCGCGCTGGGCATCTCCGTCGTCGCGGGAGGTGTCGCCGGCGTGTGTGTGCATCACGCTACGTACGGCGTGCGCAGCCAGTGGCTGGGGACCACCGACTGGCGCGGTCCCCTGGACGTCAAGTCGGTGGCGCTCACCTTTGACGACGGGCCGGCGGACGACACCGGGCGAATCCTGGACCACCTGGCTGCCCTCGACGTCCGCGCCGCCTTCTTCATGCTTGGCCGCCAGGTGGAGCGGCATCCGCGGATTGCGCGGCGCATCGTCGAGGAGGGTCACGAGGTCGGCAATCACTCCTACTCGCATCCGATCTTTCTGTACCGCTCGTCGGCCGACACGCGTCGGGAGCTCGAGCGAACGCAGGAGATCATCGCCGCGACGACCGGCGTGCGGCCACGGTGGTCGCGGCCGCCATGCGGCGTGCGCACCCCCGCATATTTCAGAGCCTCGCGCGATCTCGGCCTCCGAACCGTGCAATGGACCGTCGCCGGCTATGACTGGAAGCGTCGCGGGGCCGAGCGGATAGCCTCCGACGTTGTTCGCCGCCTCTCGGCCGGCTCGATCGTTCTGTTGCACGACGGCGACAGCAACGATCGGAGCCACCGCCGCGAAACTGTTGCGGCCGTTCCAAGAATCATTGCCGCCGCGCACGATCGGGACTTCGCAATCCATCCGCTCGCGCAGTTGCTCGATGGTCGATCAACCGGATTTCCTTCCCGGCAGGACGCTGATGCGTGACGGCGACGACATCCCCGCCGTGTTCCTGGATTTCGACGGCACCGTTTCATGCGCTGACGTCGTCGACGCGATCCTCGAGCAGTGTGCCTCCCCGGAGTGGCTCCGCGTGGAAGAGGAGTGGCGGGTCGGGCGCGTGGGGTCCCGCGAATGCCTCCGCCAACAGATGGCGCTCGTGCGGGCGACCCCGGCAGCGATTGATGCCATCATCGACGGGATTGGTATCGACCCGGGCTTCGGCGCGCTGCTGGAATCGTGCGCCGCCGGAGGCATCCCGATCCACATCATCAGCGACGGGTTCGACTACTGCATTCGACGGCTGCTCAGCCGGGCGCCGGCCACCATACGACCAGCCCTTCATACCGTCGACGTTCGCGCGAGTCACCTCGAGCCCGCGGCGGGCAGGAAGTGGCTGACGGCGTTTCCGTTCCCCGAAGCACCCTGCATTCACGGATGCGCGACGTGCAAGCCCGCGGTCATGCAGGCGCTGACGCCAGCCGGACGGATGACCGTCTTCGTCGGCGACGGGCTGTCCGATCGCTATGCCGCTGCCGTCGCAGATCTCGTGTTCGCCAAGGACACACTTGCCGCGTACTGCGTCCAGCAGGGCATCGCCCACGTCTCCTTCACGAGTCTGGCGGACGTTGCGGCGGATCTGAACAAACGATTTCGAAGCCGAGTGCCGTTTCGCCGGCCGAGAGCCGCGCGTGTCGGCGCCTGACCGGAGAACGATGAGTACAGACAGATGAGAACGATTAGCACTGACAGAGACGAGTTGCTGCAGATAATGCGGACGACCGAAGAGAAGGCGCTCCTCGCGCTGGAGCGAGAGCACTGTTCGTGGGGGGACACCGTCCACTACCTCGAACCGCCGAAGTTTTTTGAACGGGCGGAAGGGCACTACCTGTATGACCGCGAGGGAACGGCGTACCTCGATCTGCAGATGTGGTACTCGGCCGCGAGCCTCGGATACGGCAACCCGCGCCTGAATCAGGCGCTCAAGAGTCAGCTGGACACACTGCCGCAGTTGGCCAGCCAGTACCTGCATCGGGAAAAGGTGCAGCTTGCGTCGGCCCTTGCACGGCTGAATGAGTCGAAGTTCGGACTCGAGGGACGCGTCCATTTCAATGTCGGCGGATCGCAAGCGATTGAGGACTCGCTGAAGATCGTGAGAAACGCCACGGGCAAGAACCTGGTGTTCGCCTTCATGGGCGGGTACCACGGCCGGACGCTGGCCGCCTCGGCGATCACGTCCAGCTATCGGTACCGGCGTCGGTACGGCCACTTCTCGGATCGCGCCCACTTCGTGCCGTTTCCGTACTGCTTTCGCTGTCCCTACGACAAAAAACGAGAAGACTGCGGCCTCTACTGCGTCAAGCAGTTCGATAAGAACTTCGAGACCGAGTACAACTCCTTCTGGGACGCGAAGGCAGGGGAGCCCGAGTTCGCCGCGTTCTATGTGGAGGCGATCCAGGGCACCGGCGGCTACGTGATCCCGCCGCCGGAATATTTCCCGGCGCTCAAGAAGGTCCTCGACGAGCGCGGGATCCTTCTCGTGGACGACGAAATCCAGATGGGCTTCTACAGGGCCGGGAAGTTCTGGGCGCTCGAGAACTTCAACGTGGAGCCGGACATCATCGTCTTCGGCAA
>JBBQEJ010000101.1:0-18376 GCA_038320555.1 Vicinamibacterales bacterium | reverse complement strand
GAAGTCATGATCACCACCGGGTTCATCCGCGACTGCATCATCGACAAGGATCGAACGCCGCAGATTCAATCCGCCATCGCGGCGGGGACGTCGCAGTACGGCATGCAGACCTTCGATCAGTCCATCTTCAGCCTCTATCAGCAGGGCTTCGTCACCTTCGAAGAGGCGCTCCGCTGGGTATCGAACGTGGACGAGTTCAAGCTCAAGGTCCAGGGCATTTCCTCGACCGCCGAGATGGCCCGCGACGAGATGGCCCACAGCATCGGGCCGGGCTCGCCGGAAATCACGCGGTTCGGCGGCTAGCGGCTAGCGGCTGGCGGCTGGCGGCTGGCGGCTGGCGGCTGGCGGCTGGCGGCTGGCGGCTGGCGGCTGGCGGCTGGCGGCTGGCGGCCCAAGAAAATCACACTCGCTATGTCTGCGTATCTTGACGGCCTTCGGCTCCTCGCGCGGCGGGAGCTGTCGGTGAAAGAATTGCGCGATCGGCTGGTCGCTCGCGAGCATCCGGCCGAGGAAATCGATCGCGCCATCGAACACCTTCTGGAGACACAGGCGCTCGACGATGTGCGCGTCGCGCGCGCGTACGCACGGACTGCCTCGAAGGTGAAAGGGCGCGGACGGCTGCGCGTGATGCGCGAGCTGAACGCGATGGGCATCGCGAAGGAGACAGCCAGCGAGGCAGTCGCGGACGTGTTTGCGGACCTCGACGAGCGGTCTCTGATTGCCAAGGCGCTCCAGAAGAAGATGCGCGGCCGCCCGCGTATCGCGAACGCGGCGGAACACGCCCGGCTATACCAATATCTGATGCGGCAGGGTTTCACGCCGGCGGGCATCGTCGCCGCCTTGAGGACGGCGGGTGGACGTCGAGACCCTGCGGCCGATGAGTGACGTGGAAAGGGAAAAGGGAAAAGGAACAACGCAAAGAATTAGAATAGAGAGATGCTCTCCCGAGAGGTCCGCGCCGGTTTCCTTCAGTACTTCCAGCAGAAAGGGCACACGATCGTGCCGAGCTCGTCGCTCGTGCCTCTCGACGACCCGACCCTCCTCTTCACCAATGCCGGCATGAACCAGTTCAAGGACACGTTCCTTGGCAAGGAGCGGCGTCCTTACACCCGCGCGACGTCATCGCAGAAGTGCATGCGGGTCAGCGGCAAGCACAACGACCTCGATAACGTTGGTCCGTCGCTCCGCCATCACACTTTCTTCGAGATGCTCGGGAACTTTTCCTTCGGCGACTACTTCAAGAAGGAGGCGATTCCGTTTGCATGGGAGCTGCTCACGGACGTGTGGCACCTCCCCGCCGATCGGCTCTACCCCACGATCTTCAAGGGCGAGGCGGGAATTCCTCGAGACGACGAAGCGCACGGCATCTGGACGAAGCTCGTGCCGCCTCTGCGCATCACCGAGCTCGGCCTGGCCGAGAACTTCTGGCAGATGGGAGACACCGGCCCGTGCGGCCGCTGTTCCGAGATCCACTATCACCGCGGCAACGACTTCCCCTGCGACGAGGAGCGCGCGGGCCGGCCGTGCCGGGGCGTGGAGTGCAGTTGCGATCGGTTCGTCGAAATCTGGAACAACGTGTTCATGGAGTTCGACCGGCAGGCGGACGGCACGCTCAACGCGCTTCCCGCGCCGTCCATCGACACGGGAATGGGTCTCGAACGGATCACGGCGGTGATCCAGGGAAAGCTATCGAACTACGACACCGACCTTTTCACGCCGATCCTTGATGCCATAGGCGAGCGCGCGGGCGTCACCTACCGCGCGACAATCGACGACCCATCCGACGTGTCGATGCGCGTGATTGCCGACCATCTTCGCGCGATGACGTTCCTCATCGCCGACGGGGTCGTGCCGTCGAATGAATGGCGCGGGTACGTGCTGCGCAAGATCATGCGCCGGGCGATGCGGCACGGGAAGAAGCTCGGCTTCCGCGAGCCGGTGCTCCACACCCTCGTCGATGTGATCGTCCGCGAACTGGGCCCCGCCTACCCTGAGTTGAAAGCGAATCGCGACGCCGTCGTCCGCGTGGTCCGCAGCGAAGAAGAGCGGTTCGACGCCGTCCTGACGGCCGGTCTACCCCGGCTCGAAGAATCGCTCGACCGGGCCGCGGCATCCGGCGGTGTCATGTCCGGCGACGACGCGTTTCGGTTGTACGATTCGCTCGGTGTCCCGCTCGACTTCATGGAAGATCTCGCAAGCCAGCGCCACATCACGATCGATCGCGAGGGCTTCGAGCGCGCGATGGAAGGCCAGCGCGTCAAGGCGCGCGCGGGCAGTGCGTTCAAGGAAGCGGAAAAGGCGCTCGCCCTGTCGATGCCGCCCGAGGTCGAACGCGCGCTCGAGCAAACCGCCGACGCGTTCGAGGGATACGAGGCCACCTCGGTGGCGGGAGTACCGGTTGTCGCATTGTTCGACGAGACCGGACGCTCGGTCGACGAGGTGCCTGCGGGCGCGAAAGGCTACGTCGCCCTCGCCAGGACTCCTTTCTACGCCGAAGCCGGCGGCCAGGTGTCAGACGCCGGACGAATCGCGGGCGCAAACGGTGCGGACGCCGTAGTCGAGCGTATCGTTCGTCAGGGGGGCAGCCGGCCGCGACTGCATCTGGTGCGCGTCGCGAACGGATCGCTGCGCCGTGGACAGATCGTCACCGTCGAGGTCGCAAACGACGTGCGCGATGCGACACGGCGAAATCACACGGCCACCCACCTCCTGCACGCGGCGCTTCGCCAGGTGCTCGGCACACACGTCAAGCAGGCGGGCTCGCTGGTGGCGCCGGACCGGCTTCGGTTCGATTTCGTGCACACGGCCGCCATTCCGCGCGACCAGATCGAACAGGTCGAACGCATCGTGAACGAGCAAGTCTCCCGGAACACTCCGGTGCAGACCGATGTGCGTTCGACGGAAGAGGCGATCGCAGGTGGCGCGATGGCGCTCTTCGGCGAAAAGTACGGCGATCGCGTCCGGGTCGTCTCCGTCCCGGGCTTCAGCATGGAGCTCTGCGGCGGCACGCACGTCCGGGCGACGGGCGACATCGGGTTCTTCCTGATCACTGAGGAGAGCGGCGTCGCCGCGGGCGTGCGCCGCATCGAAGCGATCACCGCCGACGCCGCGGTGGGGCGTGCGCAACAGGACCGGTCAACCCTTGGCGACATTGTCGGTGCGCTCTCAACCACTCCGGCGCACGCGCTCGAGAGCGTCCAGAAGCTCCAGGGGGAGGCCAAGCGCCTCGCTCGCGAGATCGAACAGCTCAAGATGAAGGTCGCCCTGGGCGGGACGAATGCGACGGGAGCGTCAGCGGACGAACCGATCGATGTCGCCGGCGTGAAGCTCGTCACGAAGCGCGTCTCTGGGCTGGAAAAGGGAGCGCTGCGCGGCATCTCCGATTCTCTCCGCGATCGTCTGGGCAGCGGCATCGTCGTGCTGGCTTCAGAGAACGACGGGAAGGTCGGGCTTGTCGTATCCGTGAGCAAGGATTTGACCGCGAAGATCCAGGCGGGCCGCATCGTCAAGGAGCTCGCCCCCATCGTCGGCGGCGGCGGCGGAGGCCGTCCGGATTTCGCGGAGGCGGGCGGGAAGGATCCCTCCAGAATTGGCGAACTGCTCTCAAAGGCTCCTGAAGTGGTCCGCGCCTTGCTGGGCTGAGCTACGATTCTGTAATTGAGCGTGCAGTACCGGGACGCTCCAGCCGATACAAACCCCGTAAGTCGTTGAAAATACCGGGCACTACCCTTGCCTTGTGAAGGGTGTCCACTGACGGTAAATCACTGAACTTCAACCGCTTTGATGAACTTCAAACTGATTCGGATCGCGGTCGCGGCCCTGGCTGTGCTGGTGGCGACACCTGTGGTTGCCCACGCGCAGATCTACTCGTGGCGCGACGGCGCAGGGAATCTCGTGCTTTCGGATCGGCCGAAAGCGGGGGGCGAGCGGACCTTTGCGGTTGGAACCACGGGGGCGATTCGAACCACGCGCGCGGCGATGCGCAACACCACGTACGATCCGATCATCGTCGAGCATTCGTCGTTTCACGGCGTCAGAGCGGACCTCGTCCACGCCGTGATTCAGGCAGAATCCGCCTTCAACCCGATGGCGCGATCGATCAAAGGCGCCATGGGCCTGATGCAGCTGATGCCGGCCACCGCGATCGCCTACGGCGTGAGCAACGCGTATGATCCCGTGCAGAACATTCGTGCGGGGGTTGCGTATCTGCGGGGGCTTCTTGACCGTTACTCGCAGAACGAGGAGCTCGCGCTCGCCGCGTACAATGCAGGCCCGGGCGCGGTGGAAAAGTACGGCGGCGCGGTGCCGCCGTATCGCGAAACGCGCAACTACGTCGCGAAGATCCGCAGCGAAGCGGGCGCCCGCCCGGCGCCCACGCGGATCTACCGGGTCGTCGAGATGAAGGACGGCCGGGAAGTCATCCGCTACACGAACGCGGCACCGAAGAACGCCCCCGACGCCGTCGCCCGGTAGACGCCGCCTCGGCTGGGGCTACACTCTTGGCCCACTGCACGATTACAGAAGATCTCGCGCAGAGAGCGCTGAGCACGCAGAGAAGACGAAGCCGCGCATCCTCGCGCAGAGATCGCAGAGCACGCGAAGCAAACGAGATCTCGCGCAGAGGTCCGCAGAGCACGCGAAGCAGAGGAATCTCGCGGAGAGAGACCGCAGACGAAAGATCTCGCGCAGAGAGACGCCGAGCACGCAGAGAAGACGAAGCAGCGCATCCTCGCGCAGAGATCGCAGAGCACGCAGAGAAGACAAGCGAGAGAATGACTCCCCGCCGCATTCGGCGCGGCTGCGCTTTGCGGTTTTGCTGTGTCTTGTCTGCGTGCTCGGCGTTCTCCGCGCGAGATCCTTTTGCTTAAGCGCTCCGCGCTCTCTGCGCGAGATCTTGCTTTGTTCCTTCTCTGCGTGCTCTGCGTTCTCTGCGCGAGATCCGTGTCTCTCTCAGGTGCTCTGCGCGAGATCCCCTCTGCTTTGTTCTTCTCTGCGTGCTCTGCGCTCTCTGCGTGAGATCTTGCTTGTCTCTCTGCGTGCTCTGCGCTCTCTGCGCGAGATCCGTGTCTCTGTGGGGTGCTCTGCGCGAGATGCCGCCAGCCGCTAAAATGAAGATATGGAATCCGTGCGCCTCGACATCTGGCTGGACGTCGCGTGCCTGTTCCGGACACGATCGGAGGCCCAGAAAGCCTGTAAGGCGGGCAAGGTTGACGTCAACGGTCAACCCTCGAAGCCGCACCGCGAGATCAAGTCAGGGGACGAGCTCGTCATCGGCCGTCCGCTCGGGCGCAAGCAGCGGCTCGTCGTGTATGCGGTCACCGACAAGCACGTCCCGCGAAAGGAGGCGCGAGCCCTGTATGAAGACCTCACGCCTCCGCCGACACCGGAAGAAGTCGAGCAGCGACGGATCGACCGTTTGGCGCGCGCGTTCCTGCGCCCGCAGAGTGCGGGTTCACCCGACAAGCGGGAACGCCGTCAGCTTCGACGGATGAAGGAAGGCGACTAGCCGAGGCTCGTCTCAGATCTGCAAATCCAGGGGTTGCGGTACCACGAACGACACAGCCAGCCCGTCGTCGACGCCGCGGACGGTCAGCCGTCCCCCGTGCAGCTGCGCGCTTTGACGCGCCGACGCCAGCATCATCGCACCGGCCCGGCCCGCCGGATGATCACGCCGATCGGTCTCCAGGAACGCATCCGCGCTGCCGTTGATCGATCCGCCCCGAAGCATCACCTCGAGCATGATGGCGGGACGTACGCGCGCCGTGCTGAGAGAGATCGTCAGCTGATCACCCTCACGGGCCGCACCAAGCATCGCGTGTATCAATGCGGACCATCCCGTCCCGAGCGCTTCACGGTCCGCGACAGTTTTCGCGAGAGCGAGCGAGTGGGTCCAGGCGACGTCCACGCCTTTCAGCCGAGCCACGAGTCTGACCTCGTCACGAATCGTGTCGAGAACTGCGGAACAGTCAAGTGGTCGGAGCCGGAGCGGATCGGTGCGCATCAGCAGCGCGCCGGCAGCAGCCATCGTGGCCGCGCGATGCGATTCCACGCCGATCGCATCAAGAACCATCGCCGCGCGTGAGGCGGAATCGTGCGTGCGGGCATTGGGCGCCAGCGAGTTGACGAAACGCATCGAGGTGCTGATTTCCGCGAACGCGGTTCTCAGCAGGACCGGCGGGGTGTTGTCGGCCGAATCCGCACCGGTCGTCGCCGGACTCTCGAGGATGCCGCGCCGCGCCGCCTGCGCGCGGAGCTTCATGGCCGCTTCGACATCCGCATTCACCAGAAGGCAGGGCACGGCCGCGAGCCCGGCCTGGCGTGCAGCCGACAACCGATGGCTTCCGGCAAGAAGCTCGAATCGAGAGCCGTCTCGAGTGGCCACCAGCAGCGGTTGCAGGACGCCGACCTCGCGGATCGACGCGACCAAATCGTCGAGGCCAGCCGCGAGAGAGGGACTCTTGACGTCGGCGATGGGGACTTCATCAATTGAGTCGATCGGAATCTGCCGCACTGTCTGAAGCGGCGCGTCGCCCATCAACTGTTCAACGTAGTGCGGGGCGTGCCGCATTCGGAACTTCGGCGGCAAGCCTTCTCGCGCGGGTGTCGAGGACTCAAACTCGTCCGGGTCGCAATAGGGAGTATCGATCCGGTCAGCGGTTTGACCGGCACTGGGGGTGATTTCAAAATCGGGCACGCGCGCTCCTGGGGTACGAAGGAAGTTGATCGAGGCAGACCCCGGTATTATAAACCCGCCGTGCTATAATTCGAAGGTTGTACGGGTCTTCGGCGGCCGCAGCCATGGACCTTCGTGTTCCACTTCATTGCACCGCAAGAGGGATCCAGTTTGGCCAGTCATGATTCCGCGCTGAAGGCGCACCGTCAGAACGTCAAGCACCGCGAGCACAACCGGCAACTGCGCACCCGTCTTCGCAGCGCGTTGCGCGACATTCGCGCGGCGATCGATTCCGACGACCCCGCCAAGGTGAAGGACGCGCTGCGCAGCACCATTTCGCTGGTGGACAAGATGGCGGCGAAGAAGCTCATCCACCGCAACACGGCCGGACGCTACAAGTCGCGCCTGGCAAGCCGCGTCGCAAAAAAGTCAGCGGCGGCATAACTCGACCACCAGCCGCTCGAGCAGGACGCGCGGATCGCCCCCGGAACTCTTGAGGTCCAGATCTGTGCGGAACAGCGCGTCGACGGCTGCCGGCACGCGCCGCGGATCGCTGGCCGGCAGCTTCTCTCGCACGAACCATCCCAGCTGTCCCAGAATCATGTAAGGCACGCCGCCCGATTCGAGCGCGAGCGCAACCTGGCGCAGGGCCTCGGCCGCATCCCCACGCTGGATCGCATTGGTAACCGCCCAGTCGTCCTGCGACGTTTCGGCGCTGACGACTTCCTGGGCGTCCCTCAAATCAATCGTTGGCTTGCCGGCAGCGTACATCAGCAGGCGTTCGACATCGCCGCGCAGTGTCGCGATGTCGGTGCCGGCGCGATCCGCCACCAGGCGCGCAGCCGCCGGATCGATGTGTTGTCCCGCATCTGCAGCGGCCTGTCTGACCAGCGCTTCAGCCGTGCGCGCGACCTGCCGCAGGTCGACGCGTCCGTCCTTCCCGCCTTTCAAACCCCAGCATTCAACGATCGTCGCATGCTTCTGAATCGCCTTGTAGAGGCGACGGCTCCGATCGACGTCCGACGCGACAAACACCAGGGTCGTCAGCGGCTCGGGCCTCTTCACGTAGGCTTCGAGCACATCAGTGTCGCCCGGAGGCTCCTCGGCGTCATCCGGTTCCTCCTCTTTACCGCGCCGCTTCGGCTTCAGAATCCTTTCCGCGCGCAGGACGACAATGACCCGGCGGTCCGCCATCATGGGCAGCGTCCGCGCGGACTCCACGATCGAGGCCGTAGTGACGCCCTTCTCTCCGGCGTACATGCGCTCGAGGTTGAACGCGCGCAACTCGTCCTCCACAAGTGCAGACACGTCTGCCGAGAGCCGCGACATCTCGGCGTCGTCGTCGCCGACGATCAGATAGATAGCATCGGGTTTCCGCTGCGCGAGCTGCTTGCGCACGGCCTGCGGCGTCGCAACGCCCACTAAAACGCCTCGAGGATGGCGCTGACGATGCTGCGGGCGAGTTCGGTGGCGAGCCGGTCGAGCGCGTTGACGTCCTGCCCGAGGAACGCGGACGGATCGGTGACATTCGCCGTGTTCGACAGATCGTAATCCTCGCGGAATTGAAGGTAAGGGTTCGTCCAGAGAACCTTGTCGGCCTTCACGTCGCGGAACTCGATCTTTGTCGTAACGGTGATGACATACTTCGACGCTTGGCGATCCGGCGTGAAATCGGCGGGCGTGACCGTGATGGACGAAATCTCCCCAATCAGCAAGGCGTCGACGCCGGTTGCGTCGGGCTTGACTATGTACTTACCCCGACCGATGAATTCCGAAATCACCTTCTGGGTGATCCGCTTCTCGACTTCGAAGATCGGTGTGTTGTTCGCAAACATCGGGATACCGATCGTCTTGATGGACGGCGGAAGGAACGAGCCGCGTCCGGCGAGCGAGTAGCCGCAGCCCGGAATGGCGAGGCTCGAGGCGAGCGCCGCGGCGCCACGCAGGAAGTCTCGTCGGCTCGGCATGATCACCCTGCCACGATGCTCACAAGACGTCCGGCGGCGACCACGACTTTCTTGACCGCCTTGCCTTCGAGATGCCTGACGACCTGCGGATCCGCCAGCGCGAGCTCGCGCAACCGATCCTCCGACGTATCGGCAGGGACTGTCAGTCGCGCGCGGACCTTTCCATTGATCTGCACGGGGATCACGATCTCCTCCGCCTTCGCCACCGCCTCGTCGAACGCCGGCCATCCGGCGGCGACAATTCCGCCCGTGTGGCCGAGCACCTCCCAGAGCTCCTCTGCCATGTGCGGCGTGAACGGAGAAATCATCCGCACGAGCGCCTCCACGCTTTCCTTGAGGACAGCGACGGTTGAGGCGCGCTCGACTGCGCCAACGGTCGAAAGCTCCTCAGCCTGCTGCCCGATCCGGAGACAGTCCGTGCGCCCGCAGAATGCGTAGAGCTCGTTCACGAGCTCCATCATCGCAGACACCGCCGTGTTCAGGTGCACGCGCGGGTCGAGATCGACGGTCACGCGGCGAATCGTGTCGTGGGTCTTGCGCCGAAGCCCGCGTTCTGCGTCGTTCAGCTCGAGCTCCGCAGGGCTCGGGATGCCTTCACCGCCGATCGTCTCGGCGAGCTGGTCCACCACGCGCCACACGCGCGCCAGGAACCGCCAGCTGCCTTCGAGCCCCGCGTCCGTCCACTCGATTTCTTTTTCGGGCGGGGCCACGAACATGACATACAGGCGCAGGGCGTCGGCGCCGTACTTCTGAATCATGTCGTCCGGATCGACCACGTTGCCCTTCGACTTCGACATGACCTGGCCGTTCTTGAGGACCATGCCCTGCGTGAGCAACCGGGTGAACGGCTCGCTCATGTTCGTCATGCCGAGGTCGCGAAAGACACGGCAGAAGAACCGCGAGTAGATCAGGTGCAGGATCGCGTGCTCGACACCGCCGCTGTAGAAATCGACCGGGCCCCAGTAGGCGACCTTGTCGGGATCGAACGGAAGCTCCGTATTCTTCGGATCACAGAAACGGAAGAAGTACCACGATGAATCGACGAAGGTATCCATCGTGTCGGTTTCACGCCGGGCGGGGCCGCCGCAGTGTGGACACGTGGTGTTGACGAACTCGGGAATCTGCGCGAGGGGCGAATCGCCACGGCCGCTGAACTCGACGACCTTTGGCAGCAGCACCGGCAGCGAATCGGACGGCACCGGAACCATTCCGCACGCCTTGCAATAGACGACCGGAATCGGCGTACCCCAATAGCGCTGGCGCGAGATGCCCCAGTCCTTCAGGCGGTACTGAACCGTGCCTTCACCAATCTTGCGTTGCTGGGCCGCAGCTGTCATTTGCCGATTCGCTTCCTCCCAATCAAGGCCGGTGAATTCGCCGGATTCCACGAGCGATCCGGCGCCGTCGTAGGCCTGGGATGCGGCACTCGAGGCCTCCGCAGCTCCGTGCGTCATTGCCGCGTCTTCGACCACTCTGGTGATTGGCAGGTTGTACTTCTTCGCGAACTCGAAGTCGCGCTGATCGTGGCCCGGCACACCCATGACCGCGCCCGTGCCGTACTCGATCAGCACGAAGTTCGCCACCCAGATCGGCACCGGATTTTCGGTAAACGGATTGATGGCGGTGCGTCCGGTATCGAACCCTTCCTTTTCAACCTCTCCGGTCAGGCGCGCAGTCCGGTCCTGCGACTGGAACCGCTGCAGGCTGCGGCGGAACTCGTCGGCGCCCGCCTCCTGGCTCCACTCCTGGACGAGCGGGTGCTCCGGGGCAAGCATGATGAAGTTGGCGCCGTAGATCGTGTCGATGCGGGTCGTGAAGACCTCAATAGCGGCTAGCGCCTGGCGGCTAGCGGCTGGCGGCTCGTTGACGGCTGGCGGGTGGCTATTCGCGGTTTCGGGCTCGGCGTTCGCGTGATCAGCGAGTCGCGAGTCGCGACCCGCGACGCGCGATTCGGGCCCGCTCAACGCGAAGCGAACGCGCGCCCCTTCGGAACGCCCAATCCAGTTCCGCTGCATGGTCAGCACTTTTTCGGGCCATTCGGTGAGCGTCTCGGACGCATCGAGCAGCTCGTCGGCGTAGTGCGTAATGCGGAAGAACCACTGCTCGAGCTCCCGCGTCGTCACCGTCGTGCCGCACCGCCAGCACTTGCCGTCGATGACCTGCTCGTTGGCGAGGACGGTGTTGCAGCTCGGGCACCAGTTGACGTTCGAGCGGCGCCGATAGGCGAGATCGCGCTCGAGCATCTTGAGGAACACCCACTGATTCCAGCGGTAGTAGTCGGGAAGACACGTGGCGATCTCACGCTCCCAGGCGTAGCTGATGCCGAGGCGCTGGAGCTGGCCTTTCATGTGCGCGATGTTGTCCAGCGTCCACTTTTCGGGATGCGTGCCTGCTTTGATCGCGGCGTTCTCAGCGGGCAGGCCGAAGGCGTCCCAGCCGAAAGGATGCAGCACGTTGAAGCCGCGCATGCGCTTCATGCGGGCGACCACGTCACCGATCATGTAGTTGCGAACATGGCCGACGTGCGCGTGCCCGGACGGGTACGCGAACATCTCGAGACAGTAGAACTTCGGCTTCTCCGGGTCTTCGGTGACCTCGAAGGCGCGGGCGTCGCGCCACCGATCCTGCCACTTCTTCTCGATTGTCTGGGGCTTGTAGTCGGGCACGCTCTACAAATTATATCCCACGCCAGAATGGCGCCTGGGCGATGCGCACTCCCTCGAGCGCGCGTGCAGCGCGAACAGCCGCGGTACGTGTGGCGTCAGACCCCGATTGTCGAGCACCATCCAAATCGGGGTCTGACCCCGATCGCGAGATCACCGCAAACGACGCATCAAGGCACTCCGCCAGCGCGCCCAGGTTGTAGCCACCTTCGGTCACAAACGCGATCGGTGTCTTCCCCGCCGCCGCTACCAACTGCCGGACGACTGAGGCATAGCCGGAGGTGGTCATGCGCATCGAGGCCAGTGGATCGCGCTCGTGCGCGTCGAAGCCTGCGGACACGAGCACGAGCTGTGGCGAAAAGTGCTCCAGCACCGGAACGACGGCTCTGCGGTAGACCATGTCGTAGTCGTCATCCGTCGCGCCCATTTCGAGGGGCAGATTGACCGTGAATCCGGCGCCATCTCCGGTGCCTGTTTCGTCGGCGGCGCCCGTGCCCGGGTAGAAGGGGAACTGGTGAGTCGAGACATACAGCACACGCGGGTTATCGTAGAACATCCACTGCGTACCGTTGCCATGATGGACGTCGATGTCGACAATCGCCACACGCTCGAGGCCCCGCGAGACCGCATGCGCTGCGGCCACGGCGACGTTGTTGTACAGACAGAAACCCATGGCGCGATCGCGCTCCGCGTGGTGCCCCGGCGGACGCACAAGCGCAAATGCGGCGTCGCCGTGCTCGAGCGCGTACTCGACGGCCGCCACGGCCGTGCCCGCGGCGAGTTGCGCGATTTCCACCGACTCCGGCGATGTGAAGGTGTCAGGATCGAGCATCACCGCACGTCCCGCGGCTGCGGCAACCGTGTCGAGGTACTCCTCGGCGTGGACGCGAGACAACTCTTCACGCGTTGCTGCGCGCGGACCGGCCACAGCGCCGCCGCGGTCTTTCCAGCGTGCGGCGACGGCGTCGAAGACGTGCGCACGTTCCATCCGCTCGGGATGTCCGGGAGGCGTCACGTGCTCTTCGAATCTCGGCGATGTGAAGAGGAGCATGGCCCTAGTCTGTCAACAGCATCCGCCGCCGGGCGGGCGCCTAGTCTCAGTCTAAGCCAGGACTAGGTTGCCGAGCTGCAGAGCGCCCGGAGGAGACGATCTCACGCCGAGCAAGCAGAGACGCAGAGGCCGCCGAGAAGGCTGCGGAGCACCGTCCCGGCGACGCGAGGAGGGTCACAAGATCCCGAAAACAAGCAGCGCCTGAAGCTCCCGCTGTTTGTTTTCGGGATCTTGTGGCCCTCCTCCTCGCGCGAAGCGCGAGTCGCCGGAACGGTATCAGCAGCCGCTTCCTTACTTGTCTTCTCCGCGCGCTTTGCGCTCTCTGCGCGAAACTTGTCGTGACAAGCGCTAGGCCGACACGCGGAACGGCGGTGGGGGCCGCCGATCGCGGCGTGCCTCTTCGACTGTCTGCTCCGCGCTTGCCGCGGAGCGGAACTGTTGAAATGGCATCTGGCAGTGGTACTTGCGGAGGAAGCTCAGAAATCGTTTGTAGTCGCTCGGCGGCATCCCGAAAAGCTCGACCAGCATGCGATAGTTGCCTGACGTCTGGCGGAGCCCGCGGTGCACGATCGCGCGCAAATCGTCGCGCGTGAGGTCGTGCGCCATGAACATCGCATGGACTAGATTCCAGAAACTTTCCCGGTCTTTGACGACGCGGTCATAGAGCTTGTCGGCGAGCGACACGGCCGAGGCCGGCGCGATCGATGACTCGATGCGCCCCCGCCCGCCGATTTCCGGGGGCAGATCGTCGCACGTGATGTCGCGATCGAGACCGCGCGACAAAAGACGTTCCACGACGTTCTTCAGCTCGCGGACATTGCCGGGCCAGTGATACGCGGACAGAGCCGTCACCGCCAGAGGCGAGACGGAGGGACACTTCACCTGGCACTTGGCGCTGAAGCTCTCCAGGAAGAATTGCAGCAAAAACGGAATATCCTCGCGACGTTCCCGGAGGGGCGGCACGCAGATCTGGATGATGTTGAGGCGATAGTAGAGATCCTCGCGGAAGGCTCCCTCGGCCACGCGGTCGGCAAGCACCCGATTGGTCGCGGCGAGAATCCTGACGTCGACAATCGTCGGGGGCTCGTCCGAGCCGACGCGCTGAATCTCGCCCGTCTCGAGAAACCGCAACAGCATCCCCTGCATGCGCGCGCTGGTCTCGCCAATCTCGTCCATGAAGGCCGTGCCACGGTGCGCGAGCTCGAAGACGCCCGGGCGATCGCGGTACGCGCCGGTGAAACTCCCGCGCACGTGCCCGAACAACTCCGTTTCGAGCAGCGTCTCGGTGAGCGCGGCACAATTGACGTTGACGAGCCGCGCCCGCCGGCGCGCGCTCCCTTCGTGGATGAGATTGGCAACGACTTCCTTGCCGACGCCGCTTTCACCCGCGATCAGGACTTTGGCGTCGCACCTCGCGGCGTTCTCGATTTCACGGCGGAGGCCATCAAGGGCGGGGCTGGAGCCAACGAGTTTAACGGGATCAGTTCGCACGGGGATAAGTACGATAAAGAATGTCCGGGGCCGAGTCAAGGATGACCATAAATGGGCTGAACTCCTCCTGTCCGGTGCGTTTGGATGGTATGCTCAGGCGTTTGACATGAAACAGCCCTCCCGAGTACGAAAGATCCTGCTGATAGAAGACGAGGCGGACCTGCTCGCAGCCATGGGTCGCTCGTTTCGGGAAGCCGGGCTCGACGTGCTCGCCTGTGCGACGTTCGAGGAAGGGCGGGAGGCGCTGCGGAAACGATCCTTCGACGCGCTGTTGACCGACGTCAGGCTCGGCGCCTTCAACGGCCTCCAGCTCGCCGTCGTCGCCCGCGATCTCCACCCCGACATCCGAATCATCATCTATTCCGGGTTCGATGACCCGGTGCTGCGAGCCGAAGCCGAGCGGATCGGCGCGACA
The DNA here is from genome assembly GCA_038320555.1 of Vicinamibacterales bacterium. Taxonomy (GTDB): domain Bacteria; phylum Acidobacteriota; class Vicinamibacteria; order Vicinamibacterales; family 2-12-FULL-66-21; genus JALZOC01. Next base: position 4,116 of record JBBQEJ010000101.1, on the reverse strand, counting down.
TACCTGGTGAAACCCGTGCCCTTCGGCGCACTCATTGAACGCATCCTCCAGCCCTTGCCAATTGACGAGTAGCGGCTAGTGACCCTTACTAGGACGCCTGACTGCGCGTCGAGGTGTCGACGTACTGTTTCACGACATTCTTCCCACCCGCCTTCGCCCATGCCAAGGCCATATCGGCAGTGGCGATCAATGCCTCACCGGTCATCTCCGGCCGCGCGGTCGAGACGCCCACGCTCAGTGTCGGCCGGACGTTTGGCGGAAAGCGCCCGCTGGTCGCGAAATGAGATTCGGTGTGACGGCGGATTCGTTCGCCAACCTGGACAGCGATTGGCGCGGTCGCGCCCGGCATGAGAACCGCGAATTCCTCCCCCCCATAACGGGCGCACACGTCGAACGACCGGATCGAACGCCGCATGATGTCAGCGACTTCCCGCAACACGCGGTCCCCGGACAAGTGCCCTTTGGCGTCGTTCAGCGCCTTGAAATCGTCGATATCAATCATCAGCAGCGCGAGATCGCTGTGATCACGCCGCGCGCGCTGAATCTCCTCCAGAAGGCGTTCGTCGAAATGCCGGCGGTTCCACGCGCCGGTCAGCGCATCGACCGCCGCCAGGTGTGCGAGGTCAGCCGTCTGATCGCGGAGCGCCTCACGGCCGAGAGCCAGCGCCGCGGGAACTGCATACCCGCGCAGCGTGCGGAGATGTTCGCGCGTAAAAGGCTCGTCGTTCGACGGCTCGGTCACCGAGACGACGCCGAGCACGCCATCGGCTGACAGCAGCGGTACGGCCATGTACGAATTGCCGCGATACCGTCGCTGCCGGCTTGCGTTGGCTGGTGTCCGGGAAGCCTGCGCGCACGTCGCCCGGCGGCGGACGAAGACTTCCCCCAGCACGCCCTCACCCGGTTTGATGCGAATGTGATCAACGAGCACCGCCGGGTAGCCATACGTCGCAACGATGACCAGCGCGTCCTCGGATGGCAGATAGAGCGCCAGGGAGGCCATGTCCGCGGCGACCGACTTGGCCATCCCTTCGACAATCAGCTGCCGGAGGCGGGTTCCGTCTTTCTTCAGGAGCAGCTCGCGTGCGAAGCGATACGTGCCTCGATCGATTCGACGCTTCAGCTGGCGCTCCCCCCGAAGCGCTGCCAGCGCCAGCGCGTCAGTAAGGACGCTTTCCAGCGCGGCGAGCCATTCCGGCTCCGGCAACGGGGACGCGTCACCAGCGACGATCGCGAGCTGCCGCGCGACGCCCCCGGTCACCCCGAGCGGCACAATTGTTGTCACCTCGTCCGCCCGGGGCCATGAGAAACCCTGGGCACCGCTCGCTTCAACCTGCCAGCCTTTCCCGCTATTGCTCAAAACTGCACAGGGTGCCCCCAGGAGGGCGCTGACCTCGTGGACGATGCTGCCGCAGGCGTCCGGCAATGTCGTTGCACTGGCGACACGTGGACCGATAAGAACGAGGGCGAGGGTGTCCGCCGGATTGATCATGAAATCTATCTCAAATCGATGTTGTGGCAGTTTCGGCCGCGGACGGTCCAATATGCCCCGAAATCGCGATTAGCGGAATATTGTTCTACCGGGAGGCAGACTTTCCACCACCAGTACCAACGCGCCACACTTATTCCCTTGACGTTACAGCAATGTCGTAGCCGTGCCTGGATGTCCGGAAGGGAACGCGAATTGCACTTTTGTGATTATCCGCTGACTTGGAGTTTTGATGGACATCCGATTCGTCTCCACCCTTACGGCCGAGGACGAGAATGCCCTCGCGCCTGCTCTTCTCGCGGCCGTGGGGTCTCTCCTCGATCGATTCTCGCTTCCGTATACGGTCAGAATCGAAACAACCGGGGAGAAAGTGTTCCAGCATACGCATCCGGACTGTCAGAAGCTGTCAGTGCGCCTGCCCGTCACCTGAGACAGGTCAGCTCCCCCGACTACGCCGTCGCCGGCACGCGTGACAAGACGGTTTGGTTTCAGTTGAGAACAGCTGTCGGCGTCGCGCTGTTTCTCCTGATCGCCCGCGGGCTCTACGCCCAGTCAGGCGAGAACGTTCTCGTCGTCGCGAACGTCAAAGTTCCCGGGTCGGTGCAGGTCGCTGAACGTTATGCTAAGGCGCGACACGTTCCCGGTGACCAGCTCCTCCGCCTGAACGCCCCCGCGACCGAAGAAATCACCCACGCCGAATTCGATCGCGACATACAGGCCCCCATTGCGAAATGGCTCGCCTCAGGCGCGCGCCAGGATCGCATTCTCTACATCGTCCTCGCTCGCGGCATTCCGCTGCGGATTTCGGGTTCTCCTGGACGCAACGGCACCGCGGCGAGTGTCGACTCCGAACTGACACTGCTCTACCGGCGCATGACCGGCGTCGCGACGTCCACCTCCGGCCCCATCGCGAATCCTTACTACGCCGGCGCTGCCGGAATCGACACGCTCAAACCGCTGACCCACAAGACCCAGGACATCTACCTGGTCACGCGGCTCGACGGCTTCAGCGTGGACGAGGCCCTGGGGCTCGTGGATCGCGGCGCCTCTCCTTCGAAGGATGGGCGAATCCTCCTCGACTCGGTCCCCGCGACGCCGGCAGCAGACCCTCGCAGCAAGTGGCTGGAGACAGCGGCCGCGCGACTTCGGGAAGCCGGACTCAACGACCGCGTTGTGTACGAAACCACTTCGCGCGCGCTGCAGAATGAAACCGGCGTGCTCGGATACTACTCCTGGGGTTCGAACGATCCATCGCTGACTGCGCGAACTCAGGGTCTGAGGTTCGTTCCGGGCGCGCTCGCGTCGATGTTTCTCAGTACCGATGCACGGACATTCATGCAGCCGCCTGCGAGCTGGACACCGGGACGCCTCTTTGGTCCACGAGACTTCGCTGGTTCCACCCAATCGTTGAGCGGCGATCTCGTCCGAAGCGGCGCAACCGGTGTGGCCGGTCAGGTGGCCGAGCCGTATCTGGACGGCGCTGTCCGACCCGATATTCTGTTTCCCGCATACATCGCGGGGTTCAACCTCGCCGAAGCCTTCTATCTCGCGACACCGTACGTGAGCTGGCAGACAGTCGTTCTGGGAGACCCCCTCTGCGCACCTTTCCGTGCGACTCCAATTCAGGGAAGCGATCTGAATCCGGCGATCGATCCGGACACGGAGCTGCCGTTATGGTTTTCCGCAAGACGGCTGGCGGCAGTTGCGGCACAGGGACCTCCTGCCCTGCAAAAACTCATGCTTCGCGCCGAGGCACGGCTGGCACGAGAGGATCTCGACGGCGCGATCGAAGCGCTGACCGGGGCGGTGGCGCTCGACGACAAGTTTGCCCCGGCCGGGTATTTGCTGGCATCCACGTACGAACGAAGCAAGCGATATCCCGACGCGGAGGCGGTGTATCGCCGGATCCTTGCGTTCAATGGAGATGACGCGGTGGCTCTCAACAACCTCGCCTACAGCCTTGCCGTCCGCGGACATCGGCCAAAGGAAGCGCTCCCGCTCGCCACGCGGGCGGCCTCCCTCGCACCGGCTAACGCATTCATGAGCGACACGCTCGGCTGGATTCATCACCTGCTCGGGAACAACCAGGAGGCGCTCAGACTTATCGAGCCCGCCAGTCGCGTCCTCAGCGAAAATGCCGAGAGTCAGTTGCATGCAGCCGTGGTGTATGCGGCGCTTGGCCGTCTCGATTCTGCGACAAAGGCGTTGCGGGCGGCCGGACAACTCGATCCGGCACTGAAAGCGCACGTTGAGTTCCGAGACGTACAGCGGAAGCTGAAACGCTAGTCACCAGTTGCCAGTTGCCAGTTCCCAGTTGCCAGTTCCAGTCGCCAGTCGCTTAGCCCCCAGACGCCAGCCGCCAGACGCCAGCGGCTAGCCAGTCGCTAGCCGCCGGTCGCCAGCCGCTTTTTCTTGAGCCGCCGCGCAACATACCCGGCGGCACCGCCAAGGATCAATATCGCTGTTCCGGGCTCCGGTATGGGAGCGATCTCCGGAGTCTTCGGCCCCTGAGGACCGCCAGGAGGCAAGAACCCGGGCGGCAGATCCTCGCTGCCGGGCGGAAGGAGAATCTCGGGCGGCACAAGCCATTCGGGTGAATCGGGCGTGTTCGGCGGCCCGTCGAATGG
>JBBQEJ010000100.1:0-18473 GCA_038320555.1 Vicinamibacterales bacterium | reverse complement strand
CTGTGGTTGTGATCGATCAGTACCTGGTGAAGCTCTACTTCGCCGGTCGGAATCCACTCGGGCAGGAGATCCAACGTGGCGGGCCCGACAGTTCGAAGATGACGATCGTCGGAGTGGTCGCGACGATCAACAGCATCGATCTCGGAGAACCGGTTGCGAAGGAACGGGTCTACCGGCCGCTTTCCCAGGTGGCCCGCCCGACGATGGCAGTGGTGCTCAAGACCGGCCTCGATCCGCAGACTCTCGTGTCGCAGGTTCGGGCCGCGGTCCAGTCCCTCGATCCGGACCAGCCGATCGCGGACGTCCGGACGATGGACCAGTGGGTCGCCCGATCGCTCGAGAACCGCCGCACGCCGACAATCCTGCTCGCGCTTTTCGGCGGCGTGGCGCTCGTGCTCTCGGCGATCGGCATCTACGGCGTGCTCGCATTCGGCGTCGCACAACGTGTCCGCGAGTTCGGCATCCGTCAGGCACTCGGCGCCAGCCGCCAGTCGATCCTCTCGCTCGTCCTGATGCAGGGCATGCGAACCGTGGGCATCGGCGTGGCACTTGGCCTTGGGGGCGCGTGCGCGTTGTCGCGCTTTCTGCAGACACTGCTGTTCGGGGTGCAACAACACGACATGGCAGTGTTTGGTGTCGTCACCCTGCTTCTCCTCCTGGTCGCCGCCGCGGCCTGTTATGTCCCCGCGCGCCGGGCGACGGAAATCGATCCGATGGCGGCGCTGCGCGATTCGTAGGATCACATGAGGTAACGGAGTCGTTTAGAGCGAACGAACAATAATCACCACAGAGTCAACGGAGTTAACGGAGACAATAGGTTTGGCTCTGCTGACCCCGCTGACTCTGTGGTAAAAACCTCCGTGCTCTCCGTACTCTCTGTCGCCTTCATCATCAGCCTTCACGTCCAGGATCCGTCTCAGCCGCGCGCCGAGTGCCGGGCATGGCAGGAATGCCGGCAGCTCGCGCTCGATGCGGCCGCGCGCCAGGACTTCGAAACCTTTCACGACCTCGCGTGGCGTGCCGTGCAGACCGGGCCGAAGAACGATGCGGCGCTGATGTACCTGCTGGCACGAGCGCAAAGCCTGAGCGGCAGGCCTGGCGACGCGCTCGTCATGCTGCAGCGTCTCGCGCAGATGGGTGTGCCGACCGACGCGGCAACGAACGAGGATTTTCGACGGGTGCGCGCGTTGCCGGCGTGGTCGGAGCTCGAGAACGAAAGGAGCTTCCGCCTGAAGGCGGAGGCCACGACTTCTGCGGCGGCAATTGCGGCGGGAACGGTTGAAGCTGGGTCGAACCGGGCCACGCCGCCGGCCAGCCCGACTCCAGCCGCAGAACCTCGCGATGACGTCAGGCGCTCAGAGACGTCCCCGTCAGCATCGCCCGCAAGCGGGCCGGTTGAATCGTTGCGATTTACGACGGCGCCGTTCACGCCCGCTGGACTCGCCTACGACGCGGTGTCGCGCCGGTTCATCGTCGGCGATCGAGATGCACGCAAGCTGGCCGTGGTGGACGAGTTTTCGCAGAACGTCGCGAACCTCGCGAGCGCGCAGTCCACCGGCTTTGGCCGGATCGCGGCGCTCGAAATTGATCCCCGTCAGGGGAACCTCTGGGTGGTGAGCGCCGACGATCCGCGGACGAGTCTGCACAAGCTGCAGCTGGTGTCGGGACGATCGCTTGGACGTTACGAGTTGCCGGGCCGCTTCGGCGCCGCGCGCTTTACCGACGTCGCCGCGGCGGGCGACAGCACCGTCCTTGTTCTCGACACGGGCGGTCACAGGCTCTTCCGGCTCGAGGCAAAGGGGCAGGCGCTCGAGCTGGCCGCGACGCTTCCCGATCAACACGCGACGAGTGTCGCACCGGGGGCGAACGACCTCGTCTATGTCGCGCACGACGGCGGCATTCTGGTCGTCGATCTCGTGGCGCACGCGGTGACGCCGCTGAGCACGGCCGCCGGCGTGGATGTCAGCGGCATTGCTCGTCTTCGCTGGCACAAAGGATCGCTCATTGCCGTCCAGCAGACTGGCACCGGAACATATCGCGCGATCAGGATCGCGCTCGGGCGCAGCGGCCGGACCGCGACGGGCAATCACGTGCTCGATGGGTCGCTGACCACGACCGATCCCACTGCCGCAACCGTGTCGGGTGGGGTGCTGTATTACCTCGCGGCGGGAGACGGCGGCGAGATGATCGTGCGGAAAGTCACTCTGCAATGACCCGACGACAGCCACGGTCTCAGCGACAGCCGCCCCAAGATCAAACAGGAGAAAGGAAGAAAGGGAGTGAACTGTGTTTTTGCTGTCACGCTGCGTGATACCACGGTCCCGGTAGAACATTGCTGACGCGATTCGCTCCTGCGCCGAGCGGCTGGCTGCATCTGGGACACGTTCTCAACGCAGAGTATGTCTGGGGCCGTGCGCGAGCGATGGGCGGGCGCGTGCTGCTTCGCATCGAGGACCACGATCGCACGCGGGCCCGGCCGGAGTTCGAGGCAGGGATCCTCGGCGACCTCGACTGGCTTGGTTACCGGCCCGACCTGTTTCCTACCGATGCGTTCCGCGCCGGACGCTGCGATGGGCGTCAGAGCGAACGCGACTCGATCTATCACGAGGCATTCGAGATTCTGCGCGGCCGGGGGCTCGTCTACGCCTGCGACTGTTCCCGGCGGCTCGCAGCGATTTCCGGAACGCAGCCGTCAAGGCCTGCCGGCGAACCAGCCGAACTTCGCTACGCCGGCGTGTGTCGCGACAGAAATCTTCCCCTCGTCGACGGCTACAGCTGGCGCGTGCGGATCGAGCCAGGCGTGGAGGAATTCGAGGACGCGCGCATCGGATTGCAGAAGCAGGATCCGGAGCAACAATGCGGCGACGTGTTACTCCGCGACAGGAACGGCAACTGGACGTACCAGTTCGCCGTTACCGTGGACGACTGGCGGCAAGGAGTGGACACCGTGATTCGCGGCATCGATCTGCTGCCGTCAACGGGCCGGCAGATCCGCATCGCCCGCCTGCTCGGTCGCGAGCGTCCGCCCACGTTCTTTCATCACCCGTTGATCATGAAGACCGGGGATCAGAAGGTGAGCAAATCCGACGGAGATACAGGCGTGCGTGACCTTCGGGCGAAGGGCTGGTCGCCTGCAGATGTCATCGGGGCAGCTCGACGATTTCAAAATATTGACGTTTGAACAAGAGAAACGGGAGGAACGTGAGCATGTTCTCTTTTTAAGAAACAATCAAACTCCCGTTCCTCCCGTAACTCCTGTTTGAGCGTGTCTTATCCCTCTCGCAAGACTCGCGCGGGATCGATGCGCGATGCACGCCGGGCGGGAAGCCATCCGGCCAGCGCGCCAATCGCGCCCAGCGTCACAGCTGCAGCAGCGAGCGTCAGGGGATCGCGCGGCTGCAGGCCATAGAGCAGCGTTGAGACGAATCGCGCCACCCAAAGGCTGACGGCACTCCCAAGGATCACGCCAAGGGTGACGAGGATCGCGACACGGCGAAGCACGAGCCTGATGACGCCTCCGGGCCCCGCTCCAAGCGCCAGGCGAATCCCAAGCTCCGTGCGGCGGCGATTCACCGAGTAGGAGGTGACGCCGTAGAGCCCAAGGCCCGCGAGCAGCAGCGCGAGACCACCGAAGAATCCAGACATCATTGCCACCACGCGCTCCTGAATGAGGGAGTTGTTCACCTGTTCAGCGAGCGGCCGGAATGTCAGCGTGATGTTGGGATTGACGCTCGTGAGCGCCGCCGCCAGGCTCTTCGTCAACCGCGCCGGCGATCCGCCGGCGGCCTTCACGGAAATCGAGATACCCGACGGTGGCTGCGGATGCTGCGCAATCGGGACATACATGGTCGCCGGCACCGGCTCGCGCAGCGATCGGTAGACGGCGTCCTTCACGTAGCCGACGATCTCCTGATCAAATGCCGGCCTCTCCGGGTACTCCGGTTGCCGCAAGTGATGGCCGATGGGGTTTTGACCGTTGGTGAACTTGCGCGCGAACGCCTCGTTCACGATGACGACGTGCCGCGCCGCCTTCGAATCGCGGCTGGTGAAATCGCGTCCACCCACCATGCGAGTGCCGAAAGTTTCGAACCAACCGGGGCTGATAAGGTTCACGTAGACGTTGCGATTGCTATCCGGCATGACCCGGTCGTCGATGCGTTCGATGCTAAAGCCCCACGAGCTCCCGCTGACGGGAGTTACGGCGGACGCTGCCGCGGTCGCCACGCCGGTGACCCCTGCGGCAGCCTGTCGCAGGCGCTCGTACAAGTCCGGCCGTTGATCGGGTTCGATCCCCGCGCGCATCGCATTGACGTTGGCCACGAGCACCGGGTTGCGATCGAACCCGAGGCTCAGGCTGGACAGCGAGGTGAACGTGCGCATGAACAGACCGGCGGCGACGATGAGGATCAACGACAGCGCAACCTGAACGACCACGAGTAAATTGCCGATACCGAAACGGCTATCACCAATCACGCCGCGTCCCTGTTCCTTGAGCGCTTCGTTGGGCTGCACGCGCGAGGCCCGTAAGGCCGGCATGGTTCCGAAGAGGAGGGCCGTCGCGGTCGCGACGCCCGCAGTGAATCCGAGCACGCGCCAGTCGATGCCGACGTCGAGGAACACCGTATTGGTCGACGTCGAGAGCTGGCGGATCAGCAGGCGGCTGCCCCAGCGCGCGAAGACCAGTCCAAGTGCCGCGCCACATCCCGCAAGCAGCAGACTCTCCGCGAGCAGTTGCCGCGTCAGCCGGAACCGTGAGGCGCCGAGGGCCAGTCGCACGCTCAACTCGTGACGCCGCGCGGTGGCCCTCGCGAGCAACAGGTTGGCGATGTTGGCGCACGCGATGAGCAGGACGAGCGACACCACGACCATGATTGTCAGGAGGGCTGTCTGATACCGATCGCGCAGCGAAGAGTTTCCGGTCGCCGCCGGCGTCAACACGAACGCCTCGCTGAGGTACTGCTTCTTGTCCTCCTCGCGAAAGTTCTGCGGAATCGTTGCTTCACGAATCTGCGGCTGCACCCCACGGAGCGCCGCGGCCGCCGCAGCGACGCTTTGACCCGGTTTCAGCCGCACCATCACGCTCAGCCACCAGTTCGATCGGCGATCGAGGGCGCTTTCCTTGCCGCGGACGAGAGGTTCCGTCCCGAGCGGGATCGCGATGTCGAACGTCCGGCCGACGTCGACGCCAAAGAATCCCGGCGGCGTGACGCCAATCACCGTGTAGGTGACGCGCTCGATCGTCAGCGATTGTCCGATGACGTCCGCTGCGCCGGAGTAGCGTGACTGCCAGTAACGATAGCTGATGACGGCGACCGGCCCGTCGGGTCCGCCGCCGCGGCGATCGTCAGCGTCCGTGAACGTGCGGCCGAGGATTGGCTGGATTCCGAGCACGTCGAAGATGCGGCCGCTCGCCCACATGCCGTCGACGTACTCGGTCTCGGCCGACTGCGACAGGTTGAATCGGCCGGACGACCATGCGAACGCGCCGTCAAAAAGCTGCTGGCGGTCGCGGATCTGTTCCCATATCGGATTGGTCCAGGAATCGCGGCCGCCGCCCTGGCGTTCGTTGCCGATGACCGCGAGGTGCTGCGGCTCCTTCACGGGCAACGCGCGAATCATCAGGCTGTCGAGGATAGAGAAGATCGCCGTGTTGGCCCCAATACCGAGCGCGAGCGACAGAATCGCGACAACGGTGACAACGGGGGTGGCCCTCAGTGCACGGAACGCGTCTCTCAGGTCGGTCATAATAGCTTAGCTTCCAGCTTCCAGCTATCAGCTTCCAGTTCCGAATTCCCAGTTCCCAGTTCCCAGTTCCCAGTGCAGTTCCCAGCTTCCAGCTTCCAATTCGACGAGGGATGTGACGGGTTGGTTGGCGAACGCTTTTTACCCACGGGTGCAGACGGGCGCGTGGATATTCTCAATTCGCCTGCTAATGATCAACAATCGTCCGACTCGGCGCCGTACTTAGGGCAGTCAAGGCACATGGCCACCCAAGGCACCCGTGGCATTCAAGGCACCCATGGCACTCATGGCACCCCTGGCACCCTTGTAACCTGGAGTCTCCGTGCAGCTCGAAGGCGTCTATTCCGTCCTGCCGACCCCGTTCCAGCCCAACGGTGATCTCGATGAAGCGAGCCTCCGCCGTGTCGTCGATTTGTTTATCGCGGCCGGCGTCAACGGCGTGACGGCGCTCGGGGTGACCGGCGAGGTGGCGCGCCTCGACGACCAGGAGCGCCGGCGCGTGCTCGAGGTTGTCGTCGATCAGGTGAGGGGTCGCATCGGGGTGGTCGCCGGTACCACAGCGGAAGGTACGCGAACCTGCATCGCCCACAGCAAGCATGCGCTGGCGGCCGGCGCCACCGGGGTCATGGTGAGCCCGCCGCGGATGCCGAAGCTCAATTCGGAAGCGGTTGTCCGGCACTACAAGGCGCTGGCCGATGCGGTGGACATCGAGATCGTCGTGCAGGACTACCCGCCGATCTCCGGGTTCGCGATGGAGCCTTCGCTCCTGGCGCGCATTGCCAGGGAGATTCCGCGAGCGCGAACGATTAAGCTCGAGGATCCGCCGACGCCGTTCAAGACGTCCCGCATCATCGAGGCAGCCGGGGAGATTCCCGTGCGAGTCTTTGGCGGTCTTGGCGGCGTGTTCCTGCTCGAGGAACTTCTGGCGGGCGCCACTGGCGCGATGACGGGCTTCGCGTTTCCGGAGATACTCGTCAGGATTGTCTCTCTCTTTCGCGCCGGCCAGGTCGACGAAGCGGCGGACACGTTCTATCGTGCCGTTCCGCTGATGCGGTTCGAGTTCCAGGAAGCCATCGGCATGGCGATCCGCAAGGAAGTGCTCCACCGCCGGGGGGCGCTTGCGAGCCCCGCCACGCGGCCCCCCGCGGCGGTGCTCGATAAGCCGACGCGCGAGGCGCTCGATCGCGTCCTGAAATGGTCGGATTCTCTAGCTGGAAACTGGGAACTGGGAACCGAAAACTGAGAACTAGGAACTGAAAACTGGGAACTGGAACTACATGGATCTCCAACTGAAGGACAAGGTCGCGTTGGTTGCCGGGGCGAGCAAGGGACTTGGATTCGCCGTGGCGCAGGCGCTGGCACGTGAGGGCGCGATGGTCTCGATCTCGTCGCGCGACGAGGCGTCGATCACGGCGGCGGCGGCGCGTATCGAGCGCGAGACCGGATCGAAGGTGTTCGCGATGCCGGTTGACGTCCGGTCGGCCGACGCCGTTCAGCGCTGGGTCGCTGCGACGGTCGATCGTTTTGGCGGCATCGACGCGCTGATGACGAACTCCGGTGGACCGCCGGCCGGGGCCGCGGTCTCGTTCGACGACGCGGCGTGGCAGGACGCGGCGGACTTGTTGCTCTTCAGCGCGCTGCGAATGGTGCGCGCGGCCGTTCCGTCCATGCAGTCGCGCGGCGGCGGCGCGATCCTGGTCTCGACCTCCTCGTCGGTCAAAGAGCCGGTCCCGAATCTCGGTCTCTCGACCGTGCTCCGCGCCTCGGTGTCGGCGCTCGCCAAGACCCTCGCGCTCGAGCTTGCGCCCAGCATCCGCGTCAACCAGATCATTCCGGGCCGCATTGATACCGACCGCGTCCGTCACCTCGACGAGGGAAACGCCAGGAGGCAGGGAATCTCGGTCGATGAAGCAAAGGCGAAAGCGATCGCGACGATCCCACTCGGACGATACGGCGAGATCGACGAGTTCGGCCGTGTGGGTGCGTTCCTGCTCTCGAACGCCTCGTCGTACGTCACCGGCGCGACGGTGCAGGTGGATGGCGGGTTGATAAGGAGCGTCCTGTGAAGTCCGCCGTGTACTCTGAGCCCTGAGCCTTGTACCCTGAGTCCTGTGAATGTCATTGATGCGAAGAGTGCTGCTCGCCGCCTCCACGAATGCGTGGCTGCGCGATCGGGCGACCAAGACGGGCTTTGTGCGGCGGTCGGTCTCGCGGTTCATGCCGGGGGAGCAGCTCGACGACGCGCTGCGCGCCGCGGCCGAACTGAAGCCGCAGGGGATCACCACCATCCTGACGAAGCTCGGCGAGAACCTCACGCGGGTCGACGAAGCGGAACAGGTGACGCTCCATTACCTCGACGTGCTCGATCGGATCGCGGCCTCTGGCCTCGACGCGCAGATCTCGGTCAAGCCCACGCAGCTCGGCCTGGATCTCGATCGAGCGCTGTGCGAGCGCAATCTGGATCGCCTGATCGCGCGGGCGGAGCAACGCAACAACTTCGTGTGGGTCGACATGGAGGGCTCCCCGTACGTCGATCCCACGCTCGCTCTCTTCCGGCGGTCGCGCGCGAAAACGGCGCGCATCGGGATTGCCTTGCAGGCGTACCTGTATCGGACCGAAAAGGATGTCGAGTCGCTGGTGCCGCTCGGCGCGGCGATTCGGATCGTCAAAGGGGCCTATCTCGAGCCGCCCGAGGTCGCCTTTCCGAAGAAGTCCGACGTGGATGCGAACTATTACAAGCTGTGCACACGGCTGCTGGCGGCCGATGCGCGCAAGCCTGGCGCGATTCTGCACATCGCGACGCACGACATTCCCCTGGCGGAGCGGCTCGCAGCCGACATCACGCAGCACCAGGTGCCGCAGTCTGCGTACGAGTTCGCCATGTTGTACGGCATTCAGCGCGGCCAGCAGGCGCGGCTCGCGCGCGACGGCAAGCGCTTGCGCGTGCTCATCAGCTACGGCGAGTATTGGTTCCCGTGGTACATGCGCCGGCTCGCCGAGCGCCCGGCCAACATATGGTTCGTTGTGAGGACAATGTTCGGGTGAACGGGCTCGACGGACAGCCGCTTGTCGAAAAGATCACTCAGGCTATTGTTCTCCCTTTCTCTCTCTCTCGTGTTTGATCTTGTCGGCGAACGGCGCTGAAATCTGAAGGAGATTTTCATGCTGAGAACGATTCGAACGCTGCACCCGGGGTTTCTCGCGGCCGGTTTCGCACTGCTCGTGGCATCGTCGCTCGCCGCGACGAGCGGGCACCAGGCTGCGGCCGAAGCGGTCCGCATCGACGCCGACGACATCGGCGGGGTCGTCACGGGCCCGAAGGGCCCTGAGGCCGGCGTCTGGGTGATCGCGGAAACGACGGGACTCCCGACGAGGTTCGTGAAGATCGTCGTCACCGACGATCGGGGCAGGTACGTTCTGCCCGATCTGCCCAAGGCAGATTACGACGTCTGGGTCCGCGGTTACGGACTGGTGGATTCGCCGAAGACGAAAACGGCGCCCGGCAAGATCGTCAACCTGACCGCCGTCGTCGCGCCGAATCCGCGCGCCGCCGCGGAAATCTACCCGGCGGGTTACTGGTTGTCACTTCTTGCTCCTCCGGGCAAGACCGAGTTTCCAGGCACGGGTCCGAGTGGCAATGGGATCGCGCCCAACATCCGCAGCCAGGCCGAGTGGTTGCGCAACATCAAGTCGGGTGGCTGCACGGCCTGCCATCAGCTCGGCACCAAGGGCACGCGCGAAATCCCAAAGGCGCTTGGGACGTTCGATTCATCCATCGCGGCATGGGATCGACGCATCCAGTCGGGCCAGGCGGGGGCCGACATGGTGCGCACGATCAACGGGCTCGGGCGCGATCGCGCGTTGAAACAGCTGGCCGATTGGACCGATCGAATCGCCGCGGGCGAAGTACCGCCGGCACCGCCGCGGCCGCAGGGACTCGAACGCAATGTCGTCATTACCGAGTGGGACTGGGCGGATCCCAAGGCGTATCTGCACGACGAAGTCTCGACCGATCGCCGCAATCCCACGCTCAATGCCAACGGGCCGATCTACGGAGCGCTCGAGTTGAGCGCGGATTACCTGCCGGTTCTCGATCCGGTGGAGAACAGCATCGGTCAGGTGAAGCTGACCGTCCGGGATCCGAACACGCCGCCCACCTCCGCCCTCATGATTCAACCGTCGGCCTATTGGGGCAGCGAACCGATCTGGACGAGCAAGAACAATGTGCACAACCCGATGCTCGACGAGAGAGGACGCGTCTGGTTCACGTCCGCGGTACGGCCGCCCGATAACCCGGACTACTGCAAGGCCGGATCGGATCTTCCGTCGGCGAAGCTGTATCCGATTGCACGCTCGGGCCGGCAACTCGCGATGTACGACCCGAGGAGCGGCAAGATCACGCACATCAGCACCTGCTTCGGCACTCACCACTTGATGTTCGCCGAAGACGCCAACCGAACCCTGTGGACGAGCGGCGGAGGACAGGTCGTCGGCTGGCTGAACACGAAGATGTTCGAGGAGACCGGGGACGAAGTGAAGTCCCAGGGTTGGACGGCGCTCATCATGGACACCAACGGCAACGGCAAGCGCGACGAGTACGTGGAACCAGACCAGCCGGTCGACCCGACGAAGGACAAACGATTCGGCGCCGCGTTCTATTCGGTGGCGCCCGCCCCTGACGGATCGATATGGGGTTCGGTGCTCGGCTTCCCGGGTGCGATCGTGCGTCTCAATCCCGGCGCGCATCCACCCGAAACCGCGCTGGCGGAAGTCTACGAGCCGCCGTTCGACAATCCGAAGGCACCGGTGCATGGCTTCTCGCCGCGCGGCATGGACATCGACCGCGACGGCGTGGCGTGGGCCGCCCTCGCGAGCGGGCACATGGCGAGCTTCGATCGCCGGAAATGTCAAGGGCCGCTCAACGGTCCGACCGCGACCGGTCAGCATTGTCCCGAGGGCTGGACGCTCTATACAGAGCCGCTCCCGCAGATGAAAGGCGTGACCGACTCGGGCAGCGCCGAGGGCAGCTACTACACGTGGGTCGATCAGTTCGACACGTTCGGCCTCGGCCGGAACACGCCGATCGACACGGGGAACGCATCCGAAGGCCTCCTCGCCCTGAAGGATGGCAAGTTCGTCGTCCTGCGCGTGCCGTACCCGACCGGCTATTACACGAAATGGATGGACGGTCGCATCGACGACACGCACGCCGGATGGAAGGGGAAGGGATTGTGGTCGACGGTGAGCACCCGGGCGCCGTTCCACATGGAAACAGGGAAGGGCACCACGAGCAAGGTCATCAAGTTCCAGTTGCGTCCTGATCCGCTCGCAAAGTGAGCGGCCTCTTCGTGGGTCGAGATGTTCACGTAGAGACGATGAGGATCGGCCGCAGCGTGTGGCTGGTGTTCATAGTGCTAGTCCTGTGCCTCCTGCCCGGCGTGGGTCAGGAGGCGCAGGCGGTGCGCCCCAACATCGTCATCATTCAGGCGGACGACCTGGGCTACGGCGATCTCAGCGTCTACGGCCAGTCGCGGTTTCAGACCCCGAGCCTCGATCGACTGGCTCAGAATGGCATCCGATTCACCAGCTATTACGCGGGGAGCACCGTCTGTGCGCCGTCGCGCGCGGCACTCATGACGGGACTGCATACGGGTCACGGATGGGTCCGGGGCAATGGCGAGTTCTCGCTGCGTGAGGAGGATCGCACCGTCGCGATGCTGCTTCGCGACGCAGGTTATCGGACGGCGGTTATCGGCAAGTGGGGACTCGGGCGCCCGGGTCTTCCGGGTCAGCCGGATCGCAAGGGCTTCGAGTACTCGTTTGGATTTCTGGATCATCGCCACGCCCACCGGCAGTTCACCGACCATCTGTATCGAAATGCGCAGCGCGTTGAGGTCGATCTCGCCAAGGATTACGCCAACGACCTGTTCACGCGTGAGGCGGCGTCGTTCATCGCGGGAGACGACACCCGGCCGTTCTTCCTGTACCTGAACTACACCGTTCCGCATGCGGAGCTTCGCGTGCCCGAGGATTCGCTGAGCCCGTTCAGGGGCCGCTTTCCCGAAAAGCCATTCGTGAATGCGGCGGCCGATGACAAGCCGACCGGGCCCGACGATCAGTCGCTGGGATATCGATCGCAGCCGGCCCCGCACGCCGCGTTTGCCGCGATGATCACGAGGATGGACCGCGATATCGGGCGGCTGGTCGATCTGCTGAAGACGCGAGGACTCGACAGGCGCACGCTAGTCGTGTTCATGAGCGACAACGGTCCGCACCAGGAGGGGGGCGCCGAGCCGGCATTCTTCAAGAGCGCAGGCGGGCTACGTGGCATCAAGCGCGATCTCTACGAAGGCGGGATCCGCGTGCCGATGATCGCGTCATGGCCGGGCACGATCCCCGCCGGACGCGTCAGCAACTACGCCGCCGCGCACTGGGACATGCTTCCGACGCTCGCGGAGTTTGCGGGGATTCCCGCTCCGCCCAATCTCGACGGCGTGTCGATTGCCCGCGCGCTTCGCGGCCAGACTCAACCCGCGCACGAATTCCTGTACTGGGAATTCCACGAGCGTGGATTCCAGCAAGCGGTCCGCATGTCGGACTGGAAAGCCGTGCGGCTCGCAAAGGATCAGCCGCTCGAGTTGTACAACCTCGCCACCGACCTCACGGAGACGACCAACGTGGCGTCGGCGCAGCCGGCGGTCGTCGCGCGGATCGAGCAGTACCTCAAGACGGCACGGACGGATTCGCCGAATTGGCAGATAAAGTAAGTTTCCAGTTTCCAGCTTAGAGAACACGGAGTTAGTGTCGCGTCCTCGAAGTCCTGTTAACATCGAGGTCGGCGATGCGCCCCGGGATGCAGCGCCGGCCGAGTGAAACAGGACTTCGGGGACACGACACTAGCGTGGATCGACGTGACTTTCTCAAGGCCGCAGGCGCCGGCACGGTCATGCCAGTGGTGCGACCGGGCCAGCGCGCGACGCCGGTGGCCCAACCGCCGCAAGATGACCGCGCCATCTGGATCGGTCACATGCGCAAGCTGGCCGATCCGGTGCTGAAGAATTTCGCGGCCGGCACCTTGAAAGCACGCATGCCGGTCGAGCAGGCTGCCGGGGCGAATCGGCAGAACGTCACCCATCTGGAGGCCCTTGGACGATTGCTGGCCGGACTCGCGCCGTGGATCGAGCTGGCCGCTGACACCTCCGCCGAGGGACGGCTGCGCTCGGAGTACGCCGATCTCGCCCGCCGTTCCATTGCCCGAGCCGTCGATCCCTCGTCGCCGGATTTTCTCAACTTCACACGCGAACGGCAGCCCCTCGTGGATGCCGCGTTTCTTGCGCAGGCGCTCCTGCGAGCGCCGCGCTCGCTTCGCGACGCACTGGATCCGGCGACGCGGCAGAACGTGATAGCCGCGCTCGAATCGAGCCGCGTCATTTCGCCTGGTTTCAACAACTGGCTGCTGTTTTCCGCCACCGTCGAAGCCGCTTTGGCCGCGCTCGGGGCCAAATGGGATCGCCTGCGCGTGGACTACGCTCTCCGGCAGCACGACCAGTGGTACAAGGGAGACGGCGTCTACGGCGACGGTCCGTCTTTTCATTGGGACTACTACAACAGCTTCGTGATTCACCCGATGCTGCTCGACGTGCTCGACGCGTGCCGCGACGAGATGCCGGCCTGGAAGGAGTTGTCGACACACGTCGACGAGCGCGCGCGCCGCTACGCCGCCGTGCTGGAGCGTCTCATCGCGCCCGACGGCAGCTTTCCGGCGATCGGCCGCTCGCTCGCGTATCGCTGCGGGGCTTTTCAACTGCTGGCGAGCCTCGCGCTTCGGCATGCGCTGCCAGAGGGCGTCTCGCCGCCGCAGGTGCGAGCGGCGCTCACCGCCGTCATTCGCAGGACGCTCGAGGCGCCCGGCACGTTCGACGCGGACGGATGGCTCCGTATCGGGTTCTGCGGCCATCAGCCGGGAGTGGGCGAAACCTACATTTCAACCGGCAGCCTCTATCTCTGCTCGGTCGCCTTCCTTCCGCTCGGCCTCGATGCAACCGACCCGTTCTGGTCGGCGGCGTCCCAACCCTGGACGTCGGTGCGTGCCTGGAGCGGAGCGGCATTTCCGATCGATCACGCAATCTCGTGACACGTCGCCGAGTCACATATGCGTCAATCTTTACGCTTTGCCGCCGTCTTCGCTTCGTCGCTGACGGCCGCGGTCATCGGACTCGACGCGTGGCAATCCGGCCAGGGCCTCGCGCTCAGCGCGCAAATCGACCGCATCTTCAAAGCTCGCGAATTCGATCCGCCCCGCTTTGGCCCCGCACGGTGGTTGCCTGACGGCACGGGCTACGCGATCGTCGAGCGTGCGGCCGGCGCCGCCGAAAGTGCCGAGATCGCCAGATATGACGCGGCGACCGGCGTCCGCTCGGTAATGGTCCCGGCATCGAAGCTCAGGACGAAAGACCGTGGTTTGGACGTGGACGACTACGACTGGTCTGCGGATGGCAAGCGCCTTCTGATCTTCACGAACACAAAGAGAGTCTGGCGCCGGAACACCCGCGGCGACTACTGGGTGCTCGACGTCGCGAGCGGAAGCCTCAAGAAGATCGGCGGTACGTCCCCGGGATCGAGTCTGATGTTCGCGAAGTTCTCACCCGACGGCTCCCGCGTGGCTTACGTGCGCGCGAACAACATCTACGTGGAGCGGCTGGACAGCGGCAAGACGACAGCGCTGACGCGCGATGGCTCCACGACAACCATCAACGGCACGTCCGACTGGGTGTATGAGGAGGAGTTGGACCTTCGCGACGGATTTCGCTGGAGCCCCGACGGCAAACGCATCGCCTATTGGCAATTAGACTCGACGGACGTCCAGGCGTTCTCACTGATCGACGACACGACCGCGCTCTATCCCACCATCACGAAGATCCCGTATCCGAAGGTCGGCACGACCAATTCCGCCGTCCGCATTGGCGTCGTCCGTGCCGATGGCGGCGCCCCGCGGTGGATGAAGGTGCCTGGCGATCCGCGCGACAATTATCTCGCACGGCTCGACTGGCTGGATCCCGGCACGGTTGCCATCCAGCAGTTGAACCGACTGCAGAATCAGAACGACTTCTACCTCGCGGACGCCCGCAGCGGCAGCGTCACGCGGATATTCCGCGATCAATCAAAGGCGTGGGTGGATCTCGTCGAAGAAGTACGCTGGATACAGCACGGAAAAGCATTCCTGTGGCTCAGCGAGCGCGACGGCTGGCGGCACGTGTACCGCGTGCCGCGCAGCGGCGGCGAGGGGATACTGATCACACGCTTCGATGCTGACGTCATCGACGTTGTCGGCATGGACGAGGACGAGGCGTGGCTCTACGTTCTCGCGTCCCCCACGAACGCCACGGAGCGTTACCTCTATCGATCGAAGCTCGATGGATCGGGCACTCCGGAGCGCGTCACGCCTGCGGATCAGCCGGGCACCCATGCGTACGATATGGCGCCCGGTGAACGCATGGCGTTCCAAACCTGGTCGCAGTTCGATCGTCCTCCTGTGGTGGACGTCGTCGCCCTCCCGGCTCATCGCTCGCTACGCGCGTTGACCGATCCGAGGCCGCTCCTCGAGAAACTTGCCAATATCATCAAGTCGCCCGTCGAGTTCCTCACCGTGGACCTCGGCGGCGGCGTCGTGCTCGACGGCTGGATGATCAAGCCACCCTCATTCGAGGCCTCGCGCAAGTACCCCGTCGTCGTATTCGTCTACGGCGAGCCTGCGGGTCAGACCGTCACGAACCGCTGGGGCGGCGGCCAGATGCTCTTCAATCGTGCCCTCGCCGACGCCGGCTACATAGTCGTGTCGTTCGACAACCGTGGAACCCCCGCGCCAAAGGGGACGGCGTGGCGCACGGTCATCTACGGGACCGTCGGCGATCTCTCGTCGAAGGAGCAGGCGGCGGCCATCCGCGCGCTGGCCGCGCGACACGCGTTCATCGACGCGGGCCGCATCGGCATCTGGGGCTGGAGCGGCGGCGGCACGAACACGCTCAACGCGATGTTCCGATTTCCCGACGTCTACAAGGTGGGCGTCGCCGTTGCGCCTGTCCCGGACCAGCGGCTTTACGACACGATCTATCAGGAGCGCTACATGGGCGTGCCGAAGGACAACGCCGCAGGCTATCGCGCGGGATCGGCGATCAACTTCGCGGAAGGATTGAAGGGAGCGCTCCTGATCGTGCACGGATCGGGCGACGACAACGTGCATTACCAAGGCACCGAGCGGCTCGTGAATCGGCTGGTCGAACTCGGAAAACCATTCGACCTGATGGTCTATCCTAACCGTACGCATTCGATCTCTGAAGGTCCAGGTACTTCAGCGCACATCTATCAGCTCATTGCGCGGTACTTTATAGAGCACCTCACGTTAAGCCCATAGAGTTTCTCCATGCTGCCACGAAAATTGTCGACTTTCCTGATCGCGTTTCTGGCGTTCGCTTGCGACGCCTTCGCTGATGTGCAGCTGCCGGGCATCATCAGCGACCACATGCTGCTGCAGTGCGACGTGCCGGTGCGGATCTTCGGCAAAGCGCAACCAGACGAAGCGGTGAGCGTGGCGTTCCGCGGTCAAACCGTTCAAACGGTCACGGATGACGAAGAGCGACGGTGACACCTCCGATGAACACCGCCGTCGTGACCGGCGCTGGCAGTGGCGTGGGCCGGGCAGTCGCCCTTCGGTTCGCGGCCGAGGGGTGGCGGGTTGCGCTCGTCGGGCGCCGGGTGGAACCGCTGACGGAGACCGCGGCTCGCGCCGGATCGGAAGACAATCGAGTGGCTGTGTTTCCGTGCGACGTGAGCGTGGCAGACTCCGTGGCGGCGATGGGCGCGGCTGTGCTTGCGCGGTTCGGCGAGGTGGACGTGCTCGTGAACGCCGCCGGCATCAACGTCCCGCGACGAAGCTTCGAGGCGCTGTCGCTCGACGACTGGCACGCCGTCCTCGCGACGAACCTGCACGGCGCGTACTATTGCGTGCGCGCGTTCCTTCCCGGGATGCGCGAGCGCCGCACCGGTACGATCGTCAACATCAACTCCGACGTCGGCAAAGTTGCGCGGGACCTCGCGGGACCGGCGTACGTCTCATCGAAGTTCGGGCTGATGGGCCTGACGCAGCAGATCAACGCGGAGGAACGCGCGAACGGGGTGCGGGCGTGTTCGATCTGCCCCCGGGACGTCAATACGCCGCTCCTCGACAAGCGCCCGCAACCGCCGGCGCCGGAGCTGCGCGCGCGCATGTTGCAACCCGACGACCTGGCCGAGTGCGTGTGGCTGGTCGCGACACTTCCTTCGCGTGCGGTCGTCGACGAGATCTCTTTATCGAGCCGATAGTTCAGCTTTGCGTTCAGACGCGTGTTGCGGGACGGATGGGGACCCGACACAGGCGACTGGCACGACTTTGTCAGATTAGCCAATCTGCCCGGGTGACGGTCGGTGACTTGTCACGGCAAGTTCACGCAGAGAGCGCCAAGCACGCGGAGAAGACCAGTACGGAAGCGGCTGCTCACGCCCTTCCGGCCACTCGCGCTTCGCGCGAGTAGGAGAGCACGCGATCCCGGAAACGAGCAGCGCATTGAAACTCCCGCTGTTTGTTTCCGGGATCTCGTGGCCCTCCTGGCGCCGGCCGCCAGGCCGGGGCACTGGCGGAAGGGCCGTCACGCAGCCTTTCTCGGCGGTCTCTGCGTTCTCTGATTGCTCCGCGTGGGATCGTCTTCTCCGCGCACGGTGAAGCAACGGCAACGTCGAGCGAACCACGCAGAGTCCGACGACCTACAACTGGCCACTCTCGAATCGCCACAGGGACTCGTCGATCTGACAAACTCGTACTAGACGCTGGAAGCCGGAAGGTGTTTCCTGTAATCTTTGCGCCATGAATCGACGCGATTTTCTCTCTACCGTTGCGGTTGTGCCCGCGCTGGCCGTTCGCCAGACGCCGAAGCCCGCGCCCCCTGCCCCCGCGCGCGGCGGACTGAAGCTCGGCACCGTCACCTACAACATCGCGAAGGACTGGGACGTCCCGACGATCATCAAGAACCTGACCGAAGCGGGGTTCGACGGCGTCGAACTGAGGACGACCCATAAGCACGGTGTGGAGATCTCGCTGACGCCCGCGCAGCGTGCGGAGGTGCGGAAGCAGTTCGAGGGATCCGCCGTGAAGATCGGCGGCCTCGGCACCACGTGCGAGTTTCACGCGGCGGACCCGGCGATCGTGCGCAAGAACATCGACGAAACCAAGGAGTGGGTGAAGCTCGCGCAGGACCTCGGGTCACCGAGCGTGAAGGTGCGTCCCAACGGCCTGCCGAAGAACGTCCCCGAGGAAAAGACGCTCGAGCAGATTGGCAAGTCTCTCGCTGAGTGCGGCGCGTTCGCGCAGGATCACGGCGTCAAGATCCAGCTCGAGGTGCACGGCGAAGAGACGCAGCGCGTCCCGCGAATCCGCAAGATCTTCGATTACGGCGGTAATCACCCCGCGGTCCGCGCGTGCTGGAATTCGAATCAGACGGATCTGCTCGACGGTGGATGGGATTCGAACTTCGAGCTGCTGAAGAACCAGATCGGGCAGGTGCACATGCGCGATCTGATGCTCGAGGAGTATCCGTGGCGCAAGTTGATCAGCAGCCTCGCGCAGATGAACTTCCAGGGTTACTGCTTCGCCGAGATCCCGGAGTCAGCCGATCCGATCCGCGTCCTGAAGTATTTCAGAG
>JBBQEJ010000099.1:0-18890 GCA_038320555.1 Vicinamibacterales bacterium | reverse complement strand
GGAGACTGGGAACTATTCTCTCCTCGTTCCGATCACGTCCATCACCCGACCGACGGACTCACCAATCGACAACGTGGTCGTATCGATGACCACGGCGTCTTTCGCGACGGTCAGCGGAGACGCGGCGCGGGTGCTGTCGAGGCGATCGCGCTCGGCGAGCGCGTTCGCCACTTCCGGGATGGCTGCGGCTCCCGTCCCCGACGCGTGCGCGGGATCGGTCGCGCGCCTTCGGGCGCGCTCTTCAGGCGATGCGTCGAGAAAGATTTTCACGTCAGCATCGGGAAACACCACAGTCCCGATGTCCCGCCCCTCCATGACGATCCCCCCGTGGGCCCCGAGCTCGCGCTGACGCGCGATGAGCGCCTCCCGAACTCGCGGTTGACGGGCGACGAGCGATGCCGCACGGTCCATCTCCGGCGTACGGATGGCCGTCGCGACGTCATGGCCGTCGACCCGGACCCGTCCGTCGCTGACGTCGAATTCCGTGCGCTGCGCGAGCGCTGAAACCGCCGGTTCATCCGAGAGATCGATTCCATGCTGCAGGACGTTCCACGCGAGCGCGCGGTACATCGCGCCCGTGTCCACATGCCCGTAGCCAAGCCGCGTCGCGACCGCGCGGGCAATCGTGCCCTTCCCGGCGCCCGACGGGCCATCGATGGCGATGATGCGAGACTCGCGATTCGCGATTCGCGGTTCGCCCCTCGACGGCGCTCGGGACGACGCTGAGCCTGTCGAAGGGTCGCGGTTCGACGCCTCGGTGCTCGGGATGGGAGAACGGGGAACCGGGTCGGTGGCGTCGCTCACCCTGCTATTATCCACCGCAATGCGCGCCAGAACGAAAGCGGTGGGTGGCGTGGCGGCGCTGCTTCTGATCGCATTGTGGGCGTGCAACGGCTACTTCCGTGCCGCGGCCTTTGTCGTGCAGGCTGCAGGCATGCAGGGCTACGCGCGTACGGCGTCGGGATTCGAGACGGGCGAATTCGACGAACGGACGCTCACGGTCCCGTGGCGTGGCGGACAGCTCCGTGCTCGGCTGTACATCCCGCGCGGCGCCTCGGATCGCGCGATGCTGCTGGTGCCGGGGGTTCATGCCGCGGGAGTGGACGAGCCGCGGCTCGTGCAGTTCGCCCGCGATCTCGCGTCGGTGCGGCACACGGTCCTCACCACGGAGTTGACCGATCTCACGCAGTACCGCATCACGCCTCGCACGACCGACATGATCGAAGACGCGGCACTGTGGTTGTCCAGACAACCGGCGCTCGTGGCGGACGGCCGGATTGGGATGATGGGGATCAGCTTCGCGGGCGGGCTCTCGATTGTCGCGGCCTCGCGGCCGGCGCTGCGCAGTCGCGTGGCGTTCGTGATGTCGTTTGGTGGCCACGGCGATCTACCGCGGACGCTGCGATATCTGTGCACCGGCATCCAGGCCGATGGGGCACACCGTCCGCCCCATGATTACGGCGTGGCGATCATCCTGTTGAGCGTTGCCGAGCGGGTCGTGCCGCCAGAGCAGGCGCAGCCTCTGCGCACGGCCATCCTCACCTTCCTCGAAGGATCGCGCCTCGATCTGGTGGACAAGGCGAGGTCTGCCGCCGAGTTCGAACATGCGCGCGCGCTCGCGGGGCAATTGCCTGAACCGGCGCGAACCCTGATGCGCTATGTGAACGAACGGGACGTTGTACACCTGGGCCCCATCCTGCTTCCGCACGTGACCGAACTCGGTGACGATCGGATGCTGTCGCCCGGTCGTGAGGCCGCGCCCGCCGCGCCGGTGTATCTCCTGCACGGTACGGACGACAACGTCATCCCGGCGATCGAGTCGTCGCTGCTGGCTGAGACCCTGCGCGCCCGAAACGTCACGGTGCACCAGCTCGCCACACCGCTCATCACGCACGCGGAAGTCGACCGTTCATCGACTGCGCCGGCGATGTGGCGTCTGATCAGTTTCTGGGCGGACCTTCTTGGGGAATAGGCGCGGATCTTCAGATCCGGCGGCGCTCGACCGCTTCCGGCCGCTACCGCCACCCCCGGCCTTCAGGTCGGATCTACGGCCCTCGGGAGGTGCGACCGCCGCGCGTTTCAGCGCCGCGATCTCTTTTGCGTCGAGCTCCCGGAACTCGCCCGGCCGGATGTGCTCGTCGCTGATTGACCCGATCCGCACGCGGCGCAGGCGATCGACTGGGTGGCCGACCGCGTCGAACATGTTTCGCACCTGGCGATTGCGTCCTTCCTTCACCACAATCGACAGGAGGGCGTGCTGGGCGTCTGTCCCTTCGACGACCTTCAACACCCTGACTTCGGCTGGCAACGTTCTGCGGCCGTCGATGAGAATGCCCTTCGACAGCCGCTGGAGATCGTGATCGTCAGGGACGCCGAGGACCTTCACCTGATACTCGCGCTCGACTTCGTGGCTCGGGTGCGTAAGACGCGCGGCGAGATCGCCATCGCTCGTCAGCAGCAGCAACCCTTCCGACTCGTAGTCGAGTCGGCCGACCGGATACACGTAATCGCGCACGCCCCCTTTCGCCAGAAGATCGATGACCGTGGGTCGGCGCTGGGGGTCCGACCGGCTGGTGATATAGCCTCGCGGTTTGTACATCAGGATGTACAGCCGGCGCACAGCCGTCTTGATGCGACGTCCATCGACGCGGATGTCATCGGCTTCGGGGTCGGCCTTCGTGCCAAGCTCGGTGATGGTGTCGCCGTTCACGGACACGCGTCCATCCGTGATGTAGGTCTCCGCGGCACGCCGCGACGCAATGCCCGCGGCCGAGAGAATCTTCTGAAGGCGTTGGTCCACTGGAAATCTAAACTTCTAAAGTTCTAAAGTTCTAAGGTTCCAACGTTCTAACTTTTCTCACAAGCACAGTTCCGACCTTGAACTCTGGAACTGTAGAACGTTGGAACTTTATGACGTTCAGTGGACAGTCTCGTCGGATGCCGGCACGGCCTCGACCGCTCCCGCAGGTGCAGGCACCGTCTCCGCGTCGAACGGCAGGGGGTGGCTCGTAACGGTGGGCTCCGTTAGCCCGCTCGGCAGCTCGAATCCGAGGGCATCGGACATCTCGTCCACCTTGGGCAGATCGTTGATGTCGTTGAGTCCGAAGCGGTCGAGGAACTCGCGTGTGGTGGCGTACATGAACGGCCGGCCGACGACCTGCTTGCGGCCGACGGTCTTGATCAGATGGCGCTCGACGAGGGTGGACAGCACGCCGCCGCTGCTGCTCACGCCGCGGATGTCGGCGATCTCGGGCGCCGTGACGGGCTGCTTATACGCGATCACCGCGAGCGTTTCGAGCGCCTGCACCGACAACTTCTGCGTCGTCCGCTCGTGGAACAGCTTCCGGACCCATTCGTGCAGCTCCGCGCGAGTGACAATCTGATACCCGCCCGCAACCTCGACGATCTGCAATCCCCGGGGCTGATCGTAGTCGGCCTTCAGGGCGGCGAGCGCCGCTTCGACGTCTTCGCGCGGCTCCGCTTCGAGCAGCTTGAACAGGGTCTTGGGCGTCAGCGGCTCGGGAGACGCGAAGATCAGGGCCTCGACGATCGGTTTCAAATGGTCAGACACGTTCGACAACCTCTTGCTGGGCGTGTTGCTCGTCCAAAAACACCCGACCTCAAGGCCGGGCCTACTCTGTTCCGGTCTCTTTCGCGACCGCGGCGGCCGCTCGTTCGTGTGCCGCGACTTCATCGGCATGCCGCTTCTCGGGGTCGAGGAGCGGCTTGGGCGCATCGGCCGGACGTGCGCGTTTGTAGACGCGAATCGGACCCATCGCGCCGGACTGGAAGACTCGAATGAGTTTCAACCGGATCATCTCCAGCATCGCCAGGAAGGTGACGACAATGCCGGCGCGCGTCTGGACGTCGGCAAACAGATCGTCGAAACCGCACGCCTCCGTTTCAGACAGCTTCTCCATCATCTGCTCGATGCGATCCTCAATCGGGATCTGCTCGCCCGGCAGGTACAACTTCGGCCGCTGCTTCGCGCGTTCGACGACGGTGCGGAAGGCCGCGATGAGGCTGAACAGATCGACATCGATTTCCGGCTCCGGCGCCTCGCCGGCGATCTCGGCAATCGGTCCGTCTGGACGCGTCCACTGTGCGCTGCGCAGCGTCTCGCGTTCGTGCAGCAGCTCGGCCGCGGCTTTGAATTTCTGGTGTTCCAGAAGGCGGCGCACGAGCGCTTCCCGCGGATCCTCATCCGGATCTTCCTGTGTCGGATCGACCCGCGGCAGCAGCATGCGGGACTTGATGTGGATGAGCGTGGCCGCCATAACGAGAAACTCCCCTGCCACATCCAGGTTGAGCTCCTGCATCAGGTCGATGTAATCGAGATACTGCTGCGTGACCTGCGCGATCGGAATGTCGTAGATGTCCACCTCGTGCTTCTTGATGAGATGAAGCAGCAGATCGAGCGGCCCCTCGAAGTTGTCGAGCCGTACCGGATACGCCTCGAGGATCGATTCAAATTCCTGTGGCTGTTCCATGGTGAGAGGGCGGAGGGGACAGAGGAAGCGGAGGGTTCCTACCACAGAGTTAACGAGGGAACGGAGAAAACCAAAATGTTGTGTGTGCTCCGCTAACTCTGCTGACTCTGTGGTTAAACCGTCTCTGTTTCCTGTGTCCCTTCCGTGAACTCCTAGCGATAGCTGAGTTTCACCGCGTCTCTGACGCGATCCATCGTGTGCTGCGCGATCGCGCGTGCTTTGCCTGAGCCTTCGTGAAGGATGTCGCGCAGCGCCGAGGGGTTCGCCAGCACCTCGGCGCGTCGTGAACGCATCGGCTCGAGGTGCGCGTTCAACGCCTTCGCCAGCTTCGTCTTCACTTCCACATCGCCGACCTTGCCTGCGCGGTAGCGCGTTTTCAGGTCCTGAACCTCGGCCGCGTCGGGATTGAAGGCATCGTGGTACATGAACACGGGATTGCCTTCCACCGTGCCAGGAATATCCGCGCGCACCCGCTTCGGGTCCGTGTACATCTGCATGACTTTCTTGCGCACGGTCTCCGAATCGTCCGACAGGTTGATCGTGTTGCCATAGCTCTTCGACATTTTCCGGTTGTCGAGGCCCGGCAGCCTGGGAAATGTCGTCAACAGCGGCTTCGGCTCGGCGAACAACTCGCCGTAGAAGTGATGAAAACGCCGAACGATCTCGCGGCTCAACTCCAGGTGCGGCACCTGATCCTCGCCGACCGGCACGTAGTGAGCGTTGTAGATGATGATGTCGGCCGTCTGCAGCAGAGGGTAACCGAGAAACCCCAGCGTGGACAGATCCTTTTCCGCCAGCTGCTCGATCTGCTCCTTGTAGGTCGGAACCCGCTCGAGCCATGGGATGGGGACCGTCATCGACAACAGAAGAAAGAGCTCGGCGTGCTCCGGTACCAGCGACTGGATGAAGAGTGTGCTGCGCGCCGGATCGAGACCGGCGGCGATCCAATCGGCCGCCATATCGTAGGCGCTCGCGACAATCTCGGACGTGTCGGCGTAGTCGCTGGTCAGGGCGTGCCAGTCTGCGACGAAATAGAAGCAATCGTACTGGTCCTGCAGCGACGCCCAGTTGTCGAGAGCCCCGACGAGATGGCCAAGATGGAGCTTCCCTGTCGGGCGCATGCCCGAAACGACGCGGGGCTTCATTAGAGAATTGCTGATTGCTGATTGATGATTGCTGATTGAAAGCGGATCGCCGGACGTCCGCGGAAAACCGACCAAGAATACGGCAAAACTGCTGCGTTATCAAGCAGTTGTGCTATTTGACCCCGGCAGCGAAGTGCGCGAGGAGGGCGTCGGCGGATTTGGCACCGACGACCTTCATCAACTCCTCCCGGGTTGCGCGGCGCACGCCGGCGAGACTGCCGAATGCCGTCAGCAGCAACTTGCGGCGCCGCGGCCCGATCCCGGCAATCAGGTCCAGCTCCGACCGCAAATCGCGCTTCGTACGGGACAACCGGTGAAATGTCACGGCGAAGCGATGGGCCTCATCGCGGATACGCTGGATCAACAGGAGCGCGGGGCTCTCGGGAGAGAGGGCAATCGCGCCGTCGCGGTCGCGCATGAACAGCAGTTCTTCTTTCTTCGCGAGGCCCACCGCGACGAGACTCCCGAGCCCCAGTTCCTGCAGCGCCGCGTACGAGGACGACAACTGTCCTTTGCCGCCATCAATCAGAATCAGATCGGGGAAGGGTCCGCCGGTCTCGAGGAGCTTGCGGTAGCGTCGGAGCACGACTTCGTGCATCGCGGCAAAGTCGTTATTCACTGCCGCAGGCGCTGGCGTATCTGCGTTTTCTCTTGATTCAACGATTATCGCCCTCGGGGCCTCGTTTACGCGAGCCGCGAGCCGCGAGTCGCGAGCCGCGAAGGTGATCGCATTCCCTCGGATTCTGAACTTCCGGTACTCCGCTCGCTTCATGCGGCCATCCTCGCAGACCACCATCGAGGCGACGGTTTCACTTCCCTGGATTGTCGAAATGTCGAAGCACTCGATCCGTCGCGGAACGGCGGACAGCGCGAGGACCGCCCGGAGGGTTTCGAGCGCGTCGTAGTTGGCCGCCACGTTCTCGTTGAATCGCGCCTGGTAGGCGACCTCGGCATTGCGTGCGGCGAGATCGAGCAGGCCGCGCTTCTCGCCGCGCTTCGGGACCACCAATCGGACGCGACGCCCGGCTTCACCCGAAAGCCAGCCCTCGAGCAACTCCGCGTCAGCCGCTGGAATTGGCACCGGGATGTGGACTTCCGGCGCCGCGATGCGTTCGGCATAGAACTGTTGAAGCGCCGCCTGCAGCACATCGCATTCCGTGAGATCCGGCGCGCCTTCCGACTGCCCGCTACCGACCGGCTCGAGGCGGCCCTGCGACCCGGTCACCAGTTCTATGCGCTCGACGACCTTCCCGCCCCGCATCTGGAAGATCTGCACGACCGCGCCCGCGGGACCAAGCCTGAGTCCGAACGCGTCGCGATCGCCCAAGGCCGGCGACGCCATCTTCTGCTGACGCGTCCGCAGTGTTTCGACGGTCCGGATGGCGTCTCGAATCTGTGCGGCCTGTTCGTACCGTTCAGCCGTGGCCGCGTCGGCCATCCGCTCGCGCAACGTGATGAGGAGCTCGTCGTTGCGTCCTTCGAGGAAGAGCGTCGTGTGCTCGACCGCGACGCGGTATTCGTCCTCGGAACAGAGCGCGCGGACGCAGGGAGCGACGCAGCGCTTGATGTCGAATTCGAGACAGGGCCGTGGGCGCTCGCCCGTGATCGTCTCGTTACACGATCGAATGCCGAACAGTTTGTGCGTCAGCGACATCGTCCGGCGCGCCAGCGATGCCGGCATGAACGGGCCGGCGTAGAAATGATCGTCGCGCTCGACGCGCCTGGCGACGAGCACGCGAGGAAAGGCCTCGCCGGTCGTCAACTGCAGATAGGGATACGTCTTGTCGTCGCGCAGGAGGATGTTGTACTTCGGCGCCCGCTGCTTGATCAGGTTATTTTCGAGCGCGAGCGCCTCGACGACCGAGTCGGTGACGATCACTTCGAGCCGCTCCGCCTCGTCGAGCAGCGCGTCGATCCGCGGGCTGGTGCCATAGGCCCCCAGATAACTTCGCACGCGGTCGCGCAGCACGCGTGCCTTGCCGACGTACAGAGTTTCCCCCTGCCCGTTCGAATACAGGTAGACGCCGGGCTGTTCCGGCAGCCGCGCTATCTGGGTCTTGAGATCACGAATCGGCATGCGGTACACTGCGCGTTTTGGCGCGTTCTCAACCTTTCATTATACGCCACGGACTAACACGGAAGTGCACGGACAGGAGCCACGAGACCGCGAGGACGTGGCTCGGAAGCGGTCTCGGCTCACGCACCACGAGGAATGGACAGTCGCGACACATTGACGCATATGACGTTTACCGGGCTCATCGGCCGGATTTTTTGGTTTCCGCTCCGGCTCATCATCGCCACGTGCGTGGCCCTGCGCATCCACCCGAATATCCTGACGTTTGTCGGCGTGCTCATCAATGTCGCGGCCGCCTTCGAGCTCGCGCGCGCTCACTTTATTCGCGGCGGCGTCATCATGGTTGTGGCGAATATCTTCGATTTCATCGACGGCAAGGTGGCCATTGAGTTGAACGCGGTCAGCGCGTTCGGCGGCTTCTGGGATTCGGTCATCGACCGGTTCTCGGACATCGCGCTTTTTCTGGGGCTGATTTACCTGTATTCCCACCTCGGCCGGACCGACTACGTCATGATCACCGCCGTCGCGATGATGTTCGCGATCATGACGAGCTACACGCGAGCGCGCGCCGAGTCGCTCATCAAGAAGTGCAAGGTCGGATTCATGGAGCGCCCCGAACGCATCGTCCTGTTCATGATTGGAGCGTTCACGAACCGGATGGCGGCCGT
The DNA here is from genome assembly GCA_038320555.1 of Vicinamibacterales bacterium. Taxonomy (GTDB): domain Bacteria; phylum Acidobacteriota; class Vicinamibacteria; order Vicinamibacterales; family 2-12-FULL-66-21; genus JALZOC01. Next base: position 10,513 of record JBBQEJ010000099.1, on the reverse strand, counting down.
GATGTGGGTGATCGGCGTGCTCTCGGTCTTCACCGTGGCCGACCGCATCATCTACACGTACCGCGAGCTGCGCAACGCCGAGCAGGTGGTCGCATGAAGAACCCCGCGACGCTGCCGATGCGCATCCTGTGGAACGCGTTCTTCTGGACTTATGAGCGCGCGACCTGGCAGTACGATCTGATGGTGATCGCCATTCTCGCTTTTGTCTGGCTGACGCCGCCCGACTGGCTCAACGATCCGATGGCCACCGGGGACGGACCGATCGGGTGGCTCAGGAAGGTGCTGATTGCCGATTGATGATGGCTGACTTCAGACATCGTCGCGTTCATCGTGCATGCCGAGATCGAGCGGCTTCCCGGTGAAGTGGATGTCGTGCGCGGCGATCTTGTCGCGCAACAGCCGGCGCGCCGCACCGTAATACACTTCAGGCACCACCAGCCGGCGCGCGAACGCGCGCATCCGGTAAATGAGCACGAGCGTCAGCTGCTCTCCTTCCCGCCACGTCAAACCGCCAATATGCGAATACGGGATGAACCCCGCGTCGGCCCAGATGCCGTCCTGATAGAAACCCCGGCCGATCCGCAGGCTGAGCGGTACGGCGTACGCGTAGTACACGAGCATCATGGTTTCACCAAACACGTCGGCCGGACGCATGTGGAGGAAGGCGAGCTTATACACGATGAGGACGCTCAACACGGCGCCGATGACGATGAGCAGGCCGTAGAAGGGCGGCTTGCGTCCCGGCCATGTCAGCAGCGCCGACGAGCGCAGTCGCTGGAACCTGAGGAACTGGAAGAAGAGGCGAATGTCGGCGACGAAGAAGCCCACGCCGAGAACGAACAGCACCTGCGGCAGAATAGCCACGGCGGAGTGCGGGTCTGCGGCTGCGGGTTGCATGATGGCTCGCCGGCGGCATCATCGCCGGCCGGCTACAGGTATTTTAGCCATCCGCGACCGACAAACAACTCGGAGCTCTTTGCCCTCTCGCCGTTCCGAAAGACTCACCGACGGTCATCATCGCGTTCGACTGCACTTCGCGACGCCGGGGTTTCTGTCGATCGCCCCGACTGCTAGGTGAAAGGCCTCGTGTTACTGGCCGAGGGTTGGATCGAAGCAGTGGCGGCAGCGGGCTTCGTATGTGCCCTGCGCGCCAACGAGGACCCGCTCGCTGCTGGCGACGAGACGCTGCGTGTGGTTCGCCGGGGAGCCGCACACCATGCAGATCGCGAGCGTCTTCGTGATGTATTCCGCAATCGACAGCAGCTGCGGCATCGGCTCGAACGGCTTGCCGAGATAATCCTGATCGAGCCCCGCGACGATCACCCGCTTCCCCTGGTCGGCGAGCGCGCTGCAGACGGCCGGCAGCTCGGCGTCGAAAAACTGCCCTTCGTCAATGCCGACGACCTCGGTATCGGCCAGCACCTGCGCAAGAAGGTCGCGCGACGATGAGAGGTTCACCGAGGCGATCCGCATATCGCTGTGCGAGATGATGTGATCATCTCCGTAGCGGCTGTCGAGCTTCGGTTTGAAAATCTGGACCTTGCGTTTCGCAATCTGCGCGCGCCGCAGCCGCCGGATGAGCTCCTCGCTCTTCCCGCTGAACATGCTGCCGGTGATGACTTCTATCCAGCCGGCGTTCGGGCGATGTTGAGTGATGTCCATATCAAAGTTCTAAAGTTCTAAAGTTCTAAAGTTCCCAGGCGCCAAATTGCCAATTCCTCTGGAACGTTAGAGCGCTTGAACGTTAGAACATTAGAACTTTACGCGCGCGACAGGTACTCCCCGGTCTCGGTATTCACGCGCACTTTGTCGCCGGTATTGACGAACGGCGGCACATTGACGACGAGGCCGGTCTCGAGACGCGCTGGCTTGATCTGGTTGCTGGCGGTCGCGCCCTTGATGCCAGGGGCGGTGTCGTCGACGACCAGATCCACCGTCGGCGGCAGCTCGATCCCGACCGGATCGCTCCCGTAGAACTCCACCTTGATGAGCGCGTCCGGGACGAGGTAGTTCACGTTGTCGCCGAGCGCCTCAGCATCGATGTGCAGCTGTTCGTAGGTGCTCGTGTCCATGAAGTGGAACGCGTCGCCGTCCCGATAGAGATACTGCATCTCCCGCTCGTCGAGCGTCGCGCGGTCCACGGAGTCTTCCGATCGCAGCTTCTGATCCGCGAGCGCCCCCGTCCGGATATTCCGGAACTTCACCCGCACGAACCCGCGCAGGTTGCCGGGAGTCACGTGTTGCAGCTCGAGCACGCGGAACAGATCCTGTCCGATCTTGATCAGCATGCCCTTCTTCATTCGTGTTGCTTGTAGAGAGGCCATAATTCAATGTCCAGAACCCTCGGATCGTAGCACAGGAGCCCGTGCTACGATCCACAGTATGGCGTGGGACCCCATGCGAGACCTGCGGGCGTGGCAGGAGCGGCTCGAGCGGCTGTCGGCCCATCACCCCGATTCCTGGACGCCGCCGATCGACGTCTACGAAACCGACGACCGCTACGTCATCGCGGCCGAACTCCCCGGCCTCGCCCGGGACCAGATTGAGCTCGCGCTCGAGGATTCCCGGCTCACCATCCGCGGGCAGCGGATCGATCGGACAGCCTCGAGCGGGAACGTTATTCACTTTCATCAGGTCGAGCGCGGCCACGGCGCGTTCGCCAGGACGTTCGAGTTCGGCTCCAAGATCGATACCGAGGCGGTCTCGGCTGACCTGACCAACGGCGTCCTGACGGTTACGCTGCCAAAAGCTGCACCTCCGCCCGCCCGCAAGATAGAGGTTCGATAATGCTCCGTCGCATCGTGCTGTTCACGGTGTTCATGTCCGCCGCATTCTTCGCCAGTCTCGTCGTTTCGGGGCGCATGCGTACGGCGGGCGAGTCAGCTGCCGCGATTGGCGATCAGCCAAATGCTGCCCGGCCACCCGCTCCCGCGGCCGTCTCGGGAGGCATGCCCGATCTCACCACGGTGGCGCAGCGCGCGATCGCCAGCGTGACGAACATCTCGTCGACACAGATCGTACGTACGCCGAACTCGCCGCTCGCCAACGACCCGTTCTTCCGCTTCTTCTTCAGCGATCAGCAGGACGACGCGTTCGGGTACCGTGAGCGGCGGGCACAGAGCCTGGGATCCGGTGTGATCGTGTCCGCCGACGGCTATGTCCTCACGAACAACCACGTCGTCGATCGCGGCGTCGAGGTCACGGTCACGATGCCGGACAAGCGAGAGCTCCGGGCGAAGGTCATCGGCGCCGATGAAGCGACGGACATCGCGGTGCTCAAAATCGAGGCGTCGAAACTGCCGACGATGCCGTGGGGCGATTCCGCGCAGCTCAAAGTCGCGGAATGGGTCCTGGCGATCGGGAATCCGTTCCAGCTCAACCAGACCGTCACGCTCGGCATTGTCAGCGCCACCGGCCGCCGGCTCGAAGGGCGCCTCGCGACATACGAAGACTTCATCCAGACCGACGCGGCGATCAATCCCGGCAACTCCGGCGGCGCGCTCGTCGACGCCCGCGGAGAGCTCGTAGGCATCAACACGGCCATCTTCAGCGAGACCGGCGGGTATCAGGGCATCGGGTTCGCCGTGCCAAGCAATCTCGCGCGGCACGTGATGGACGAGCTCATCAAGTTCGGCGAAGTCCAGCGCGGCACCATCGCCGGCATCACCTTGCAGCCGCTGACGACGCGGCTCGCCGAACAACTGGGTGCGCCCAATACGCACGGGATGGTCATCGTCAGCATGCAACAGCGATCGGATGCCTACGTCGCGGGCATGCGTCCCGGTGACGTGATCATCAGCTTCAACGGGACGAGCATCGACGACGAATACCACATCATGCGCCTGCTCGCCGACGCGAAGATTGGGAGCACGGTCACGCTCGGCCTGCTCCGCGAAGGAAAATCGATCTCCGCCAAAGTGCCAATCGTGAAGTCGATTGGCCAGGCGAGACGACGATAAGCACCGACCGCGATCTTCACACTCACGTACGCCGCGCAGAGACGCCGAGCACGCGGAGAGACCCGAGTACAACGGTCGCGTCGCGCGGTCAGTCTGAGAGCGGCTGCACGCCGTCCCGCCGACCGCGCTTCGCGCGGTAGGAAGTCGCGAGATCCACAGAAACAAACAGCGGAAGAACGGGCGCTGCTTGTTTCTGTGGATCTCGTGACTTCCTGAGTGCCGGCCTGAGGCCGGCGCGGCGGAGCGTCATCCAGCCGCCTCTGCGATCTCTGCCTGAGAAGATTTTCGCGGAAGCAAGCAAAGTCAACGAAGATAGCGCTTCAGTCCAGACAGGGCGTCGCTTCCCACGGCGACGCACCTCCATTTGGATTCGACGCCCACACTGATGCCGATGCGCGCGGTCCAGGCGACGTTGCGCGCAGGCAGTCCACGATCTTCAATTCTAAGCGGACCTGCAGTGAGATCGCGCAGGTTCTCACCGAGCGAAATCCCGAGCGCGCGCGTCAGGTTGCCCGGGCCGCGACAGAGTTCGGCGGTTGTGAAGGCACGCGCCACGCGCCTCGTGCCTCGGGCGCGGCGCCGCCGCATCAGCGGCTCCCCCTCGTGCGGCTCGAGGGCGCGGATCAACACCGCCGCCGGCGATCCTTCCGATTCCGTGACGGCATTGACGAGGTAATGAATGCCGTAATTCAAGTACACGTAGGCGATGCCTGGCGGACCGTACAGCGGAGCGTTGCGGGCCGTCAGTCCGGGCGCGGCATGACACGCCGGATCGGATTCGCCGACGTAGGCCTCGGTCTCGACGATGATGCCCGATGCGGATCCGGCCCGCGTGTCGTGAACGAGGACTTTCCCGATGAGTGCGCGGGCGACATCGAGCGTCGGGCGCGCGTAGAAATCGCGCGGCAGGACGGGCATGCGTTTACAGCTTAGAAGGGTGATCGTTCGTGTTTCGACGGTATTTTTCGGTGTCGGTCCGTGGCCTTGATGCGCTCGATGGCGCGGGTCGCCGCCTGCGCAACCCCGCGATCCTTGTCCGCGGTCAGCGGCTGCAGGACGGCAAGCGTCGCCTCGTCGCCGATCGCGCCAAGCACCGTCGCGACGTTGCCGCGGATGGCGGGGCTGGGGTCCTTCAAGTGCGATTGGAGCTGCGCCGCCACTGGAGGTCCAAGCTCGATCAAATACTCCGCGATTTGCGGCGCGGCCCTCTCCGAATCCATCGATTCGACAAGACGGGGCAGGTAATTCCGGCCGACCTTTTGCAGCGCAAAGGCCATCGCCGCCCGCACCGTCTCGGCGGTGTCGTTGCCCGCGCCGATCTCGAGTGCGGAGACCTCGGAGGTGTCGCCGACGCGGCCCAAGCCCTCGGCGGACCCCCGGCGCAGGAATGGATCCTTGTCGGCCAGATGCGCCTTGAAGAGCGGCACGCTCGACGGGTCCGCCAGATGCGCCAGCGCGTCCAGCGCGGACCAGGCGCCTTCACCCTTGCCGTAGTAGTTGAATTGCTCGGTCAGCGCCGGAACCGCCCGGCTCTCGTGCATGACGCCAAGCGCGCGCATTGCCGCGTACCGCACGGGGGCCTGCGAATCGTTCAGCGCTCTGATCAGGCTGTCGCCGGCGCTCTTCACGTCGAGCCGCGCGACGACCCGGGCAGCGGCAGCCCGCACAGCCGGATCGTAGTGATCGAGCGCTTTGACGAGTTGAGCTGCGGCCGCGTCGGGCAGCGGCGGCCGCGCAATCGTTCCAAGCGTATAGATCGCCTCGAGCCGGACCTTCGGGTTCTCGTCGTCGATGGCTTTCAGCAGAGCATCCACGACCTCCGGTGGAACGTTACGGGCCGCCACGGCCAGCGGGCCCAGCTCGAACGCCAGGGCCGCGCGTCCGGGGTTGCGCACTTCCACGAAGAGCGCCACGCGTTTCTTCGAAGGCACGTCGTCAACGAGAAAGAACGACAGCTCGGCGCCGATGGCTTCGAGCTGAATCTGGTCGACCGGGTCGTTGACGAGCGCGGCCATCGGGCCGATGGCTTCCGGGTACTTCGACTCCCGCAGGACCTGCACGGCCGCAAGGCGCACTTTCGGATCCGGATTGCGCAGGCTCCGGATCACATCGTCGAACCGCGCGTGCTGCGCCGAGACGGCGGCCGCGCCACAGAGAAACACAGCAGCACAGAGCGGCAAGCTGAAATGTCGTGTCATGGAAAACTACCGGGGGAGTTCCCTCATTTTACCATTTAGTTGCGGCCCGTACCATACGCGTTCGCGCGTCCGACCGCGAGGACCTCTCGGAGGTAACGCCCGGTGTGCGACTCCTGGACCTTGATGATCTGCTCCGGGGTGCCTGCGGCAACGAGCTGGCCGCCTTCTTCGCCCCCTTCGGGACCAAGATCGATGACCCAGTCGGCGGTCTTGATCACATCCAGGTTGTGTTCGATGACGAGAAGGCTATGGCCGGCCTGCAGCAGCTTGCGGAATGCGGCGAGCAACTTCGCGATGTCGTCGAAGTGCAGACCCGTCGTCGGCTCGTCGAGGATGTACAGGATGCGGTCGCCGGTATGTGACGACAGGTGCGCCGCGATCTTGATGCGTTGCGCCTCGCCGCCCGACAGTGTCGTCGCGGGCTGGCCGAGGCGAAGGTAACCGAGCCCGATCTCGTCGAGCACCTGAAGGCGACGCAGCACCTTGGGCGAGCTGCTGAAAAAGGTGAGCGCCTCGCGCACGGTCATGTCGAGCACCTGGTCGACGCCGCGCCCGCGATATTTTACTTCGAGCACCTGCGGCTTGAAGCGCTTGCCTTCGCATTGGTCGCAGGGGACGAAGACGTCGGCGAGAAACTGCATCTCGACCTTGACGACCCCTTCCCCTTCACAGGCTTCGCAGCGGCCGCCGGGCACGTTGAACGAGAAATGGCTCGCGGTCAGTCCCCGCGATCGCGCGTCCTTGGTCGCCGCGAGCAGCTCCCGGATCGGATCGAACGCTTTCAGATAGGTGACAGGGTTCGAGCGCGGCGTGCGGCCGATAGGGGCCTGGTCGACGAGCACGACGTCTGTGACGAATTCCGCCCCCTCGATCTTGCGGTACGTGCCGACGCGGCGATCCCAATCGCCTTTCACCTTCTTCAGCGCGGCGTAGATGACGTCGTGCACCAGCGTGCTCTTGCCCGAGCCGCTGACCCCCGTCACGCACGTGAGCACGCCGAGCGGGATCTCGACGTCCACCTCCTTCAGGTTGTGCTCCGACGCGCCGAGAACCCTCAGTTTCTGGTTGGTTGGCTTCCGTCGCACCGCCGGCACGGGAATCGCGAGCTCGTCGCGCAGGTACTTGGCGGTCAGCGAGCGGGGCTCGTGCATCAGCGCGTCGAGCGTGCCGCTGAAAATCACCCGCCCGCCCTGCTCTCCCGCGCCAAGCCCCATATCCACGACGATGTCGGCGACGCGAATCATGTCGGCGTCGTGCTCGACAACAAGGACCGTGTTCCCCTGGTCGCGCAATTGCCGCAGGATGGCAATGAGCCGCTCGTTGTCGCGCGAGTGCAGACCGATCGACGGTTCGTCAAGCACGTAGAGCGTATCGACGAGCGCCGAGCCGAGCGAGGTTGCAAGATTGATCCGTTGCGATTCGCCGCCCGAGAGCGTCGACGACAGCCGATCGAGCGTCAGGTAGTCCAGACCGACATCCCGCAGGAATCCCAGACGCTTTCTGATCTCCCGCAAGACTTTGTCCGCAATCGCCGCTTCTTTTTCAGACAGCGCGAGGGTCGCAAAAAAGGCGTCCGCCTCGCGGACGGTCAGGCCGCAGACCACGTCAATCGTGCGTCCGCCGACCTGGACGTCGCGCGCTTCGCGCCGGAGGCGCGCGCCGCCGCAGTCCGGGCACGTCAGGTAACCGCGGTACCGGCTGAGGAAGACGCGGACGTGCACCTTGTACTTCTTGCGTTCGAGCCAGCGAAAGAACCCCTTGACCCCTTCGTAGCTCGCCCCGTCTCCCTCAATCACGAACCGCTTCTCGTCGTCGGTGAGCTGCGACCACGGGACGTCGAGACGCAGGTCGCGCGGCTTCGCGGCCCGCTTCAGTTCCGCGAGCTGGGTGCGGTAATGGGGCTTGCTCCAGGGCTCGATGGCATTCTGCGTGATGGACTTCGTTGGATCGGGCACCACCAGATCCATGTCGAGCTCGATGATGTTGCCAAAACCGTGGCACAGCGGGCACGCGCCGAACGGGTTGTTGAACGAGAACAGCCGCGGCTGCGGCAATTCGTAAGGAATGCTGCACTCGCGGCATTCGAACCGCTCGCTGAACCGAAGCGTGACGGCCGGGGGATCCCCCTCTCCCGAGGGCGGAAGCTGCATCGCAAATGCGGCGCCCCCCCCTTCCGTATATGCGGTCTCAATCGAATCAGTGAGGCGTGGGCGCAGATCCCCGTCAAGCTTCACGCGGTCGATGATCACTTGCAGCGAGGCCCGATCCTTCAACGTCGCGACGTCCACGTCCTCGAGCGTGACAGCGCGGCCGTCGAGGTACAAGCGCCCGAACCCCTTGCGGCGCAAGGCGGCGAGCGTCTCGGCGATAGGATCCACGAGGTCAGGCAGATCCGGCTGCGGAGGCAGATCGTCCGGGCCTTCCTCTGCCTCTGCCGCTGTCGCTTCTTCGTCCTCCGGCTCTGGCACCCGCGCCCTCGAAGGCGCGGTGACGACCGGCATGTCAAACCCGATGAGCAGCCTTGTCCCTGCGGGCAGCTCGGCCAGGCGCCGCGCGACCACTTCGGCGGTTTCACGAATCACTTCCCGGCCGCAGTTCCGGCAATACGTGCGTCCGACGCGCGCGTACAGCAGCCGCAGATAGTCGTGAATCTCGGTCGTGGTGCCGACCGTCGATCGCGGGTTGCGAATGCTGTTCTTCTGCCGAATCGCGATCGCCGGACAGATACCCTCGATGGAGTCGACGTCGGGCTTCTCCATCCGCTCAAGGAACTGCCGCGCGTACGCCGACAGCGACTCGACGTACCGCCGCTGTCCTTCCGCGTAAATCGTGTCGAACGCCAGCGACGACTTGCCGGACCCGCTGACGCCCGTCATGACCACCAGGGACCGCGCGGGCAGCGTGAGGTCGACGTTCTTCAGGTTATGGGTCCGCGCGCCGCGGATGATGATTTGGCCCCGACGGGTTTCGGTGGTGATCGACATCTGTAGTGTCCGGCTCGAGCCGGACGGTCATGACCTCGGCTTTTGCCGGCCTTCGACCGTGTGACCGATCCGGCCTCACACCCCCGGATCGCCGCGATACAGTGAAGTGTTTCGGGAAACCCCGAACAGTCCATGGTAGCGCACGGCCCCGATTCCCTCAACCTCGTCAGAGCCATTTGTGCTATTTTGTTGGGGCTTTGCTGGTGGGGGATGGCGGGATATTCCGGCCCTGCCCTATGCGGCGCGAACCAAGAGGGGGCTGTGTCAGTCCGTCTGTTTATAGGCAACCTGCCGTACGCGGCAAACGAGGCAGAATTACGCGAGCATCTGTCGAGCGTCGGTGAACCCACCCAGATAGTTCTTCCCGTCGATCGGGAAACCGGACGGCCGCGAGGTTTCGCGTTTGTCGATTACGCGGATCGCGCGGTCGCTGAAGCGGCCATCAGCCAATTCGATCAACAGCCCTTCAAAGGACGACCGCTCGCGGTCAGCGAAGCGCGGCCGCGTGAGGAGCGCCCGGCCGGCGCACCGCGCCCTGGCGGGTTCGGTGGTCCTCGTCCCGGCGGTCCAGGCGCAAGCCCGGGCGGCGCGGGCGGCTACGCCCCTCGCCCAAGTGGCTGGGCACCCCGCCCCGATTCAGGCGGCGCACCGGGTGGCTCGCGCAATCGCAACTTTGGCCCGGACGCGCCTCCCAAGAACAAACGCAAGGCCCCTCGGAAGGACTCCGAACGGGGTCCGAAGGGCCCAATCAAGGAGCGTCCGGTCAGCCGCCTCTACGAGAACGACGAGGACTGGCGCAACCCGAAGGAAGACGATCTCGGGATCGACGACATCGCCACGAGCGCCAAGGCAAAGGAGGACGACGAGACAGTGGACGAGGAATAGAGAGGATTGAGGAGGAGGATCAGTGCTGACGCATGTGAAGGTGCTCGGAGTGCTTTATCTGGCGGTCGGAATTTGCATGCTCTTGGGCGCGCTCTTTCTTGCCATGACGATGGGCGGCGTGGCCGGCATCGTCGGGGCCTCGGCCGACCCGGAAGACGCGGCCATCGCCGTTCCCATCCTGGGAATTGCGGGGACCGCGCTGGCGGCGTTCTTCGGCATTTTTTCGCTGCCAAGCCTCATCACCGGTTACGGACTTCTCAACTACAAACCCTGGGCACGTATCGTCGGGATCGTGTTGTCGGCCATCAGCCTGATCATCATTCCCTTCGGCACCATCATCGGGGCGTACGGTCTTTGGGTCCTGTTGAACAAAGAGACTGAACGACTCTTCAGTTCCCCTCCTCTAACCTCATCAACACCGGTGTCTTAAAGGTTCACTGCCGAGTACCTAATCGGCTCTCCCGTGATATAATTGTTCCACTCCAGC
>JBBQEJ010000098.1:0-18960 GCA_038320555.1 Vicinamibacterales bacterium | reverse complement strand
CGTCGCGTGGCGAGATCGGAAAGGAGGTGTCCCGCAAGGAGGGCGGAGCGCGCACCCGTTCCTGTATCGGCACGATAACAGATGGCAGCTCACGCCGCGCGAGGCCGTCACCACAGCGTGAACAGGAACACCTCCATCGCGAATGCCTGCGCCCAGCCAACGCCAATGAGCAGTACGACCGCAGAGTCGGAGAGTGTTGTCGTCGCAGCAGCGGCGGACACCGCCAACGGCACGGCAAACATCAGAATCCGCTCCGTCTCCATCGTGTACAGACCGCCGGCGCACATGACGGCAAAAGTGGCACTGGTGGCGACGAAGAGGGATCGGCCGCCGAGGGGCGTCAAGGCATTTCTCGCTCCACGAACAAATAGCGGGACGATCGCGAGGCCCGTCCCGATTAGGAACGCAGCCATGTTGCCGAAGGTGGTTGGAAGATACGCGCTGGCGACGCTCCGTCCAAGCACATTTCCCATGATCTGGTAATGCAGGGACTTTGCGACCTGAAAGCTCTCCCAGAGATCGAATCCCGCGCCATAGCGTGCGACGTTGTACGCCGCAGCGAAACTCACGGAGGCGATGCAGAGCTGCAGGGGTACACGCAGCGACCTCCGATCCCACCAGAGCAGTGCACCGTACAACGCGATGAACAGCCCAAGGGGGACGGCAGAAAAGCTGCAGAACATCGCGAGGTACAGAGCCACGCCGGTCAAGACGGCCTGCCACCAGCGTCCGTGATCGGAAAAGCTCAGAAAGGCGGCGTGTAGAACCAAGCCGGCGGCTCCGTAGAAGACCGCGTCCATCGACGTGCAGGCGAAGTCCAGGAGCGATGGAGCGGCCAGCAGCGAGAGTGCCGCGATCCGCGCCGCACGCTCGTCGAGGACGAGCGCGAACGCCCTCCAGGCGAATACAGTGCCTGCGGCAAAGACGAGCAACACTGCGACGCCCGCCGCGAGCGGGGTGGAACTGAACACATGTCCTACCGCAAACAAAAACGTCGCGAAGCCTGGTGGATGGACCCGGCCATGCAAACTCAGTTGCGGGGCCAATTCCGTGTAGTGCCTCACGAACTGCCCGAGGTCGATGATGCGCGCGGCATCGTCAAAATACTCTTCGCCCGGATAGATAAGGAACTGCGATCCGAGTTGGGCCAAGTCGTTGCGCACGAGAAAGAGCGTCAGCGGTAGCGTCAACGACAGAATGAACAGGCCGGCGGCAAACCAAGGGGTGGAGACCCGGGGGCTGATGAGCCGCGGCAGGAAGAGCCCGCAAGACACCGCCAGCAGCACGAAGAGGGCGGCCGCCGGCCTGAACTCGGGTATCACGAACGCGTACAGCGGTGAAAGCGGCTCCAACCCATGAAAGCTGGTCAGGACGCCGGGGTGCAGAACGAGCTGATCGAGCGCCACCAAGGCGGGGCATGAGTTCGGCTCCCGTACAGCACTCACGGTTTGCGGTTTTGCGAAGGACGTTGAGTCACGTGAGCCGCCCTGAGCCCTGAGCCTTGAGCCCTGGGCCCTTAGTCCTATCTGTCGACCGGCACGACGAGGAACGACTGCGGCTGACCGATTGGGGTCACCGTGTCACCTGACAGCTTCCCGATCGTGGCGCGATAGCGGCCCGCCGCAGCGAGTGGGCCGCCCTGACGTCCGCGGCCGCCGAAGATCTGTGCTTCAGGAGGCGCGTCCCCGCCTGCACCGCCTCGGCCTCCAGTCGCGCCCGTGGCTGCCGGTGGTGCCTCACCGCGCAGATCCCACGCGATACGATGAACGCCGGGCTCGCCGGCGAGATCGATTCGGCGCACCTGTTTGCCGGTGTCGTCCGCTATCGTCAGTACGAGCTTTGCGCCGCTGCCTGGCGCCTGGCCCACGCTATAAGTGAAGAGGGCGCCATACGGCGGATTCGGTGTCGCCGGATCGCCCCACGTCGCTTGAACCTGGCCAAGCGTGTCGAACATATACACATCCCGCAGCGGGAACAGCCGTGCTTGCTCGTCGAGGGCCTGCGGCGTCATCCCGCGAAGCGCCGTGTAGTCGTCGAGGATGAACGCGCCGCGTCCGAACGTTCCGATGACGAGATCCTTTTCGCGGCGCTGAATCACGAGGTCGCGCGCCTGCGCGGTGGGAATGCCGCCCGTGAGCTGCACCCAGTGCGCGCCGCCGTCCGCGGTGAAATACACGCCGAATTCGAGGCCGGCGAAGAGCAGGTTCGCATCCACGTCGTCCTGTGCGATCGACCAGGCGCCGGAGCGCTGCGGCAGATCGCCTGACACGGGGACCCACGTGCGTCCTCGATCACTGCTTTTCACGATGTAGGGCTTGAAGTCGCCGCGCAGATAGTTGTTCAGGGTGACAAAGATCGTGTTGGAGTCGCGTGGAGACAGGCAGACGTCGGTGACGTAGGTGTGTTCCGGCACGCCAGGAAACGTGTCGACCATCGTCCACTGTTTACCGCCATCCTCGGTAATCTGCACCAGGCCATCATCCGTTCCCGCGACGAGCAGTCCTTCGAGCAGCGGTGACTCGTCGAGGGCGGTGATCGTGCTGAGCATCGTGGTCGCCTGGTTGAAGGCAACCGAATCAGGCGGCCACACTTTGCCCATGATCGGAATCTGCGCCGCGTCGAGCTGCCGCGTGAGATCTCCGCTGACCGCGGTCCACGAATCGCCGCGATCGTCGCTCCGATGTACGCGCTCGGCGCCGAAATACAGCCGGCGGGCCCTGTGGGGACTGATGATGAGCGGCGAATCCCACTGCCAGCGGCCAAATCGCCCACCGCCCCGGCCGCCTCCCTGGCCCCCGCCGCCCCCGGCCGGCCCTGCCTGCGTCGTGGCGTCGGTCTGAGCGGGCTGCGGTCCGCCTACCGAATTTCGCGCGTTCGGTCGGATGCTGACGCTCTGACCCGTTCGCAAATCGAGCCGCTGCAGCGCGCCTTCCTGTGACTGTGCATATACGAGGTTTGGATCGTCCGGATCGACGCGGCCCTGGAACCCATCGCCGCTGCCGACGCTGATCCAGTCGCTCGTCCTGATCCCGACACGGTTCACAGTGCGTGACGGTCCGCAGATCGACCCGTTGTCCTGCGCGCCGCCGCAGACATGGTAGAAGGGCCGCGCGTTGTCGGTCGAGACGCGATAGAACTGCGAGAGCGGAAGGTTCGTGAAATGCCGGAACGTCTTCAAGCCGTCCCACGACTCGTACAGGCCGCCATCGTTGCCGATGATGTAGTGCTTCGGATCGGCGGGATCGAAGACGATCTCGTGGTGATCGACGTGGACGCCGGGCAGCGGCACCGTCGTCCACGTCTTGCCGCCGTCGGTGCTTCGATCGATGTTCGTCTCCGCGGACCAGATCGTGTCGGGATCGTGTCCGTCCACGAAGATCTCGTTGTAATACCCGGGATCCCCGCCACGGTACCAGTCATCGCTCGAGCCGCGGCCTCCCTGCGGTTCGCCGGCCGTGGGAGGCGTTGCGCCCCGCCGGCCGATCTGGATCTCCTTCCCGATGCGCTTCCAGGTCGCCCCCGCGTCATCCGACCGGAAGAAGCCCCCTTCCCCCTTCTGCGCCGTCACCAGCGCGTAGACGGTCCTGGGATTGCGCCAGTTGATGCCGAGCCCGATCCGGCCCATTTCGACTGATGGCAGCCCGCTGGTCAGCTTCGTCCATGTGGCGCCGCCGTTTGTCGACTTGTAGAGCCCGCTTTCCGGTCCGCCGCCAATCAACTGACCGACCGCGCGGCGCCGCTGAAGCGCAGCGGCGTAGATCACGTCCGGCTTCCTGGGATCCATCACCATGTCGCCGACGCCCGTGTCCGGACTGATCGTGAGCACGGCCTTCCACGTCAGTCCGCCGTCGGATGTTTTGTACAGGCCCCGATCGCCGCCGGGCGCCCACAGGGGGCCGATTGCCGTGACATAGACGACATTCGAGTTTCTCGGATCGACAACGATGTTCTGAATGTGCTCGGAATTCTCGAGCCCCATGCGCTTCCAGCTCACGCCCGCATCCGTTGACTTGTAGACGCCGTCTCCAAAGCTCACGCTCCGCTGGTTGTTGTTTTCGCCGGTCCCCAGCCAGATGACGTTCGAATTTCGCGGATCGACGGTGACGGCGCCGAGCGAGTACGCGCCGTACTTGTCGAAGATCGGCGTGAAGGTGTTGCCGCGGTTCTCGGTTTTCCACAGGTTGCCCGCAGCCGCCGCGACATACCAGACGCTTGGATTCTTTGGATCGATCGCCACGTCGGCGATGCGTCCCGACGTCAGCCCCGGCCCAATCGACCGGAATGCGACGTCCTTGAACGTGTCGGCCGTCATGCGATCGCTCTGGCCGCTGACGCCGGCGAGGGCGGCGGCCGCGCCGACGGCCAACGCGAACAAACCTCGCCACACTCGTGCCGGCGGTGTCATCTCTCGCTCCGGAAGATATGAAGGGCTCGGCGTGGGGAATTGATACGGGGAATCATACCTTCCGCAGGCGATCGGCCGCGCGCTCGAGTGTTTCGTCCTTCTTCGCGAAACAGAACCGGAGGACCGGCGGCGCTGGTGATCGATACAGAAACGGCGATGTCGGAATCGACGCCACGCCGTGTTCCTTGGTGAGCCGCACGGCGAAGTCGGCGTCGTGCTCGGCCGTGATCGCCGAATAATCCATCAACTGGAAATAGCTCCCGCGGCTGGTGAGCGGACGGAAACGTGAGCCTTCCATCAGCTTCAGGAAGAGGTCGCGCTTCGCCTGGAAGAATCCCGACAGCTCGGTCAGTCCGCGCCTCGACGAAAGAAAATCCGCCAACCCGTACTGGACCGGCGTGATTGTCGAGAACGTCACGAACTGGTGGACCTTCCGGAACTCTGTGGTGAGCTCGGCCGGGGCGACGGTATAGCCAATCTTCCAGCCGGTCGTGTGATAGGTCTTTCCGAACGAGCCCACGACAAAGCTGCGCGCGGCGAGCTCCGGATGCCGTGCCATGCTCTCGTGCTGGAGGCCGTCGAAGATGATGTGTTCGTACACCTCGTCGCTCACGATGAGCAGGTCGGTCCCGCTCACGAGAGCGGTCAGCTCGCGAATGTCCGACGGCGTCAGCACGGCGCCGGCAGGATTGTGGGGAGAGTTGATGATGAGGAGACGGGTTCTCGGCGTCACCGCCGCGCGCACGGCAGGCCAATCGATGCTGTAGTCGGGATACTGCAACGGCACCACGATCGGGACGCCGCCGCTCAACTCGATCGCCGGCACGTACGAGTCGTAGCACGGCTCGAGGACGATCGCCTCGTCTGCCGGATGAATCACCGCCGCGACCGCATCGAAAATGGCTTCCGTGCCGCCGGATGTGACGGTGACTTCGGTTTCCGGATCGTACCGGCGCCCGTGGAAATCCAGGTACTTTGCCGCGATCGCTTCGCGCAGAGCGGGAACGCCCTGCATCGGTGCGTATTGGTTACGGCCTGCCCTCATGTGCCGGGCGACGGCCTCCACCAGTTCGGGATCGCAATCGAAGTCCGGAAAGCCCTGCGACAGATTGATGGCGCCCAGGTCGGCGGCGAGGCGCGACATCACCGTGAAAATCGTGGTGCCGACCGCGGGCAGTTTCGACTGCAGCCGTACGTCTACGCTCATATCGCATCAACCGCTTCAAAGTGCCCGGTCGCTGTGTTCTTCCGCACGGCGTTCCAGGGAAAATGCTGACCGTTCATCGCGACGTACACGCCGGGCGGCAGGACCTGCACGAACGACAGCGCCGATCCGAGGTTGAACAAGCCATCCGAGCTTCCAAACGCGTAGGGCACCATCGCGCCGGTCAGGACGATCGTCTTTTGATCGAGCGCCGCAGCGGCCAGGAGTCGTCCAGTCTGTACCATGGTATCGGTCCCGTGCGTCACGACAATCGCGGTTTCGTCGCTCTCGCGCGCCCGCTCCACGATCCGGTTCCTTCCCGCCTGATCCAGGTCGAGGCTGTCGATCATGATGACGGTCTCGATCGTGACGTCGAGCCGGCAGCGCCCGCGGCGCAACATTTCGGGCAGGTGCGTCTCCTGAAAGTACAACCGTCCCGTCAGCTCGTCGTACTCTTTGTCGAACGTTCCGCCGGTCACGAGGATCCGGATTTTCTTCATAACAAAACTGCAAGCCGCCCAACCGAATCGCGATGCCGCCGGCCCGTATTGTAGTGCGCCGGGTCTTACCCATCCCAGCGGTGAATAGAGACAAACCAATACGTATCAGCGAGTTACGGGTATGAAGTGCGGCGAACAGCCGGGTCGGCACCGTGCTTGCCCTGTCAAACCGCACCGAGGAGGTGTGCATGTTCGCCATTTCAGCAATTCTTATCGGCGTCGTCGGCGTGATCTACGTCCGCCGTCGCAGCTCGCGCAAGAAGCAACAGACCGTCTAGCGCGCGGCGCGGAATAGTTCGTCAGTCGAAGACAGGATGATCCGCCGAAGCCTGTCTGGATAGTGTGGCGGAAGCTCCGCTATGAAGGTTTTCACCATCAGCGCGGCGCTCGCGGAGCTGTGGCCCGAGAGCGTCGCGTCCATCCATCGTTTCGGGAAAAAGATATCGCCGGTTCGCTGAATCTCCTCGAGCATCGCGAGGCTCGCCGGAATGTACTTGCGCGAGACCGCGGCACGCAACGGGTGGTGCAGGTACGACAGGCCTTCGAGCACCCACGGCTCGCGGCGCCGGTTCTGGACGTTGCCAAGGTTCTCGAAAAAGGCGTCGCGGACCGGCTGATCCGGCGAGAGCGAGGGACGCACGAATGCGAAGCGCGCCTTGCGATCAGGATTTTCGATGCGCGCGAATTGCCCATCGAGGATCTCCTTCCATTCGGCTATTCCACGGACGGCGAGCTCCTGCGCCAGCAGAATATGGTCAGGCTCCGCGAGCACGAGCCCGGGGACCTTCTCGGTCTGTCGCCACACGCGCTCGAGCCACTCGAGCGTCGGCGGCGTCTGTGCGGTGTCGCGAAGCGCGGAGAACCAGGCGGATTTCACGCTGGCAGTGGCTGCCGCATCGACGCCGCCGCGCAGGATCCGTTCGAGTCGTGGCGCGAGGCTGTCGCGTGTCGCGGCCGGCAGGAATTTCCAGTAGCCCTGTCGGGTGTAGGACAGCATCCGCTGCAGGTTCAGCTCGTCGCGCTCGCGCGGCAGCGCGCTGAGCAGATCGTCGACGACAGCCACAGGGTCTGCGCGGCCATCGAGCATATCCTCCCAGAGCGTCACGAGGGCGCTCCCGCGCGTCAGCGGATCCGAAATGTCGGCCAGGTGGTGGAGCAGGTAGTCGCGCGTCGTGTCATCGATAGCGAATTCGCCGTACGCGATGCCGCCACCTGTCGGCAGAACGAACTGCGGCGCCGGCAGACCCCGCGCGGCAGGCACCTCTATGCGCAGCGCGTTCAAGCTGACGGGGATCCGCCTGACCTCGTTGTCGTAGCCGAGCGCAATCTCCATGTGCTGGGTCCACACGAGCCCGCGTCGAGATACCGGATCCTTCTGCGTGAACGCGAGGCTGGCGATTCGGCCCTTCTCGACGCGTAACTCGGTAGTTATCTTCGGCCGGCCCGCTTCATCTACCCACGCGTGGCTCCAGGCCTGGAGATCTTCGGACGTCCGCGCGCCGAGCACCTGGATCAAGTCCGGCCAGGTGGCGTTGCCGAACGCATGCGCATTGAGATATGCGCGCAGCCCGTCGCGAAACGGCTCCTCACCCACGATCATCTCCAGCTGCCGCATGACGATCGGCGCCTTCTGATAGATGATCGCGCCGTAGAGCGTTCCCGCCTCGTTGAGGTTGTCGAGCCGCTGGCGGATCGCATTCGTCCCGGCCGTCCGATCCACGTCGTACGCGGCAGGGTAGTACGACAGCAGGAACCGGAGGTCGTGATTGATGCCGGGAAAGGAGGGGTTCACGATCCTGGCCGCCATGAAGTTGGCGAACACCTCCTTCATCCAGACGTCGTCGAACCAGCGCATCGTGACGAGGTCGCCAAACCACATATGTGTGGTCTCGTGCGCGATTACGCTCGCGCGGCCGAGCTTCTGGTTCTGCGTGGCCGTCTCATCGAGCAGCAACCCTGACGCGTTATAGAAGATCGCCCCCGCATGCTCCATCCCGCCGAACTGGAACGACGGCACGAGCAGAAAATCAAACTTGCCGAACGGGTACTTGATGCCGGTGTAGCGCTCGAGCCAGTCGAGCGCGGCCGCATGGAGATCGAAGATGGCCTCGCGATTCCGCGCGACCTTCGCGGCGTCCGTCTCGCGATGCAACATGCGAAGCCGGCGTCCGTTCCGCTCGGCGGTCTCGATCTCGAACCGGCCGGCCGCGAACGCAAAGAGATATGTCGGCAGCGGCTCGGTTTCGGCATAACGAATCGACACGCGGGTGTCGTGTTCGTCTCGAGCTGTTTCGGCGCCGTTTGCCAGCGCTTCCCATCCTCTGGGGATGTCGAGCGACAACGTGTACTTCGCCTTGAGGTCCGGCTGATCGAAGCAAGGAAAGGCGAGCCGTGCCCGAGCCGGCACGAACAGCGTGTACATGAATTCCGGATTGCGATTCAGCGGGGCGTCACCCGCCACGAAACCCACGGTGATTTCGTTCGGGCCCTGATGCAGATCCGCAGGCTGCACGATGAGGTGATCGGCGACTGACGTCACCACGACGCTGCGGCCGCCAATGCGAGCACGTACCGGACCGGGCGGGGAGAAATCGAGCGCCAGAGGACGCGTCGCATCCGAGAGCGTGAACCGAATGGTCACCTCGCCGTCGATACGTGCGGCGGCGTCCGCGGGAACGTTGAAGTGGAGCTCGTACCGAAGATCGCTGACGCGCCGTGCGCGGTCCTCGGCCAGCGACATCGCCACGCCGGATCCGGGGTTCACCGTTATCGTGCGCCTGCGCGCCGGCTGCCCTGCCTCGCCGAAGCGGCCGCGCGAAGCCGGGGCCATGCAGTAGATCGCAACCGTGAAAACGATCAACACGCGAACCATTGCCGCATGATATCAGGCGATTCCGCGCGCTCTCAGCGTGCAGAGAGCCCAGATGACCACGAAGTAGCAGATGCTGATGATGGAGAGCGCCATGAACGTGCCGTAGGCTGCGCGCCCCATCAGGTCGTACACGCTCAGCCCGATCGTCGCGAGCGCGGCAATCGCGGCAAACCGCGTCAATGCCGGCAGGCGGTCCTCGAAGTTCACGAGAAAGACGACGGCGGGTGTCGACACCAGGAAGACATAATCCCATCCCTGGGGTGAGAGCAGAGGAATGCATGTGAGGAGGAAAGCGGCTTCGAGTCCTTCAGGAAACGACACCGTCCGCCGCCGAACGAACACGAAGATGGCAGTCCCCAAGACGATCGCGGATGTCACAGCCGTCAACACGGTTGCGGCCAGGCCGACGCCGATCCACTTTGCCCACATGGCCGCGATTGACACGTTGTCGGCGTTGGTCAGGTTTGGCGCCGTCGATTGCGTGACGGTCTTCCACCAGGCGCGGTGCAGCGCGACATCTCCCTGGACGCCGTACACGAGCGCCGGAAGGGCGATGAGTATGGCCGCGCCGACCGCCGCTGCGGCGATCGCTGCCGCGCGTCGCCGTGCGAGCAGCCACGGCAGACAGATTACGGCATAGGGCTTCACGACGATGGCGAGGGCGATGAGCCCGCCAGCCGCCGCTTCACGGCCCGCTTTGAGCGACACGGCGGCGCCGGCGACCAGCACCGCGAACAGCGCATTCATCTGCCCGAGCACGAGCTCATGCCCGTAGAACTTCAGCATCACGACGACCGTGAGCGTGACGAGTACCCACTCGGCCTTTCTTCGTTCCGGCAACATCGCCAGGCTCAGAGCGACCAGCGCCACCAGCAGCGCAACAGACGCGACGAACCACACGGCCTTGGCGGTCTTGAGCGACACCCCGGCAGCCGGCGCCGTCAATACAGCGAATGCCGGCAGGTACTTGAACTGATAGTGTCCGTCCTCGGCTCGGTAGAGAGGCTCGGCGCCGCGCGCACGGGCTGCCGCGGTCCAGTAGACCGCGAGGTCCGGCATCTTATGGGAAACCCTCGCGGCAAACAGCAGGGCGAGGATGAGTGTGGCCGCGCCAGCAAGGAGGACGGCCGGGAGAGCCGCCCGTCTTCCATGCATCCTAATGGCCTGTATCCGTCATGTGTAGAGCGGCTTTCGGGTGGTTACGGATTCCGCTCGAGACCGGCGAGTTTCCAGCCGCCATCTGCCCGGCGGAAATAGATCGTCAGCGGCTCAGCCCATGCCGGCCGGTCGCCGCGGAATGCACGAACGCGCGCGGCGATGAATTCAGGTTTCGACGCCAGCAATGACGCCGGTACGTGCGCCCGGGGCTCCGTGATAGTCGTCTCCGCTCCCGCCGGCTCGTGCGCGCCGGTGGCGTTGTCGAACCGCGACCACTCGACGGTGTAGCGCTCGGCCGCCGCTCGCCTGCCCGTTCCGCCGCATTGTCGAACCTCAGCACGCCGGATCCGCTGAGCGACGGATTCACGATCGGATTCGTGCCGTTCAACCAGGCCGTCATACCTTGCTCTTTCGCGCAAGGAGCGTCTCCACCAGATACTGCGACGCACGAGGATTCGACAACCGTGCGGTCTGCACGATTCCGCGGATGGCGTCGTCGGGAAACGCGGCGATGATTCTCGCGGCCCAGAATCGATCATCCGGCCGGGCATTGGCGAACGCAGGGTTGCGGTATTCCGGCTTCCACGCCTGCGGCAGGAAGTAGTTGGCCTCGAATCGTCCGATCGACGGGTAGTCCGGGTAATGCACCTTTACCCATGGGCGCACGTAAAACCCGAGGGTCAACATCGTGATGAGCGTCGGCCGCGATTCCCAGATGTACTCGTTGCCGGCGCGCGTGGTCTGCGCCTGCGTGCTGCCGCTGCCGAGCGTCGATCCGAAGTCGATCAGGTGGTGACGCACGAGGGATCGCCCGCCGTCACTGACGACCGTATCGAGCGTGTTGATGCTGCGCGAGTCGTCGTGATTGAGCCAGGCGGCGAACACCACGAGCCCCCGCAGTTCCCGGCGATGCTCGTGCGGATAGATGTCGTTCGGATCGTCCGGACGGGTGCCGTAATAGCGGAAGTGCTCGACCGGGGTCCCCGGCAGCGCCTTGCTGGCGACCACGCGATAGCTGCCCTCCGCATTGCGCGCGGCCTTTGCCAGCACCGCCTCGATGTCCCTTGGCCGCATCGGACGGAGGCGGCCATCTTCGTCCGCGATCCGCGTGCCCGCGCCGATTACGAGCGACGCCGGTTGCAGCGTCGCGAGGTAATTCTCCGGGACGTGATAGCCGAAGGCGTGAAAGAACTTCGTCGAGATGATCTCGGCCCCGCTCGCCATTTCGGGATTCGACGGCGGATCGAACTTGATGTAATACACGGCGCCGCCGGGATCACGGATCGTCATGCCGGGCGTGACGCCTTCCCGTTTTGCCCCGACGATCGTCCACGGGCCCGGCGCCGGCCCCTTCGCGGCGTCCGCCGCCGACCACCGCGCCGTGCCGGCGCGATTCGTAAACCAGCTGGAATCCGGCACATCGTCGACGGTATTCACGTTGATCGCACGCACCGGCGTGTGGCCCCCGGCTTTGAGTAATGCGTTCTCGACGAAATCGAACTGCTGGCTGATCGGCGTCGGTTGGACGCGCGAGGCATCCTGCGTTTCCGGATCGTGCGCAATCGGATCGTCGCCGAAGAATCTGGGACCGCCCGCGCGGGCGCCGCCCGACCGCACGAGTGCGCCGGCGAGCGCGAGGGCGATCGTGAGGTTGCGCGTGCGCATGCGATCAGAACACCTTGTTGAACTTGATGAAGAGACGCGGCGTTTCCAAGCCAGCGACCGCGACATCCAGCCTGGGAAAGACCGACCGGAATGTGTTGAAGCGGAACCCGATGCCGTACCCGTGTTCGAGATCGCTGAAATCCAGATCGGCCGACCGCGAGGCGACCTTCCCGACATCGGTGAAGAGCGCCATGTCGAGACCCGAAAACGCTTCCCACCGGTATTCGACGTTCATCGCCAGCGTGTTGTTGTCGCGGAACCGGAAATCGCGCACGCTCCGGAGCGAATCGCTTCCGCCGAGCGTCGGACGGAAATAGAACGGAACGATCTGCCCGGCGTCCGCCCCCGTCGTGACGATTCGTCCCCGGAGCGCGAAGACGCGTTTCTTGTCGAAGATTGGAAAGAAATGCTGCAGGTCCGCGTCGACGAGATGGAAGCTGTACCGGGTGTAGTCCAGATCCGAATATCCCCGCCACATGATCCGATAATAGCCGCCGGCGCGCGGGTTGCCGGGTTGATCACGCCGATCAAGGAGGGCGAAGAGATCCCTGTATGAGAAGTCCGGCTGTTGTCCCAGCCCCGGAGCGTCCGGGTCGCTGAATCGTTCCTCGATCGACGGAAAGCGCGAATCGCGCCCGGCGCTAACCGACGCCGCTGCGCGGCCCACCCGGACGCCGGCCTGCAGGCCGCGACCGGGCTTCACGACCGCGCGTCCCTGCACGTCACGGCGATCGAACAGGAAGCTCACCCGGTTAGCTTCGAGCGAGTCGGCGCCGAGACCGTAAAAGTCCTCCTCAGGATCGTGACGATCGATGCCTTCCACGCCGAGCTCGAGCCGGCCGCCGGCGAGCGACGGCACCGAAAAATCTGCGCGCACCACGCGGTAATGGCGCCACGTCGCGCCTGTCTCGGCCACCACACGCGCGCGCCCGTCGAAGAGGTCGCGGCGATAGCCGACACTCGCGCCTATTCCGGATCCGACCGGCTTTCCCGTGTAGCCGTATTGGACGAAGACTCCGTTACGCGGCGCGATCTTTCGCAGCGGATCGTCGCGTTCGATGAAGAGCAGCGCCCGTTCGATCGTTCCGGGTTGGTAGGGTTGAAGCGCGGCAGCCTTCTCGTCGCGCAGCTTCTCAATCGACGCGGTTCTGCTGTCCTGGGCGTCAGTAGCAGCCGGGCTGGCGAGTGCCACCGCGAAGGCCGCGGCTCTGGCAGTCCGTCGGAGCATGGACTAAACGATAGCGCATGGAATCACTAATCACTAATCCTTGAATCGCGAATCCCATCCTCGAATCGCGAATCGCGAAGACTATTCGTTACGCAACGCGACCGAAGGATCGATGCGCGTCGCGCGAAGCGCGGGCAGATACGACGCGATGACTGCCATCCCTCCGAGGATGAGCGGCACCGACCCGAACGTCGCGGGATCGGTGGACGAGATGCCGAACAACAGATTCGCCAGCAGCCGCGACAGGCCAAATGAGGCCGCGAGCCCGAGGGTAATGCCCACCGCGACCAGGCGGAGGCCGTGGCCGACGACCAGCTGCAGGATGTCTCCCGGCTGCGCACCAAGCGCCATGCGAACGCCGATCTCCTGCGTCCGCTGGGCCGCCGCATACGACACGACGCCGTAGATGCCGACAAGCGCCAGGAGAAGGCCCAGCACACCCAGTCCGCCACCGAAGAGCGCCCCCATCTGCAGCAGGAAGAATCCGTTCGGTCCCTCGAGCATGTGCTCCATCGAACGCACGTCGAACACCGGAAGATCGGGATTGAGCGCGCGAATTTCCTTCTGCGCCTCGGGACCCAGCGCCTCAGGTGGCCCGGCGGTGCGCACGTGCAGCACACGCTGGGCCCGGTAATGCTGCGCCATCGGCACAAAGAAATACAGACCGGGATCCTCGAACATGAATCGGTACTTGCCCGTGCGTGACACTCCCACGACCTCGAGCCAGCGCGTATCCGCGCCTTGCATGTGGAACCGTTTACCGATCGGATCCTGGCCGGGCCAGAACCGCTCCGCCATGAACTCATTCACGATCGCGACGGGCCTCGCACGTTCGTCGTCCTGTCCGTTGAAACCGCGGCCCCGGATGAGCGGCACCTTCAGAGTGCCGAAATACTCCGGACCGACCATGTTGAATGCCGCGCTCGGCCGGCGCTGGTCCTTTGGAACCGGGTGATCTTCCGATTCCACGTATTCGGACGAGTTGTAATACCCGAAGGGCACCGAGTACGCGTAGCTGACCGACTCGACGCCCGGCAGTGCGCGCACGCGCGATTCCAGTTCGCGGTAAAACGCCTTGCCTCGCGCTTCGTCGAGTCCCTGCTGCGACACGTCCATT
Organism: Vicinamibacterales bacterium; assembly: GCA_038320555.1. Taxonomy (GTDB): domain Bacteria; phylum Acidobacteriota; class Vicinamibacteria; order Vicinamibacterales; family 2-12-FULL-66-21; genus JALZOC01. The sequence continues at coordinate 4,811 of JBBQEJ010000098.1, read as the reverse complement.
GACAGGTTCAACACATGGCGCGGGTCGAAGCCGAGGTCCACCGACTGCGCCCGCTGCACGCTCCGGACGAAGAGCCCGGCGGCAACGAGCAGCACGAGCGACACCGCGACCTGAGCGACTACCAGCACGCTCCGCATGCGCTGTCGCCTCCCCCCTTCCGCCATGCTGCGGCCCCCTTCGCGCAGGACCTCATTCAGGTCTGCGCGCGATGCCCGCCACGCGGGAATCAACCCGACGACGAGCCCCGTGCCGAGAGCCACGACCGCGATGTAGGAGAAGACGCGCCAGTCGAACGCCAGATCGAACCGGATCGGCAGGTCGGCCGGCAGCTTGATCCCCGAAAGCAGCGCGCTCAGCCAACGGCCGAGGATCGCTCCAAGGATCCCGCCGGCAGCGGCGAGGAGAAGACTTTCGGTGAGCATCTGTCGCACGAGCCTGCCGCGCGAGGCGCCGAGCGCCGCACGCACGGCCAGCTCGCGATGACGAACGGTCGCGCGCACCATCAGAAGGTTCACGACGTTCACGCACGCCACCAGCAGCACGAGCGACACGAGCAGCAGGAATACGCTCGCGACGAGCGGGTTGGTATCGGCCCCGCTCGGCTCCGGCCGCGCCAGGTGCTCGGGAAGCAGGCGCGCGCGAACGGTCTTGTTGGTATCGGGATACTGCTGCTCGAGCTGCCTCGCCACGACGTCCAGTCTCGCCTGCGCCTGAGACCGCGTCACTCCCGGCTTCAAACGGCCAAGGACAAGGAGCTCGTGATTGTCGCGTCGTTCTGTCAGTTCCTTGTAGGTCGCCTCCGGGAACATCATTCCGAACGGCATGTACGCGTCGAACTCCACCAGCGCGTACACCCCGTGAAAGTTTTCCGGTACGACTCCCGCCACGATAAACGGCCGGCCATTCACGAGGACTCTCTTCCCCACAACCGAGAGGTCGCCGTTGAAGCGCTTTCTCCAATAGGAGCGCCCGAGGACGATGATCGGATCGGCGCCGAACGTGGCACCCTCGGATGTCAGGATCGTGCGTCCCGGCCCCGCGCCGACGCCAAGCATTGGAAAGAAGTTTCCGGTTACGTAGGCAACCGCAATCCGGTCCGCGCGGTTCTCGGCGCTCAGGCCGGCAAAGTCGATCGTGTAGGCTGCCAGGTCCGAGAAGACATCTCGGTCCTTGCGGTAGTCGAGATAGTCGGCGTACGACACCTGGTGCGGTTGCTCGTTGTCCTGGTGCGTGACGCTGAGCACATAAAGATTGAAGGGATCCGCAACCGGCAGCGGACGAAGGAGCAGCGTATTGACGATGCTGAATACGGCGGCATTTGCGCCGATTCCCAATCCCAGCGTCACCACGACCGCGGTGGTGAATACCGGCGCCTTCGCCAGCATTCGGAATCCGTGACGAACGTCCTGCCAGATTGTGAACATGATCAATCCCTAATCCCTCATCCGGATCCCGGATCCCGAATCCCGAAAGCCGGAATCGCGAATCGCGAGCCGCGAATCGTCCTCACTCTACCCGCAGCGCGGCCAGCGGGTCGAGCCGCGTGGCGCGCCGTGCGGGAATGAGACATGCGCAGATTGTTACCGCCGTGAACATGAGGCCGATGCTGACGAGCGTAATGGGATCGCTCGGCTTGATCTGCACCAGCAGCGTGCGCAGAACGGGGGCAGCCGCCAGGGCGCCCGCGGTGCCCAGCGTGAGGCCGATGGCCAGTTGCACCAGCCCCTGCCGGAGGATCAGCCACGACACCTGTCCGGCCTGCGCGCCGAGTGCCATCCGCACGCCAATCTCCTGCGTCCGCTGCGTGACCGAGTACGCGGTGACCGCATAGATGCCGACGGCGGCCAGAACCAGCGCGATGATCGCAAAGATCGTAAACATGCTGCCGAACACCCGGTACGGCCAGCGGTTCTGCGCGAACAACTGATCCATGGTCTGCACACCAAACACCGGCTGATCGGCATCGGTTGCCTGCACGGCTTCCCGCACGGCTGACGTCAAGGATGCCGGATCGCCCTGGCTGCGGATGAGAATTGCCGTACCCGTTGGCGCTTCGAGCCGGTACGACAAGTACGCGACAGCGTCCGGATCGATGTCCTGCACGTTTCGCTGGCGAACGTTCGGCGCAACCCCGACGATCGTCATCCACGGCTTCTGCTGCTGCGCGTCGGGACCACGCCCGCCGGACTTCAGCCGGATACGTTTGCCGATAACGTCTTCGCCGGGGAAAAACTGCGACCCAAATCGTGCATTCACGACCACGGCTTCCGTGCCCGGCTGGCCGTCCGTTTCGCGGAGCGCCCGTCCCTGCCGCATCGTCACGCCGAGCGTGTCGAAGTACGCGTCACTGACGAGAAGCGTCGTGACCTCTGGCAGCTTCTTGGGGTCGGCGGCCGGCCGTGCTTCGATTTCCAGCTGTCGCGAGCCGGCGCCCGCTCCGGGAGGCGCACTGGCAATCGAGGCGGCCGCGACGCCGGGAATTGCCGACAGGTGGGGAAGGAGGGCGTCGTAGAAGAGCCGGCGTTGTTCCGGGGTCGGATACTTCTTGTTCGCGAGTGACAGCCTCATGGTCAGCATGCGGCTGGTGTCCACGCCGATGTCCATCGAGTACATTTTCAGGAAACTGCGGATCATCAGCCCGGCCCCGGCGAGCAGCACGATCGTGAGCGCGAGCTCCACGACGACCATGCTGGAGGCGAGCCAGCGCCCACGGCGGCCGCCGGGGTTCCCGCGCCCGCCTTCCTTGAGAATCTCGTTCAGATTTGCCTTGGACACCTGCAGCGCCGGGACGATGCCGAAGATGAGGCCGGTGGCGAAGCAGACCGCAACGAGGAACCCGAATACTGTCGCATCCATCGTGAACCGTATCCAGTACGGCTTTCCGACATCGGCAACCGCGATGTCGAAGAGTCGGACGCCGACGAGCGAGAGGAGCAGGCCGAAGAGGCCGCCGAGGCACGCGAGCAGCGTGCTTTCGACGAGCAGTTGACGGATCACCCGGCCGCGGCTTGCTCCAAGCGCGATGCGCACCGCGATCTCGCGCGAGCGGCGCGCGGATCGGGACAGCAGCAGGTTCGCCACGTTCGCGCACGCAATGAGCAGCACGAATCCCACCGCCCCCATCAGTGCGAGGAAGACGACCCGGATCGGCCCTCCATTGAAACGGTCATTGAAGGTCATCACCTCGGCGTCGATCGCTTTGTTCGTATCGGGGTACTGCTGTTCGAGCGCCTTTGTGATGCCGGTCAACTCGATTTGCGCCTGCTTGAGCCTGACGCCCGGCGCGAGGCGGCCGAACAGGTTCATGCTCCGCACGTCCCGATGCTCCATCTCCGCATCCGGAACGAGCGGAATCCAGAGGTCGGCGTTATTCGGAAACTTCATGCCCTCGGCCATGACGCCGATGACCGTCGTCGGAACCTCGTTGATTCTGATCGAACGGCCGATGACGGCCGGGTCGCTGCCGTACCGGGTCTTCCAGAGTCCGTATCCGATGGAGGGTAACGGGCTCTGCCCCCTTGCGATCCTCGCCGTCCAGAAACCCCCGGCCGATGATCGGCCGCTCGCCGACGACACCGAACGCGTTGGCGGTCACCCGCACGCCGCTGGCGCGTTCTGGCGCGTGACCGCTGTCGCTGATGTTCATCGTGTTGGGCTGATAACCCGCGAGCGATGCGAAAGACCTGGCTTGGGATCGCCAGTCCTGGTAGTCGGCGTACGACACGCCCAGGCCACTCCCTTCAGCGGTGTTTCGCGAATTGATGTGCACGATTTGATCCGCGTTCGCGAACGGCAGGCCGCGCAGAAGGACCGCGTTCACGAACGTGAAGACCGTGCTGTTCACGCCGATTCCAAGGCCCAGGGCAAGGACGGCGACGCAGGTGAACCACGGGTCTTTGACAAGCATGCGGAAGGCGTATCTGAGGTTCATACCCCTGCCCATACGAAGATAGGACTCTCTCCGTTCGCCCGCGACGGGTAATAATGTTGGCGGTGACTACGGCTACGCCTGATGAAGAAAAGTCGCGCCCCTCGCGGCGCGGCATTCTGCCGCCTTCGTATGAACGCACGCTCGGCCACGCCGAACGGATCGAGCTGGCAAGCGATCGCCCGATTCGGGATCACAACAAGGTCAGCTATCGCCTCGCGCACTGGCCCATCTGGATCTGGGTCTTCTTCATTGCGCCGGGGCCGCTGACTCTCGAACTCTTCGATCGCGGCTTCGATTCGCGCATGGCGCTGTGGCTGGGCGCGGTCCTCGTCGGTACAGGGATCGCGGGGCTTCGCGGCCGATTGCCCGGCGTCGAGCCACGCCCGTACATCATCCGGTTCACCGAAGATCGTCCGAACCCGCTGTATCGGCGCGTGTGCTACACGCTTGCCTGGAGCGAAGTGATCGCGTACGCGCTGTTGAACATCACGGGCCTTGTGATGGCGCTCACCACCGGTGCCTGGCACCACATGCGGCAGCTCTACACCGTCGCGTACTTTCCTATCGTTATCTCGATCTGGCTGCTGGGCGCGTTCGGGTTGCTACCCCGCGTGAAGCGATCGACGCAGAACGAAGGCCACGAGCGCCGGTACTTTTACGGTTCCGTGTGGGCCGTCTGTATCGCGCAACCTGTCCTGTGGTTCCTCTGGAGAGCGCTTGGGCGTTCCACGACCGCCGACGTGATCAAGCTCACGGTGTTCGTCGCCATCCTGGGCTACGTCGGCAACATGGCCCGCCGCGGCCTGCTGCCACGCACTCGCCCCATCGTGCCGGGTGAGCTGGCTGTGTCCGACTGACTGAATCACTGATCACTCATCAC